>WLOY01000111.1 GCA_009699015.1 Actinomycetota bacterium | reverse complement strand
CTCGACATCCTCGCCCACGTAGCCGGCCTCGGTGAGCGCCGTGGCGTCAGCGATCGCGAACGGCACGTTGAGCATGCGGGCAAGGGTCTGGGCGAGCAGGGTCTTGCCTGAGCCGGTCGGGCCGAGTAGCAGGATATTCGACTTCGCGAGCTCGACCTGATCGTCCTTGGGTCGGTCGCCGGTCGCCGCCTGCACGCGCTTGTAGTGGTTGTAGACCGCCACCGCCAGCGCCTTCTTCGCGGTGTCCTGGCCGATGACGTACTCGTCGAGGAATTCGAAGATCTCCCGTGGCTTGGGGAGGTCGCCCCACTGAACATCGGACGCCTCGTTGAGTTCCTCTTCGATGATCTCGTTGCACAGGTCGATGCACTCGTCGCAGATGTACACACCCGGACCGGCAATGAGCTTCTTGACCTGCTTTTGGCTCTTCCCACAGAAGGAGCACTTCAACAAGTCGCCGCTTTCGCCGATCCGCGCCACGACATCGATCCTTCCGGTTTGCTCCTGTCCGGCAACCGCGCGAACAGGCTATGACCGTACCCTGTCACACCGACAATTGCAGGTGTCCACCACGCTTTAGCCGGACAATCATTTCAGTCGCCCTTGGCTGATTCGTGTTACCTATTTACACCTTGCGCGACGCGATGACCTGGTCGATGATCCCGTAATCCTTCGCCATCGATGCCGTGAGGATCTTGTCGCGCTCGATGTCCTTCGCGACCTCCTCAGCGCTCCTGCCGGTGTGCAGGGCGAACATGCCCTCCATCTCGACCCGCATGCGCAGGATCTCGTTGGCCTGGATCTCAATATCGGAACCCTGGCCGCCGCCCTCGGTGTACGGCTGGTGGATGAGAATGCGCGCGTGCGGAAGGGCGAACCGCTTCCCGGGGGTGCCTGCAGCGAGGATGACCGCCGCGGCTGAGGCCGCCTGGCCGAGGCACACGGTCTGCACCTGTGGCTTCACGAACTGCATCGTGTCGTAGATCGCAGTCATTGCGGTGTACGAGCCGCCGGGTGAGTTGATGTAGATCTGGATATCACGATCCGGATCCATGGACTCCAGGCACAGCAACTGCGCCATGACGTCATCGGCCGAGGCATCGTCGATCTGGACGCCGAGGAAGATGATGCGCTCCTCGAAGAGCTTCGTGTAGGGGTTGTGGACGCGCTCGCCGTTCGCGTGGCGCTCACGGAACTCGGGAAGGATGTACCTGCTCTGCGGATTGAGGAACGTCACTGCTTGTCTCCCTTGCCACTCTTAGCGCTGTTCACTGCCGGGGCGTCCGTCGAGTTGCGGTACACGTGGTCGATGAGCCCGTACGTCTTTGCATCCTCGGCCGTGAACCAGCGGTCGCGGTCCGAGTCCGCCTCGATGGTCTCGAGGGTCTGGCCGGTGTGGCTCGCGATCAACTCGGCCATGCGCTTCTTGATGAACAGCATCTGCTCGGCCTGGATCTTGATATCGCTCGCCGTACCGCCGATGCCGCCAAGCGGCTGATGCATCATGATGCGCGTGTTCGGGGTCGCGTACCGCTTTCCGGCCGCTCCCGCGCACAGGAGGAACTGGCCCATCGAGGCAGCGAGGCCCATCGCGATGGTCGTCACGTCGTTGGGGATCAACTGGATCGTGTCGTAGATGACCATCCCGGCAGTGATCGAACCGCCCGGGGAGTTGATGTACAAGGTGATGTCGGCTTCGGGATCCTCAGCCGCAAGCACCTGAAGTTGCTTGGCGATGCGGTTGGAGTTCTCGTCGCGCACCTCGCCCTCAAGCCACACGATGCGCTCGCGCAGCAGCCTCTCGTCGAGCATGTCGCCGAATCCGGCCATGCTGCCCCCGCCGCGAAACGCCGGCCCATCAATACCGAACTGGGTCATGCCACTCACCGAACCTCCAGATGTAAGACCGTCACACGACCATAACGTGGCGAGCGCCCATCGGCTTCCCTGTCAGCGCCGTGTTCGCCCGCAGCCAAAGACAAGTTCACCCGCAACGACCGCAATGCGAGCGCTACGACTCCTCCTCGACCATCTCCGTGGTCATCATGTTGCCCATCTCAGGCAGTTGATTCAGCTCCGCATCGAGGGCCTTGAGGTCGACGACATTGCCGTCGGCATCGACGACGGTTGCCTGCTCGAGGACCGTTGCGAGCGACTTCGCTCGCCGGATGTCCTGGATCGCCATCGGCACCTGCCCGGCCTCGACGAGCGCCTGGGCGAATGCGTCGGGCGCCATTCCGTACCTCGGGGCCTGCTGCACGAGCCACGCTGAGAGCTCCGACTCGCCAACGGAAACCTCGGCGGCCTCTGCAACCTTGTCGAGCACGAACTGGCTCTTGAGATTGGCCCGGGCCTGCTGCTCGACCTCGGCGCGATGCTCCTCGCCGCTGTCGTGGCCGTCCTCGAAATGCGACGCGACCTCATCGGCGATGACCGACTCGGGCAGCGGGATGTCGACCCGCTCAAGGAGGACCTCCAGCACCTTGTTGCGTGCCTCCGCCCCCTGCTCAAGTCGCTTGAGCCGCACGAGTCGCTTCGTGAGATCGTCGCGCAGTTCCGCAACAGTGTCGAACTCCGACGCCATCTGGGCGAAGTCATCGTCGAGCGCCGGTAGCTCCCGCTCGCGCACCGCCTGCACCACGACACTGACCGTGAGCGGTACGCCCGTCCAATCACCGTTCTCCGGGGTGAAGATGAACCGCCTGACCTCGTCCTTCACGGCTCCGCGGACCGCGTCATCGAATCCGGGGAGCATGCCATCGGTTCCGAGCTCATAGGACATCGCGTTGCCGGTGAGGTCCTCGATTGGGTCGTCATCTGCGGTGAAGCCCGAGATGTCGACGAGGAGGAGGTCGCCGTCTGCAGCCGCCCGATCGACCTCCTTCAGGCTCGCGAACCGCGAGCGCAGGTTGTCGACCTGGATCTGAATGTCCTCTTCCTGAGGCTCTGCGTTGGCCACTTCGACCCGCAGGCTCGCGAAATCGGGGAGGTCGAATTCAGGACGGACGTCGACCTCGGCCGTGAAGGCAAGGTGCTTGCCGTCCTCGATCTCTGTCACCTCGACCTCTGGGCGGCCGACCGGCACGACCTCATGGGTGCGCAAGGCCTCCTCATAGGCCTTCGGGATGGCATCGTTCACGGCCTCGTCGAGCACGGCCCCGCGGCCGAAGCGCTGCTCGATGACCCGAGCCGGCACCTTGCCCTTCCGGAAGCCCGGGATGCTCACCTGCTTGGCGATGCGCGCATACGCAGCGTCCAACGATGGCTGCATCTCGTCAAAGGGCACCTCGACCGTGAGCTTGACTCGGGTCGGGGACAAGGTCTCGACGTCGCTCTTCACTTCTGATCCGTCTCCTCGGTTGATCGAACATCTCGGGCAAGGCCCCACCTGGTCAGGTGGGGATCACTCACTCCAGACGGTCGGGGCGGGGAGATTCGAACTCCCGATCTCCTGCTCCCAAAGCAGGCGCGCTAGCCACTACGCTACGCCCCGCGTTGGCTGCAAGAGTCTAGAGGCTCACCACGACGACCCGCGAATCAGGCATCGCGATCAGGCATGGCGATCGGCCTCGGCTAGGGGGTTGGCAGGCTCCGGTGACCGTTCGCCTAGACTCAGGTGGTCGCGCACGCGGCACGCGGGTGTAGCTCAATGGTAGAGCCCCAGCCTTCCAAGCTGGCCATGCCGGTTCGATCCCGGTCACCCGCTCGATGACAACAACGAGCGCAGCAGACGCACAGCCGGACCCGTCCGAGACCCTCGATGCCGAGGCGACCCTCATTGCGGAGGGTGCCCCGAGCGAGGACCTCCTGCACGGCGGCCAACTCAGGATCGTCATGGCCGCGCTCATGCTCACCCTCTTCCTCGCGGCACTTGACCAGACGATCGTGAGCACCGCCCTGCCGCGCATCACAAGCGAGCTCGGCGGCCTCAACCAGCTCGCCTGGGTCGTCACGGCCTACCTGCTCGCCTCGACGGCCTCCACCCCGATCTGGGGAAAGATCTCGGATATCTACGGCCGAAAGCCCATGCTCCAGATCGCCATCGTGGTGTTCCTCGTCGGATCAGTCGCTGCCGGAGCCGCGCAGTCGATGGAGTGGCTCATCGTCACCCGGGGCATCCAGGGCCTCGGTGGCGGCGGACTCATGGTCCTCGTCATGGCCGTCATCGCCGACGTCATCCCACCGCGCGAACGGGGCCGCTACACCGGCCTCTTCGGCGGCGTGTTCGCGATAGCCAGCATCGCCGGCCCGCTCCTCGGCGGGTTCTTCGTCGAGAGCCTTTCGTGGCGCTGGATCTTTTACATCAACCTCCCGATCGGCATAGCCGCCTTCTTCATCATCGCGGCCGTCCTCAAGGTTCCCGTCCGGCGGATCGACCACTCCATCGACTACCTTGGTGCGATCCTCATGGTGGCCGGTGTCAGCACACTGCTCCTCGTTGCAGAGTGGGGCGGCTCGAGGTTCCCCTGGGGCGAGATGGCAATCTGGCTCATGGTCGCGGCCGCTGTCGCCCTCCTCGCCGCATTCGTCTGGCGCGAACTGCGGGCTCCCGAGCCGCTCGTCCCGATGGCCCTGTTTCGCAACCACGTCTTCAGCGTGACGAGCGGCATCGGCTTCATCGTCGGATTCGCGATGTTCGGCGCCATCATCTTCCTGCCACTCTTCCTGCAGATCGTCCGCGGCTCCTCCCCCACGTCAGCGGGCCTGGAGATGCTGCCGATGATGGCGGGCCTGCTCGTCGCATCTATCCTCTCCGGTCGCCTCATCTCCCGGATCGGCCGCTACAAGATCTTCCCGATCATCGGCACGGCCCTCGCGACCATCGGGATGTTCCTGCTGTCCACCATGACCGTCACCACGCCGTACTGGCAGATCGCCCTCTACATGCTCGTCCTCGGCCTGGGCATCGGCAACGTCATGCAGGTTCTCGTCCTCGCCGTCCAGAACTCAGTGAACCCCAAGGACGTCGGCGTAGCAACGAGCGGGGCCACGTTCTTCCGCTCGATCGGCGGCACCTTCGGCACCGCCATCTTCGGGGCCGTCATGGCCAATGGCATCGCCCGAAACCTCGCCGAGACGCTGCCGCCCGGTTCCGCCGGCGCGATCGACCCTGCGCAACTCACCAATGCGATGTCGACTATCGCCAGCCTCCCGGCCGATATTCGGGACATCGTCCTTGGTGCCTTCACCAACTCGCTGAGCAACGTCTTCCTCACCGCCGTCCCGATCCTCGTCGTCGCCTTCGTCCTCGCGCTCTTCCTCAAGGACGTGCGCCTGCACGGGGCCAAGGAGCACGAAGTCCCGACCCTCATGGAGTAGAGCCCCTCACGCACCGGCCGAAGGGTTGCGGGAAGACCAGATGTGATGTCTCATTACAGGATGACGGAGACCTCGACGGACACCACATCCAAGGGAACCCCGCTGGGCCGCAGGCTCGTGCTGGGGATGGTCGGGCTCGGAGTGGTGGGCATCGGTGTCGGCCGTCAGCTCTCCGAGGGCCTGAGCAACACGGTCGCCTCGGTCGCGCCGGGCCTCGCTAGCGTGATCCCGGCAACCGGCGGCTTTCGCATCTACACCGTGACAAACGGCTATCCCGAGATGTCGAAGGCCGACTACCGGCTCACCGTCACCGGTCTCGTCGACCGCGAGCTGACCTTGACCTTCGACGACATCGCGGCCCTTCCGCAGACGGGCATCACCGCAGACTTCCAGTGCGTCACCGGGTGGCGGGTGAACGATGTCCCATGGTCAGGAGTCCTGCTGAGCGACCTGCTTCGGGAGGCGGGCGTCAAGGATACCGCCCGCGCCCTGCGCTTCCTGTCCTTCGACGGCGTGTACACCGAATCCCTCACCCTCGAGCAGGCGATGCAGCCCGATGTCCTCGTCGCCACCTCGATGTGGGGCAAGCCGATCACCCGCGAGCACGGCGGCCCAGTCCGCCTCTACGTCGTGCCGATGTACGGCTACAAATCCCTGAAGTGGCTCTCGGGAATCGAGCTCGGGGCCACGGTCGTGCCCGGCTACTGGGAGCAGCTCGGCTATGACGTCGACGCCTGGGTCGGCGAGTCGAATGGACGCAGCGATGACCCAATCACCTGAGGGTGCTGTCGACGGGCCGACGACCCTGCGCCGGTTCAGCAGGGCCGAGCGCTGGACCCACCGGATCCTCGCGATCATCATGGGCCTGCTCCTCGTGACCGCAGCCTTTCTCTTCTTCCCCGAGCTCAGCTCGATCGCCGGAAACCGCCTGCTCCTGCGCAATATTCACGTCATTGCCGGGTTCGCACTTCCCGTGCCGCTCATCGTCGCTGCGTTCTTCGTCGCGTTCCGCCGCGATGCGGATCGCCTCAATCGGTTCACGAGGGATGACTGGACGTGGCTGCGCTCGCGCGACCGGCGATCCGGGCGCATCCCGGTCGGCAAGTTCAACGCTGGCCAGAAGCTGAACGCAGCCTTCACTCTCGGCGCCATCATCCTCATGTTCCTCACCGGCATCATCATGTACGGCTGGCTCGGCGAGACCTGGCGTACCGGCGCCACCTTCGTCCACGACTGGCTCTCCCTCATCATCGCCATCATGGTCGGCGGGCATATGTGGATGGCCTACAGCGATTCGATCGCGCGTCTTGGTATGCGCACCGGATCAGTGCCGACCTCATGGGCGCGCCGGGAGCACGGGCAATGGGCCGACGAGGAGACCGCCGTCAGCACCAGCGGAGCGACTGACGTCAGCGAGCGGTGACCTCCGCTAGGCCTTCGATGAGTCGGTCAACATCAGCAACGGACGTATAGGGCGCCAGCCCAGCACGAACGCCGCCCTCCTTGCCGAGCCCGAGCCATTCAGCGGGCTCGATCGCATAGAACGAGCCCGCAGGCGCGTTCACCCCCAGGCCGGCCATCCCGCGGTAGACGTCCTGCGAATCGATCCCAGCGAACCGGAACAACTCAGTCGGGGTTCGCACCGGAGCGTGGGAGAACAACTCGATCCCGGCGAGCGACTCGAGCCCGGCGCGCATCCGTGCATGGAGGCCGTCCTCGTACTCCTCGAGCGCGACCATCGAGCGGACGAGACGGGCCCGCCGGCTCATCGCCTGCTCCTCCCCCGGCACGAGATCCGCGAGCATGTCGATCGCTGCCGTGACGCCAGCCAGCAGTTCGTATTGCAGGGTGCCGAGCTCGAAGCGCTCGGGGACATCCTCGGTAGCCGGCTTGAGTTTGTCGGGGTGCATGGTCTCGAGGAGCGCAGGCGACGCGGCGAGGAACGCGTTGTGGGGGCCGAGGAACTTGTACGGGGAGCAGACGAAGAAGTCAGCGTCGATCGCCTGCATGTCGATCGATGCATGGGCCGTGAGGTGCACCCCATCGACGTAGAACAGGGCATCTCCCTGGTGGACGACGGCCGCGATCGAGGCGAGGTCCGGCCGGGTGCCGAGCAGGTTCGAGGCCCCGGTCACCGCCACGAGCCTCGTGCGCTCATTAATGAGATCGGTAACGGACTGTGGCTCCAACGCCGCCGTCGTGGGGTCGAATGCGGCCCAGCGCACTGTTGCACCCGCGCGCTCCGCCGCGGTCACCCACGGCCGGATGTTCGCATCGTGGTCGAGCCTCGTGACGATGACCTCGTCGCCGGGACCCCAGCCCTGGGCTAACGTGCGGGCCACCTCGAACGTGAGGGAGGTCGCGCTGCGTCCGAACACGATGCCTCGGATATCGGCGTTGACAAGATCGGCAGCAGCCTGCCGGGCTGCCATTGTGACGTCATCGGCATTGCGTTCCGCCTGGGTCACGCGACCGCGATTCGACATTCCTGTGGTGAGCGCGCCGGCAATCGCAAGCGCGACGGCATCGGGGGTCTGGGTCCCGCCCGGCCCGTCAAAGAACGCCACCCCCGACTCGAGGGCAGGCATGCGGGCGCGCAGTCGATCGACGTCGTAGGTCACTGGACGAACCTAGTGCCGATCCCACCAGATCGTCGCGAGTTGACGTGGTCCGGCGGGGGTGGCCTGCGCGAGCGCCTCGGCGACCTCATCGGCCCTCTCAGTCGGAAGGCACAGCCGGATCCGCGTGAACCTCACCTCGTCGGCCGTAGACATCGGCGATCTGCGGCCGAATTCAGGATCCTCCCAGCGCTCGAGGTTTGCCTCGAAGCCCATCGCCAGGCAGATATCGAACAGGCCCTCGGCCGTGGGGCGTGTCGGACGATCGAGGTCCCAGAACTGCTTCCAGAGCGGGGCGAGTGTCGACATGGGATGGTGCATCGGGATTTCGATGACAACCCGGCTGCGCGCATGATCGTTGAGCGCCTGGAGGAACGGGACGATATCGGCGACGTTATAGGCGACGTGGTGGCAGACCACGACGTCACACTCGGGGACGTCATCGGCGACCTCCGGCCAATCGCCCAGGTATTGGTGATGGACGACGCCTCGGCGCACCGCGCCGTCGGCGAACTCGTCGAGCATCGCCTGCTGGTGATCAACCGCGACGACGGTACCGGCCGGTGGCGTCACCGCGAATGCGGCCCTGCCTCCTCCGGACCCAACATCGAGCACGCTCCCGGTAGCCGGCACTCCTTCACGCGCCATCTGATGGGATGGCGAATCAGAGATCTCGCCCGCAACGGTGAACATCGCCACCGGATGCGACCACGGCGCCTCTTCCGCCTGATCAAGAATGTACGGCGGGATGGCCCACGACTCGAGGTCGTCCTGCCACTGCTCGGACAACTCCAGAAGGCGCGCTGCATCGGTCACGTCGTCAGCCCTCGACCCGAACCGACTTCGATGTCGCCGCGAGTTGGTTCAGGGCGCCGGCGTACGTCACTGCCGCTCGGCAGGAAACCTTGGCGCCGACATCGCCCGCTCGGGGTGTGAACTTCTTCGCGGTCTGATTGGCGATGGCCTTGCCCCCTCGCAGCCATTGATAGCGAGCGTTCGCGGGAGGCCCACCATGGTTGTTGACGTAACTGCAGGTCAGTGCCGAGCCCACCTTCGCCGTTCCCGAAACCTTCACTGTCAAGATTGGGCCGACACCTGTGCCGAGACGGCCAACCTGCAACGTGGTCGGCGCCGGAGTGGGGTTCACCAGGCTCGTGAACCACGCGCTCCCATCGGCTCCCATAGCAACCGAGGTCGGCATCGCACCCGCGGTCGGAATGGTGAACTGGGTGATGACCGGGGTGCTCTTCACACCTGGGACGACGAACTGAATCAGGGCATTGCCTGTGCCATTGCCGATCCACAGGCTGCCATCCGGCCCCGGGGTGATAGACGACGGATGAGCGTTGGCAGACGGAAGCGCAAATGCGGTTGCCACCCCGGACGTGGTCAACCGGGTGATCTTGCCGTCGGAGTTTTGGGTGATCCACAGATTCCCGTCGTCGCCTGCCGTGATGGCGCCGATCGTCTCGCTGGTGCCCACCGGCACAGTCGCAGGCGGTGCCGTCGTCACCGGCAAGGTCGTCACCACGCCGGCCATGGTGATTCGTCCGACCCTGTTTGCACCGGGGATGGTGAACCACACGCTGTTGAGAGGCCCCGCGGTGATCGCGAACCCGCACATCACGCAGTTGTAGTCCGACGTAATGGCAGTCGGCCCGGTCGTGCCAGGGGTTGGGATGGGGAACTCGGTGATCACGCCTCCAGGCGTGATCCGGCCGATCCCGTTCGCGTTGTCAAGGATGAACCAGATGTTGCCATCCGGGCCAGCCGTCACGCCGTACGGCATCGCATTTGCGGTCGGCACCGGATAGGTCGTGATGACGCCCGATGGCGTGATCTTGCCGACGAGGTTCTCGTAGAACTCGGTGAACCACATATTGCCGTCAGGCCCTGCGGCGATGGCGAACAGCCCGGGGCCGCCTGTCGACGCACTCGCCGACGTCGTCGGCACCGCGAAGTAGGTGACGGCGCCAGTCGGGGTGATCCGGCCGATCGAGTTGTTGGCGTTGTTCGTGAACCACATGTTGCCGTCCGGCCCAGACGCTATGGCATTAGCTCCTTCGCCCGCAGGGCCAAGGTCGAACATCGTGAACTCACCGGCCGGGGCTGCCAAGGACGTTTGCGCCGGAATGAGTGTCAAGACCGCACCCGCGAGGAGACCAAAGCCCAGACCTCGCAGGATGCGCCCCTTGAGGCTCTTCCGCGAAACCCTCGGGGTCAACAGGTGTACCTGAGACATGGTTAAACCTCCTCCTGGGGCCGCAGCTAATGGCGCCGCGAAACTTTCGATGATCATAGGCGCGGCTACTCGTCAGCCTCCGAACTCCTGCCGGCGCACTCGCGCTCGCCCGAAGGCCCACGTGCCCGCACATCCGATGAGCAGGGCAACGATGACCCCGAGGTCGGAGCCTCGCCACTCCGACTGCTCAGCTACCCCGAAGATGTCGAAAAGGTACCCCTGCCAGGCGAGAATCGTGACGCTGGTGCTCGAGGTGACAAGGCCCCAGCCCACGAACGTTCCCGCGATCATGCTGCCGAGCGCGGGCCAGCCCACCGATCCATAGCGTCCACGCGCGTCGAATATGTCGACGCTCGAGTAGTCCTGCCGGCGGCAGGTGGCGTCTGCAATGAATGCGCCCGACCAGGCGGCCAGCGGCACCCCGAGGAAGATGAGGAAGCCCTCGAACGGGCCGAAGAACGAACCGGCGAACCAGACGAGGTACAGGCTGCCGAGGGTCATGAGCAATCCGTCGAGCCCGGCGGCAACCGCCCGAGGGACCTTGAGCCCGAGGGTGAGCAGCGTCAGGCCGGAGGAGTAGAGGTCCATGGCGCCGGCTACCGTCTCGGCGAGCGAAAGCGCGAGAAGGAAGAGCAGGAGGATCAACGCGCTGGTCGGCAGCAGCGACACCAATGCGCCGATGGGATTGGTGTCCAGCTGCCCGACAAGGCTCGGGTCGGACGTGACGAGCATGAGCCCGTAGATGACGAGAACCGACGGCATCAGGCTCCCCGCGAAGGTCGTCCAGCCGACGATGCCCCTTCCCGACGAACCCCTCGGCAGGTATCGCGAGTAGTCGGCTCCGCTGTTCGTCCACGAGAGGCCGAAGGCTGCGCCGGCGATCACTCCGGCTCCAATGCAGCCCGCGACTGACACCCCTTCGATGCGGCCAAGTGACGTCCAGTTCACGTTGCCGATCGTGAGAGCGATGAAGGCAATGGTCATCGCAATGCTCACGACTGTCACGACGCTCTGGAACCGAGTGACGAGCCTGAACCCGAACACTCCTGCGAGCATGACGACACCAACGGCGACAACGAAGACGACGACCTCGACAACTCCGCCGCTGGGCCATCCGAGTCG
>WLOY01000110.1 GCA_009699015.1 Actinomycetota bacterium | reverse complement strand
TCTGCTTTCCTGCGGGATTCCAGCGTTTTTCGGCCGTTTTGCAGACCCGTTGCCTGCTCCGCCGCCCCTTGTAGGATGGTCGTGGGGCTGTAGCTCAGTTGGTTAGAGCAGCGGACTTTTAATTCTCTGCCGCATCTCCGTCCGGCCGTGGAAAACAAGGGCGGAACGCTCCTTGGGCCTGACCGACCTACTATAAATCTACCATTGGTCCCCGGGCTCCTTGGTGCTCACCTCGACTTCCGGCGGCCGACAGCAACCCTGGGGACAAGGGTGGGATCAGCTCCCGCCAAACTGCGGAGTAGCGGGTGCATCCAGGTCGGCGCGAGTCTGAGATCCGCGAGGAGTTCACGCCGTTTGGTGGCCGGGATTGTCCTCAGGAGGTGGGTGATCCGCGCCGGGGTCACGTGATCTTTGCCAAGCTCCCGGAACGCCTGGATGACCATGCCGCTGAGCCGTCCCGCCGCCTCCATGTTCTTCGGAGTCGTGCGGCGGAACTGGATCGTCGTGGTCCCGATCCGAATGGACCGGGCAGGGCCATCGGTCAGGTACACGACCTTGGCCGGCACCTGTTCGGTGAGGCCCAGGGCGTTGGCGGCGTAGGCGCCGGCCGGCTGGAGTCGGATGCGGTCCCGGCCGGCGACGGTTTTTGCCACGGCATCCGGCGACGGAAGGAGCGGCCCGAGGGTGGGATGCTCCCTGGGGAGGTCGTACACGCCCCTGGCCAGCCGCCGGATGACACCCTGCTCCACAAGCCGGTGAAGGGCCACATCGACCGCCGTCCTGCTGCCCAGCTCCAGGAGGTCCGCCGGTGCAAATACCGCCCCCCGTCCCTTGGCACGCACCGCTGCCAGGATCTGTGCCTCAATCGAGTGTGGGCTTTTCTTGCGGCTCATTCTGTAAGAAATAATAGTGTGGTTTTCTTACGGATCAAGGTTCATCCTTGCCGCGGCCGCCATGATTGCCACCGCGGCGGTGCCGCCGCCGTCAGCAGGGGCCGGCGGTAGGCTCAGGCAGCCCGGGTCCTGGCGCCGGCCGGAAGGGTGCCTTCCGTGACGACGATCTCCATCACGCTGCGGGACGACCAAGTGGCGGCACTGCGCTTCCAGGGCGAACAGGCATGCCTGTGTCTCGAGGAGTACCTCGCCCGGTGTGTAGGGGAGATCCTCGACCGATCGGCCGAAGACTCCCGCCGTGCCGCGGGGCGGATCCCCGGGAAGCACGCCGAACTCTGCCGGCGGCTAGCAGCCCGTGGCCCAAGTTGTTTTCTGTGCCTCTGATCGCCTGATCGTCAGCCACCGATGGCCCGCGACCTCTGCGATATGGGCGCGACCAGCACCGCCACCAGGCGATCCAGAGCCGACAGGAGCCGCTCGAAGTGAGTCCAGGCGGTTTGCAAAAGTGCGCGGAGCCCCTGCAGGCTCCTTGGACCACCGATTCCGATGATCGCCCGCATGATCGTCGAGAGGTTCCTCGCAGCGACCATCATCAGATGCCGCTTCGCGACGCTCGCGAGCCCTCGCAGCCACGTGCGTCTCGCCCCGCCGGTGTCGCAGACATGAGCGAAGGATCGCTCGGTCAGTTCGCTGCGGAGTCGGGAGAGCTGCTTGCCGCGCTTGCTCTGCGTGCGCCTTCGCGCGGCATAGACAGCCCGCTTCTCTGCTGGCTCCTTGTCGCTCCATCGCCGCTGCTTCGGCGAAGCACGCTCGGGAATGTAGGCCCGCATGCCGAGATCCGCAGCGAGCGTGATGACCTTCGTCGAGTGGTAGCCCTTGTCGGCGACGATCGCCTGGACTTCATTCTCCCCACCTGCCTTCTCGACGTTCACTGCCGCATCGATTGCGGTGTCGATGACCGTGGCCGTATCGGGGGCGTTGCCGGGCTGCACGTTCACGGCGACGACGATGTCGGTGTCGAGATCGACGGCATGCTCGGCCTTGTAGGCCATCCGCGTCGTGCCATCCTTCATCCGCGTGATCGTCGCGTCGGGGTCGTTCGGATTCTCCCAGTCGTCGTTCGACACCGTCTTTCCAGGGCGATTCCGGTCGAATTGCCGCAGTTCATCGTCCGTCGGATCCTCGAGGCCTGCCTGCTTCGCGAGCTTCTTCGTGTAGTCCTTCCAGCCCTTGCCGGAGTCCTTGCGGACGATCGATCGCATCGAGGCATTCGCTTGGATCGTCGTCGAATCGATGCCGATGGCCTCGCCCCACAGAAGGCCCTTGTGGGCCGCGACGGAGAGGATGAAGTTGAAGACCTCGTCGAAGACTTCCTTCGGGAGCCGCTTGTGCGTCTTGCTCACGCACGAGTGGTTCGGCACCGGATCGGTCGGGGCCAGGCCGAGAAACTCACCGAGCGATCGGCTGTCGGTGCATCGCCAGGAGATCGCCCGGTGCGACTTCAGCCCTTCGAAGTAGCCGACGAAGAGCATCCGGAAGAAGACGCCCGGCGGCACACCGGGTCGCCCCATCGTTTCGGCGTAGTAGGGGGCACACAGCTTCTCGACCAGCGGGTCGAAGCCGTTTGCCGCCAGCAGCCGGTTCAGAGCCGTGTAGAACGGGTGGCCGGGAGACTTCGGCAGGTCGGAGGCCGCGACGAAGGCCTCCAACTGCCGCTCCCGGCGACGCTTACCGAGTGCCATGCCCCCTCCTGGGTCTGTCTCCAATCAAGCCAAGGCCAACGGCAGCAGTTTAGCGCCCTCCGCACAGGCGCGAAGGGGACTTTGGCCACGGGCTGCTAGAGCCCCTCGTACCGTGCATCGGTGTTCGATAATCAAGGAGCGAATGATGGGTAACGAATCGGTATTGGGGGAAGGCGAGGTGTTGTTCTCGGCTCCGACAGCGGTTAAGGCCGCGTTCTTGGGTGCGGGGTGGAGTTGGAAGTGGCGTTTTCAGATGTTCAGTTAACGCTGGAATCAGATGCGGGCCCAACAAGCTGCATTCAGGTGGTGTCGCTCCGCGCGCCAGTCGCAGTCGACCCTGAACAGCGGCTGTTCGGCTATTGGCAGAATCTCACCATGGGCATATCGCGATCGCCGGATGTGAGGGTGCTTATCGTTTCGGATCTCGCCGGTACCGTGAAGACCGTTGAGTTCGATTTCGAGGGGGAAGCGGGGTCTGCTGCTGAGTTGCCACTGAAGAGCTGTCGTGTGGTCAGTGTGCAAGGCGTTGAGCGAGGGGGCGCAGGCGCAGTGGGGCTCTTCGGTCCGGTGGCGGACTACGTGGCGACCATGAGCATCACAATTCAACGTCGAACACAGCAAGGGCAAGGGATCGTTGCGATCGATGGCCTGGACGTATCGGCGCTGGTGTCACCCCGGTCTTAAACCCCTCGGGAGCACCGTAGTGGTCGGGCTGGCATACACGCGAGGTTGGCGTTTGCGGTGGACAGCGACGGGGCGACGTTCATTGGCGTTTTCCATTCTGATATTCAACTCACCCGGTGAGTGGATGGGCATGAAGTGCGAACTGTGGTGGAGCGGGGGTTGTGGTCGTGAGGTGCCGGGCCATTCGGAGCGTGGGCCGTAAAGGGGCACGGAATCGCACATGCTCGGTCCGTAAGTCAGCGACCTGCCGGACGCAAAGGATCGGTGGACCGTGTCTGAGAAAGCCTGCTTCCGAGAATCCATGTTCGAGAACTCGCGTGTGCCGTGACGTTGTCGCGGTTAGTAGAACGGAAGGGATGACGCCAGTCGCTCAGCTCCGCTGCGAACCATGAGACCGCAAATGACGTTGTCGCGCAATCAATACGGCCGGGTTAGGGTATCGGGCGGCCGGTGTGTGTGTGCGGAGTGAATCAGCGGGGTTGTCGAGGAACCTTGGGTGGCCCTAATCCTTTCTTGAGTGGACCCGTTTAGGAATCCGAAGCATGGTCAAGAAGAGCGTCACAAAGAGCGCCGCCACTACCGCCAAGCGGACTGCACAATCTGGTTCGCGACGATCAGGCCTGCGATACGGCTGGACTCCTGATCTTCCCGACCAACGCGATTTCGAGTACTCCGCGCCGTTGCGACGGCTGGGGCCGCTACCGTCGAAGGTGGATCTGCGGAAGGAGTGCCCGCCGGTGTACCAGCAAGGAAGTATCCAGTCGTGCACTGCGAACGCCATTGCAGCGGCGATTGAATTCAGCCTCCTCAAGAATAGGATGAAAGTGTTTACGCCCTCCCGTCTGTTCATCTACTTCAACGAAAGAAGCATTCAGGGCAATCTGCGGACGGATACAGGGGCGGCGCTACGCGACGGCATCAAGAGCGTGCATCACCAGGGAGTCTGTCCAGAGGCCATGTGGCCCTACGATCCTGTCAAGCCGGAGGTAGCTACTAATGTGTGGGCCCCTAGGGCAAAGCCTGCCGTCAAGCCGTCGCCCGAATGCTACCGGGAGGCGCTCAAGCACCAACTGGTCAGTTATGAGCGCCTTCGACGCAGCCTGCCGCAGTTCAAGGGGTGCTTGGCGTCGGGGTTTCCGTTCGTATTCGGGTTCACGATGTATGACGCTTTCGAGGGCGGTGCCGTGGCGAAGAGCGGAGTCCTCCATATGCCTGACCTCGAGAATGAGGCGTACGTGGGAGGCCATGCGGTTCTTGCTGTGGGCTACGACGACCACACGAGTTCCTTCATTGTGCGGAACTCTTTTGGATCACGATGGGGAAAGGGAGGGTACTTCACGATGCCCTATCGTTATCTACTCGAAGAGAACCTGTCGGATGACTTCTGGACCATTCGGTTGGTCGAACCGGGGTCTTGAGGGGCGTCTCCCTGCGATAAATCGTGATATCGTCGCGCCCCGTGGAACGTGACGGTCCAAGCGGTGCGCATTGGGCGTCGATCACCGTGGGGCGCCATTTCTGCGATGCATCGCACTGGGGGGCCGCGATTGCGGAGGCGTGCTGCCGGTGTGTCATACGTCGTGATCGTGCCCGACATGTGAGCTGTTGTCGGTCCGTCTTGTGGGCTATCGCCGTCCCTTCCTTCAGCTGAAATGGGCGTTCCTACTGGGTCGATCAGGGGACTCCACGCCGTTGTGTCGTACACGCGGCCTCGCGATAAAAACTGTATTTGTGGTGGGCGACGTAATCGGTGCACCTCGTCAATTGAGGCCCATGGATCGAACGGCTGGGGCTTGGGGGCTGAGTCTCGGCAGGAACTCGCAAGCAGCGGAATGATGGATCGTTGGTGAACGTGGTCATCCGGGGTCCAGAGGACGACTGAGGGGGCGTGCCACGTCCGCCACAGGGCCTTGGAAGAGGGCCGCGATGTACAGTTTCAGACCGGTGTTGATTGTGTGGCGAGTGTCCTGTGCTGCCCCACGGCGCCGAACTTGTCCTGTGGGATGGTGCGAAGGATACCGATTTAGCGATGCCTGAGTGGGGGCACGGATGTGGTGCTTGCAGGGGGCGCCCGCTCAGGGGGGCTGAATGTATGTGAATCGACCCGGGGGCCCAACTACGGGAACAGGGCTCCGGCGCAGTCCGTGCTCGGATTGTCCGAGTCAGGTGACGGCCGGGATGTCGCGCAACTCGGAATGGCTATGAATTCCGGGTGAAGGCGTGCTGGCTGAGGTGGGAAGTTGGGACGGGTGGGGTGGGGGGGGCGATTGAGCCCTACCTGCGCTGGGTCAATTGCCGGGAACCGCCGCATCGCCGCATGGCGCCCCTATCCGTGAGTCGGATCAGTGGCCCATGAAAATAGGGCCAGACTGCCCTCACGATGCCCCTTGGGGGTTGGCTTAGCCCGAGGATGGCCGGGACGCTCGCGACGTCGGCCGCTTGCCGCGTGAGCGGCGCCTAATCGCCGTCAGAACCGGAACAACCGCGCTAAAGGGCACTTCTGACAAACCCGATACCTAGTGTGAGGGGTATTCGAACGGGGGGGGGGGCAAGGGCCCACCGAGGGGCCTCCAAAAACGGGGGCGGTTCGAATCGCCAAGACGCGGATTCACGAACAAACCTGGGGCAATTTCATGCCGCTGTACACAACGCCAGGGCGGCCGGGCGCGCCCGAGAGCGAATCGTCCCGCCGCCATCTCAAGTCACCCATGCGGAGCGACGGCAAATCACGACGTGAGTTTAAATATGTCGGCCTGACTCTGATTGTCGCACTGGCGACAGCAATTGGCTGCTCGTCCATTCGAACCACCGTGCTCACCATGTCTGGTGATGGGTGGATCAACGGTCAGTCCAACGGAGTGGGCAAGCGTTTCGGCATGACTCGCCCATACCGCGGTGTGCCGGTCAAGCTCAAGGTGCCGGCGTATCTCTGTATCACCGTATATGAGAACGCATACATTTACGATGACGGGAAAACGCTCAACGAGTATCAGCTCTCCGCTCCTGATCGATGGGTGGATCAGAGAATCGTTGATGCCGAGAAGGTGTTTCTCGTCGACTTCGCGAGGCCTCTCTCAGGAACATCCTCCCACAAGCTCGACATTGATGAGAAGTCCGGCTATTTCACAAGCGTGACCGGGACCGTGACGGACACCTCCATCACTGATATCAGCAAGCTCGTTGCCGCATCAGCATCGCTCGTGCTGGCGAGAGGGCCAGAGGTCAACAAGACCCAGACCCAGACCCTGTCGCTCGCCGAACACTTGCTCATTGAGAAGCGGGTCGTAGCAGAACGCTATTTTAACATCAATGACTGTGATCTGGATGCCCAGGTGGCAGCCTTCATTGATGAGCATGTGAACTGCGATCATTCGTGTGCGAATGCTCCCGGCGATGGTAAGTGCTCCCGATCCGTGGCCCCCACTTCTTGCGACTGCAGCATTCCGAAAGCCAAGATTTACACGAAGGGCCAGGAAGCGCCGGCCGCGGAACTGCCGGCCCCTGAAAAAGTCTCAGCAAATCCTCCCGCGAAGCCGAGCATTGTCAAAACGTCGCGACTTATGCTTCCGTCGCCGACGCCGGCAGGGGCGACTGACGAGTGAGTTCCAGCTAGCGCTCATCCAATCCTCAACACACATGGTGAATCGTGGTCAATCAGTTCAGGATGTCAGCAGTCGCTCTTGGTGCAATGATTATTGCTCTTCCGATGGTGAGCGGATTGGGTTGCACCTACGCCCGTACCACTCCGCTGAAACGGCTGGGCGGAGACGACTACGCCGCTAGTTCGAACGGCGACACCAGGCGTCACGGTCAAGTGCGGCCTTTCCGCGGCATTCCCGCTGTCTTGGAGGTGCCCACTCACTACGCGGTGACAGTGAAAGAGACATGCTACGTGTATTGGGGCAAAGATGGCACGATTCACGAGGTGGCGTTTCGTAGTCCTGGGGAGCCCCGGCTTCTTGACGCCTCGGTGGTGCCCATCTTTCGGAAGAAGCTGTTCTCGGTGGATTTCGCAAGGCCGGCAGGCGGTACTCTGACTTCGACGCTGGCATTTAATGACGTGTCTCCGGAGCTTACGGCGGGTCACATCAAAACCATTAACAACACCGTGCAGGAACAGACCATCAATCAGATCACGGAAGCTCTTGGCGAAAATGGCATAAAGAAACTGTTCATGAGGGGGGGGGCAGAGATGCCGGATGCGTCAGCGAACACCGCGGCCGCCAGATTCCCCCACACTATTAAGGTTGAGAAGACAGTGGCGTATGCACTCTTTGATGTAGACGCCCCGGGCGTGGCGGATCAGATCACTGGGTTTCTGCATCATCACATTTCTGCGTGTCACAACTGCGACGGAGGGGTGCCTTGCGAGAGTGGTTTCATGGAGGAGGTGCCTGCGCCTCGGAGTAGCGCCAAGGTACAAGACAGCGGTGTTGAGCAGGTTGCGTTCACAGAGCCGGCTCGAGATGGGGACGGATCGATCGTCGAGGTCGAAAACACCGCTGCAACGGACAAGGGGCTTCGGGCGGTGCTTCGGGAGAAGGAATCGCCCTATCTAACAACTGACTCCTTCACGCTTTATGAGGTGGAAGTGGTTTATGAATGAGTCGCCACGCGCGAGGCTCCTTGCCGTGTGGTGAGGCGAGTTGTGCGAGAGTGCTTGTCGATGCCGCCGAGCCGGGTTCCCGTGTCGAGTCTTCCTCTGACGTGGGATCAGGAGTTGCCTCGCGTGTGGGCGAGTGTCAATAGTGTGGGGTGCGATCCGACCGCGTATCGTGGGAAGGAAAGAGGCATGGCTACTAATGGACGAATTGCAATGTTCCTTCTGCTGGCGGCATCAATGATTGCGCCTACAGGGGCGGGGTTCGCTGCGGAACACCAGTGGCTCCATCGAAAGAAGCAGTCCGCGCAGGAAGCCTCATACGGTACGGTTCACGTCGTTGATGGCGTGCTGCGAGGAGGCTCGCTGGATATCCCCAAGGAAGGGCTTACCCTGGACGAGGCCGTGGCTCGGTCGCTGCGGGCCGGAGCGAAACTTGCCTCGAGTCAGTGGGGGGCGGACATTCCAGTGGAGGACGGGACGGACGTGAGAGGCAAGAGCGGAGAGCGATGGTATGTGGTTGTGACCAGGAACGGACAATCGCAGTTCATCCCAGCGTCACTCGTTCAGTATTCGTCGCTAGGGTCCTGTCCCCTGATGGATCGCGATGTGGTATCGGTCGCGGATGCAAAGATATTTACGGAGGAGGTAAGCGAAACGCCCGTCGTTAAGGTGGCAAGCCTTTTGCAGAACGGAGCGGGGGTTGCGGGCCCGGCTGCATTGGTCGATCGAGGTGCGCGTCGTGTGAACGACGTGTTCGGCGAAGGCGGCCTAGGGGGATATGCTGCCGTTCATAGAGAGGTGGCGGGGGTGCGGGGTACGTTTATTCTCCAGGACGCGGACAAGCAGTTTCGGTTTAGGAGCAATGATGTAGTTCATTGGGTGCATCCGGACTCGTTGCACGCCTCGCTCCTGAATGGCCGCAGGAACCAAGTCGCGTCGCACGAGAGGGCGTGCCTCGACGCGATGCCCCGAAAACGCGATGCGCATGCTTCAACTGTTGATCGCATGCGCGGTCGGGTTGTTGCTCCATTTCGAGCTGCGTCGAATTTCCTCCGTATCCCGAACGTATTTTAATTCGACCCAGCGCGGCCGCAAGACTGTGTGGGTGTTGTCTGGTCGTAGGTGTGTTTCAAAGGCGCTTAAGGCGATAGCGATGAATGAGTCGATTCATGTTGGCGTCAACCAGGTCGATACGACACAGTACGGAAGCACGCTGCCCAAACTGTTTGGTCCTCCTTGGGACATTGAGGCGATGAGCGGAATCGCCAAGAACGTCGCCGGCGTTCTGAAGCCGAAGCCATTGCTGAATGAACAGGCAAAGGCCGACGATGTGCTCAAAGCTCTTGCGGACGCAGCCAAGAGGGTCACGCAGGGACTAGTCATAATCAGTTTCGCAGGTCATGGGTATCCCACGCAAGGCGGGAGCGTTCAGGGCTGGTGTCTTTTTGATAGAGTATTGACCGAAAGGGAGATCAAGCAGGCATTGCGGGCCTTTGGCAAAGGTGTGCGTGTAGTCGTGGTGGCGGATTGCTGTTATGCAATGCCGGAAGAGGGGTTGCTGGGGGCCGTCAGGAGATGGTTGGGGCGTGGCAAACGATCTACTCCCTCGGTTGTGAGGTGTGTTCCGAGGAAGTCTTTGAGAGCAGTGTTGAAATCACCAGCAGCTCCAAAGCGGCTTTTCGGTGCTGTGGCGGGTTCGTCGGACTATAAGTGCGCTGTGATGTGGTTCGCCTCGTGCGGGCATAATCAAAAGGCATACGACGGGAAGGATGGCAGCGCATTTTCACACGTCCTGGGCGATAGCTTCGCTCACGGCGAGACATGGAGCTACACACAATTGTGTGACAAAGTGCGCGAGTCCGTCAACAGCGCGCAGACGCCCGAGTGTGCTCTGATTACTTCGGGGATAACGGGTGGAGAGTGGGGGACCTCTTCGCCGGCGTTTCGTTGATGGGATCTGCCGTGTCTATTACCTCAACCCGCGGATGTGAGTGCTGTTTATCGGAGGGCGTAGTTGGGAGGAAGGAATCCCGATAGGTCGGAGTAGGCGCCGCGGGCTTTGTGATGGTGTTAGCGACGGGCCCCCCTGCGGTCGCGCCTGAGGGTGAGTCCGGCGCGTAGCTCGGCCGGACCTGCGAACGCTCCAGCGGCCGCGGGGCGCTCCCGACGCAGCTGCATTCCCGGCGATCCGCAGTCCGGAATCGGGAAAGCCCTGAGTTTCGTCGCGGTTTCAGTCGGGGTTCGGGGGTGTCGCTTCATCCCCCCGCCGGCTTGCCCGTGTGAGCACCTCCGGCACCACGTAGTTGCCGGCGGCCTGGTTCACCTGGTTGGCCAGGTTGATGTAGCCGAGGGTGGTTCTGTAGCTGCGGTGCTGCATGAGCCTCTGGAGGGCCTCCGGCGTGAGATTCGGGGCGTTGTGGGTCGCGAACGCCCGCCGGAAGTCGTGGAAGCCGTAGACGTGGCAGGCGTCGGTGTGCTCGTGCCTGGCTGAGCATGGGAGGTGAATCCCGGCGGCTCTCTGGATCCGGCCCCACTCGGCCCACAGCGTCCTTTCGTGGAGCGGCCAGGCGAGGGGGCGGTCCTGCTCCGTCCCCAGGCGTTGGAGGTGCTCGACCACGACCGGATGGAGCGGGAGCATCGCGTCGCGCTTGCCCTTGTTGTCGCCGGCCCGGGTGATGACCGTCCCACGCTCGAAGTCGATGTCCTCGAGCCGCAGGGCCATCAGTTCCTTGATCCGCAGGCCGGTCATGAACGCCGCCACGATGAGCGCCTTCCACCAGTCCTCGGCCTTGTAGGTCTGGCCGGGCTCGGCGGGATGGCGGGCAAGCGGGCAGGCCTTGGTGTAGAGGACCCCGAAATCCTCGTCGGTGACGAAGCGGGGGATCTTCTCGGCCTGCCGGACCGATCGGAACTTCGGCAGCGTCTCCAGGTAGCGCCAGTCGACCGCCCGGCCCAGGGCGGCCTTGAGGAGCCGCAGATCCTTCGCGACGGTCGCGGGGGAAACCGTGGCGCCGGCCTTCTTGCCGGGGTCGTTCCGCCGCCGTGCCACGAAGGCGTCGATCATCCGGTTGTCGATCGACTCGATCCGCGTGACGCCGGTGTGCCGCGCGAACGTCTTGAGTGCCTCCAGGTACGCCCGGCGGGTGGTCGGTTCGAGCCCGGGGAGGACATCCCGTTCAAACTGCTCGACGAACTCTGTCCACAGGGTTTTCGTGGGGGCCCGGTACACGCCCATGTCGAGCTCCGCTTGGAGGCGACGCTGCCGCTTCTCCGCCCGGTTCCGGCCTGCGGAACCCTTCCCACAGCTTTCGGAGTGCCGCTTGCCGGAGGCGTCGTACCAACCGCAGTACCAGGTCGCCCCGGCCTCACCCTTGGCAACCACTTCGCGTCGGTGTTGGAAGATCCAGATAGATTTTGGCATCGG
>WLOY01000011.1 GCA_009699015.1 Actinomycetota bacterium | reverse complement strand
GGATCCGGACGGTGCCTGCCTCGACGAGTCGGACGACCTCAGGGGCGATCTCGCCGGTGAAGTGATTGCCCGGGAACTTGATGACGACGTACTCGACGGGGCCAATGCTCATATCGCGCTCTCCTGATCTGGCTGCGGACGACCGGTCCGGCTCGCCACCATCATGCATTGCGGGTCGTTGACCGGTCACACCCGGCCCGTGACTAGTCGGCGCCGGACTCCATCGCGGCCCGGTCGAGCATCTCGTCGGCCTCGAGCTGGCCCTCCTCGGGCAGTGCGGAGATCGCCTCCGCGCCTCCCGGGGTCAGGTCGCCGACGAGCTGCGCCTGCCGGCCCCCGAACTGCCCCTGCGCCGCATAGAGCTCGAGCTTCGCCCGGGTGTCGGCGATGTCGAGATTGCGCATCGTGAGTTGGCCGATGCGGTCGACCGGCCCGAACGCTGCGTCCTCGGTGCGTTCCATCGAGAGCTTGTCGGGGTGGTAGCTGAAGGCGGGGCCCTGCGTGTTGACGATCGTGTAGTCGTCGCCGCGCCGTAGTCGAAGGGTGACTTCGCCGGTGACGGCGGATGCGACCCAGCGCTGCAGCGACTCGCGGAGCATGAGCGACTGCGGGTCGAGCCAGCGGCCCTCGTAGAGCAGCCGGCCCAGGCGGCGGCCCTCCGCGTGGTAGCTCGCGATGGTGTCCTCGTTGTGGATGGCGCTCAGCAGCCGCTCGTAGGCGATGAACAGCAGCGCCATGCCGGGTGCTTCGTAGATGCCGCGGCTCTTCGCCTCGATGATGCGGTTCTCGATCTGGTCGGCCATGCCGAGCCCATGCCGGCCGCCGACGGCGTTCGCCTCGTCGACGAGTTCAACGTCACTGGCGAACTCCCGGCCGTTGATCGAGACCGGACGGCCCTGGACGAAGCGGACGGTGACGTCCTCGGGGGTGATCTGCACCGAGTCGTCCCAGAACCGCACGCCCATGATCGGCTCGACGATCTCCATCGAGGTGTCGAGGTGCTCGAGGAGCTTCGCCTCGTGCGTGGCGCCCCAAATGTTGGCGTCGGTCGAGTAGGCCTTCTCGACGCTGTCTCGGTAGGGCAGGCCGTGGGAGACGAGCCACTCGGACATCTCCTTGCGGCCGCCGAGCTCATTGACGAAGTCGGCGTCGAGCCACGGCTTGTAGATGCGCAGGGCGGGGTTGGCGAGGAGCCCGTAGCGGTAGAACCGCTCGATGTCGTTGCCCTTGAACGTGGAGCCGTCGCCCCAGATGGAGACGCCGTCCTCGAACATCGCGCGGACGAGCATGGTGCCGGTCACTGCCCGGCCGAGCGGCGTGGTGTTGAAGTACTGGCGCGTGCCGGAGCGGATGTGGAAGGCACCGCAGGTGAGGGCAATGAGGCCCTCCTCGACGAGCGCGGCACGGCAGTCGACCACGCGGGCGAGCTCCGCGCCGTAGGCCATCGCGCGACCGGGCACCGAATCGATATCGGGCTCGTCGTACTGGCCGATATTCGCGGTGTAGGTGCAGGGGATCGCCCCCTTGTCGCGCATCCAGGCGACGGCCACCGAGGTGTCGAGGCCGCCGGAGAAGGCAATGCCGACGCGCTCGCCGGCGGGCAGGGAGGTGAGGACTTTGGACACGGCCACAGCCTAGAGCCGGACTGCGCGAAGCCCCTCCCCCGTCCCAACCCCGTCCCCATCCCCACCCCCCCAGTCATTTCGTCCGGATTCCGGCTCAACAGACCAAGGACTTGGTCAGATGACCATGAAACTGGCCATCTCATCCGACGGCCGATGAGGGCCGCCCGGCAGTTCGCCCAGCGGCAAGGACCTACCGTGGGCCCATGGCAACCATCGAGGAGACACCGGCCGGGCTCCACGTCCGCCTTTCACGCTGGGAGAGGATCGGCTCGCTGCACAGCGACCTCGTGATTCCGCACGAATGCATCGTGTCGTCAGATGACGTTCCCGACCCCTGGCCGATCCTGCGCGGATGGCGGGCCCCCGGAACGGGCATCCCTTTCGTGATCATGCTCGGGACCCTGCGCGCACACGGCCTCAAGGACTTCTGCGCCATCTATCGGCGCCGGCCGGCTCGCATCATCGTGTGCGAGGGGTTCGCATTCGCCCGGGTGATCGTCACGCTCCCAGCCGTCGATCGACGGGCCGCATCAGCGAGATGACGCGTCGGTCAGGCGCTCAGGTTGATGATCAAGGTTGCGAGAATGACACCAACGAAGCCTGCCGCGATGAGCGCTCTCCGCACAGCCGCCCGGGGCCGCGCCGGGGCGCATTCACTGCCGTGTCGACCGGGGCGACCTGCACGTGGGTCCCTGGACTCTGGCCACGTGAGATAGCGGCCCGGGCGCTCGAGGTCAGACATGCGCTGGCCCCGCATGGATAGGGATCATCAACCCATGCGCGGTGTCGCCTGCTCCACCATTCCTGGGCACAACATGAACAAGGCTCATCCTTCACCTCAATCGATTCAAGACTCGATCGACGTCTTCGACGCTATGGGTCACTGGCGCTCAATGGGCGCCGATGACTGGCCACCGACTCATCACGAAGGCGTCAGCCCCCTTGGATGACATGACCCGGATCGGGACCGAATGACGAGAATCCTGGTCAGTAGCGCCGGATACTGGACGAAACGACTGGGGGTGGAGCCGCCGGATACCGGACGAAACGACGAGGGGGGTGGAGCCGCCGGATACTGGACGAAACGACTGGGGGTGGTCGCCGCATACTGAACGAAATGACAGGGGTGACGGCGGGGTCAGGTTAGGTATTCGTCTATTTCCTTGCTGATCTGGGCGTCGTGCTCCGGGCAGATGTAGGCGGTGGAGCCGATAGCGATCGCAATGGCGAACTCCGGTGAGAATGCCTGCTCGTCAGTGAGCGTCAAGACATCGCCAAAGGTCCCGCCGCTGTCGAACAGTTCGCAGATGGTGACCCCGAGATCCCACAGGTCCTGGTCCGTCGCCTCGTCGCCGTCGTCCGAGAACTCCCGGATGAGCGACGCGAAGTCGCCGCGGTCCGTGCTCGGGGCCGTCGCCGGCTCCGGCGTGATGAGCGGCGTGACACTGCCCTCAGCCGAGGCCGGGGCCGGGGCCGTGGCCGAGCCGGCAGAGGGCGCGAGCACCTCCGTCGAACCGGAACAACCGGTGGCGACGAGCAGTCCGCCCAAGCACAGGGCGACGATCGCGATCAGGCGCTTCATGGGAGTTCTCCGTTTCCTTGGCTCGTGGTGCGGCGTGCAGCATCGACGAGCAGGCGGCGTTCGGCCGCCGCGATGGATCCTCGCGCCCGGTCGACGGCGTCGGCGTTCACCGAGATCGAGGTGATGCCATACCGAACGAGGTACTCCGCGAAGGCGGGCCTGTTCGACGGCGCCTGCCCGCACAGCGATGAGGTGATGCCGGCAGCAGCGCTCGCCTCGATGATCCGTCGGATAGCGTCGAGCACCGCGGCATCGGATTCGTCGAAGAGGTCGGCGCACACCTCGGAGTCACGGTCGACCCCGAGCATGAGCTGCGTGAGGTCATTCGACCCGATTGACACCCCGTCGATGCCGAGCGCCGCGTACTCCGGAATCCGGTAGACGACCGACGGCACCTCCGCCATGACCCAGCGCAGCAGGCCGCGCTGGCTGCCGAGCGGGCTCGCATCGACGAGCTCGAGGCACGCCTCTAGCTCCCACAGGGTTCGCACGAACGGGATCATCAGGTGCAGGTTCGGCGTCTGCTCGCGCACGCGCGCGAGCACCTCGAGCTCGAGGCCGAAGAGGTCCGGCTCGCGCACGTACCGGTAGGCACCGCGATAGCCGATCATCGGGTTCTCCTCCTTGGGCTCGAACCGATCGCCCCCGACGAGTCCACGAAACTCGTTGGTACGAAAGTCGATACTGCGGTAGATGACCGGACGTGGCATGAATGCCGTCGTGATCCGCAGGAGCGACCCCGCCATGGCGTCGATGAACACCTGACGGCCCCCGCGGGCCAGCAGCTCGCGGGGATGCATGCCGTCGAGCGCGTCGGTCACCATGAACTCGGCGCGCAGCAGCCCGACACCGTCGACCGGCTGGGCAGCGACGGCCTCCGCGTGCTCGGCCATCGCGAGGTTCACGTAGACCTGGGTGGCCAGGGCCTCCGGCCCCGATGCGACGGGCTCGGATCGAACCGCCGTCGTGGTCGCCGACGTCGCGGATGGCGCGGCAATAGCCCCCGCGACGACACGGCCCGCAGTCGCGTCAACGGTGACGACCTGGCCGTCGTGGAGGACGGACGTCGCGGAGCGCGTGCCGACGATGCAGGGAACCCCGAGCTCTCGCGAGACGATCGCGGCGTGACAGGTCATGCCCCCGCCATCGGTCACGAGCGCTCCCGCCCGACGGATGGCCGGGACCCAGTCGGGACTCGTCATCGTCGCGACGAGGATCTCGCCCTGGACGAGGCTGCCGCCCTCCTTGGGCGACCGGAGGATCCGCACCCTCCCGGAGGCCATGCCGGGCGAGGCGGCCTGGCCGGTGAGGAGGACGGGTCCGGCTTCCGCCTCACTGGAGGAGGCGGGCCCCTGCTCGGCATCCGGGGCCACGCCTGCCGAGATGGGCGACTGCGCGAGCGTGGTGATCGGACGTGACTGGAGCACGTACCAGCGCCCCGATGCGACCGCCCACTCGATGTCCTGCGGCTCGCCGTAATGCTCGTGGATGCGCAGGCCCGTCCGCGCGAGGTCGAGGACCTCGTCATCGGAGAGCACCCGCTGGCCGGCGCGCTCAGGCGTCAGCTCCCTTCGCAGGTCGGAGCCGTCATCACCGCGGACGATCTCGAATCCCTTGATCCCCACCCGAACCGAGGCCATGCGCGGCCCCGCCCTGTCGACCACGTACGTGTCAGGCTCGACCGCGCCTGACACGACCGCCTCGCCTAGGCCGAAGGCCGCCTCGATGACGATCCTCGAGAGGTTCGCCGTCGACGGGTCGGCTGTGAACATGACTCCCGAGCGCTCCGAGTCGACCATCAGCTGGACGATCACGGCGATCGCCGGCTCGCCCGTGAGCTCGCGACTGGCCCGGTAGGAGAGCACGCGGGGGGTGTAGAGCGAGGCCCAGCACCGGCGCACCGCTTCGATGAGCGCGTCGTCGCCGAGGATGTTCGTGAAGGTCGAGTTCATCCCCGCGAATGAGGTGTCCTTGGTGTCCTCGGCCGTGGCGGAGGATCTGACCGCCACTGAGACGCCATCGCCGAGCCCCCGATAGGCCTCGAGGATCGCGGCGCGAAGCGTCTCGGGCACGGGCACTCGCTGGATGAGCCCCTGCGCCTGCTCGGTCGCGTGCGCCAGCCGCGCTGGATCGCCCGCCTCTTCCGGATCGCACGCGGCACTGAGTTGCCCGCGCACGCCCGCCTCGTCGAGGGCGGCGAGAAATGCCTGCGCCGTGATGACGAACGCCGGCGGCACGGGCAGCCCGGCGTTCACGAGCTCGCCGAGATTCGCTCCCTTGCCCCCCGCGACATCAACGCTGCCGCGTCCTAGGTCATGCAGCCAGACCACCGATTCCGTCATCCCCGCCACTCCTCTCATCGCCATCAGCCCGCCCGGGCGCACACGTACTCGGCCATCCCCCGCAGGCTCCGCACCTGCGGGTAGTCGCGTTCCGGCACCTCGACGCCGGTCGCGGCCGCGATCAGCTCGACGAGGGTCTGGAAGTCCAGTGAGTCGAGGTCGGCGCATCGCCGCAGGTCGACGTCCGCATCGAGCTTCGATGCCTCGACCTCGGGTGCCACCTGCCGGACCCGGTCGCGGACGAGCTCAAGGATCTCCTCGAAGTTCACAGCTCCTCCGGCCGCTTCAGGCGGTCCTCGATGGCCGCGAGGAGGAGTCCGCCCTGATGGCCGTCGCTCACCCGGTGGTCCGCTGCGAGGGTGACGGTGACGGTCGGACGCACGGCGAGCATGCCGTCGACGGCCCAGGGGCGCTCGACGATCCGGCCGAATCCGACGAGCGCGACCTGGGGCGGGTAGATCACGCCGTGGACGAGCTCTGCTCCCTGCTCACCGAGGCTCGTGACGGTGATCGTCGGGTCCGACATCTCCGATGCGCGCAGGCGGCCGGTCCTCGCCCGGGTGACGAGATCCTTCATCCCCGCCATGAGATCGGCGAGCGGCAACCGGTCCGCGTCATGGAGCGCCGGAGCGATGAGCCCGCCCCCGCGCAGCGACACCGCGACCCCGAGGTGAACGTGCTCCTGCTGCTCGAACGCGCCATCGCGGTAGAACCCGTTCATGCCCGGCACTTCGCGGGCGGCGAGGGCCGCGCCCTTCAGCAGGACCGCGGCCGGAAGGATGCGGTCGGCGAGCGCGCGCCCCGCATTCAGGTCGGCGAGCCAGGCAAGAACGCCGTGCAGGTCGATGACGCTCTCGAGGTAGTAGTGCGGGATCTCGCGCTTCGAGCGCGCCATGAGAGCTCCGATAGCCGCACGCATGCTCGCAGCACGATCTGCGGTTGGCGCTGACGGCGGTTCGGGCCGTGACTCTCGCTGCGGCTCTTTCGGACGCGCCGCCGCCGGCTCCGGATGCGCCGCCCGCTCGACGTCGGCGACGGTGACGACCCCCGGTGAGCCGTTGTCGCGCACGACCTCGAGGTCGACCCCGAGCTCCTGCGCCCGTCGCCGCGCGAGGGGTGATGCGGAAACGCGGGGGCCGGGACTGGCCCGCCGCGCGGGGGCGGCCTTCGGCTGCGAGCCCGCGCCGGCCGTCACCGGCCCGAGCATCGCGATCGGAGTGCCGACGGGAACTTTCGTCCCCTCCTCGACGAGCAACCGCTCGACCCGTCCGTCCTCGAAGACCTCAATGTCGATGGCCGACTTCTCGGTGTCGACGACCGCGACGATGTCACCCCGGTGCACGACGTCGCCGGGATGCATGTGCCACTCGAGGAGGGTGCCCTCGGTCATGTCGGCGCCAAGGGATGGCATCGTGAACTCAGGCACGCGCTGCCTCCGATCCGGAGAGGAGCCGGCGCGCAGCCGCAGCTATCCGCTCGGCGCTCGGCAGGGCCGCCTGCTCGAGGTGCCTCGGGTACGGGACCGGCACCTCGACTGCGGCGACCCGGCCGACCGGGGCATCGAGGTCGTAGAAGCACTCCTCCCCGATACGGGCGGCGACCTCCGCCGAGAGGCCGCACGTCCGCCAGGCCTCATCGACGACGAGTGCGCGATGGGTCCGGGCTACAGACTCGAAGACTGTCGCGTCATCAAGCGGGCGAAGGGATCGCAGGTCGATGACCTCCGCCAAGATGCCTTCCGCCGCAAGTGCTTCCGCCGCCTCCAGGCAGAGCCGGAGGCTCCCGCCATGCGTGACGAGGGTGACATGCTCCCCGGGGCGACTCACCATGGCGCGGTCGATCCCGACCGCCCAGGAGTCCGCGGGCAGCCCGCCGCTCATGTTGTAGAGCGAGCCGTGCTCGAATATGACGACCGGGTCGGGATCCTCGAGGGCGGTCCACAGCATGCCCCGAGCGTCGGCCACCGTTGCCGGGGCGAGCACCCGAAGGCCGGGAATATGGGCATAGAACCCTTCGAGTGAGCGCGAGTGCTGCGCGGCGAGCTGCCGGCCGCCGCCCGTCGCCATCCGGATCACGAGCGGGACGTTGAACTGCCCGCCGCTCATGTGGAGCAACGTGGCCGCCGAGTTGAGGATCTGGTCGAGGGCGAGCAGCGAGAAGTTCACGGTCATGATCTCGACGATCGGCCGCATTCCCCCGAGCGCTGCGCCGATGCCGGCACCGACGAACCCTCCCTCGGACAGCGGGGTGTCGCGGATCCGCTCCTCGCCGAACTCCTCGAGCAGGCCCATGCTCACCCCGAAGCCGCCGCCGTAGCGCCCGACGTCCTCGCCCATGAGGAAGACCCGGTCGTCACGGCGCATCGCGTCGCGAATCCCCTCGCGAACGGCCTCCCGGTAGGTGACGACCGGCTGCTCGGCGGCCACCCGGGCGCGGGTCTGCTGCCGGCTCACCGGGGCGCTCCGGCGCTGGTGATCGGCTCGCTCGTGACATAGCGGGTGAGCTCCGAGACTGGTTCGTCATGACCGGCATCGGCGAACGCGACGGCCTCTTCGACCTCCCGCGCCACCTCCGAGTCGATGGCCTCGAGGTCGACGTCATCGAGCCGACCGGCAAGGAGCACCAACGGGTCTCGAAGCTTCCACCGGTCGATCTCGGCCCTGTCGCGGTAGCGGTCGGAGTCGTACATCGAATGGGCGCGGAACCGGTAGGTCCGGGCCTCGAGGAACATCGGCCCGCCGCCGTCACGGACGAGCGCGAGTGCGCGCGCAGCTGCACCCCGGACGGCCTCGACGTCCATGCCGTCGCATGTCCAGGCGGGGATCCCGTAGGCGGCTGCCTTCAGCGCGAGGTTCGTCTCAGACTGGGATCGCTCCAGGGCCGTGCCCATGGCGTAGCCGTTGTTCTCGCATACGAAGAGGACCGGCAGCCGCCAGAGCGCGGCGAGGTTCATCGACTCGTGGAAGGCCCCCTCTGCCATCGCGCCCTCGCCGAAGAAGCACACCGTCGCCCTCGTCCGTCCGAGCATCCGGTCGGCGAGGGCGAGCCCAACCGCCAGCGGGAGTCCGCCGCCGACGATCGCATTGCCGCCGTAGAGCCGCGTCGGCGCGTGGAACAGGTGCATCGACCCGCCCCGGCCCCGGCAGACGCCCTCGACTCGGCCGTGCATCTCCGCCATCACCTCGTTCATCGGCACGCCCCTCGCGAGGGCGTGGCCGTGGTCGCGGTAGGTCGTCACGACCGCCTCGTCCGGGAGCACCTGATCGAGCACGCCGGTCGCGACCGCCTCCTCCCCTATGTAGAGGTGGACGAAGCCGCGGATCCGCTCCGCGGAGTAGAGCTCCGCGCATCGCTCCTCGAATCGGCGGATGCGCAGCATCGTCCGATAGAGAGCCGTGAGATCCGGTGACGATGCCTCGTGCGCTGCCCCGCTTGCTGCCGGGTCCACTGCCCCGTTCGCTGCCCCGTTCGCTGCCCCGTTCGCTGCCCCGCTCGATGCCCGACGCGATTGCCGCGCGCTCATCGCGACGCCCCGAGCGTGGAGAGGTCGCCCTCCGGCAGGCCCTGGGCTCGGGCCCGAAGCACCCTGCGCATGATCTTGCCGCTCTGCGTATGGGGAAGCGCCTGCTCGCAGGCGATCCTCCTCGGGGCCACGGCCGAGCCGAGCCGCCTGCGGGCGAACGCCATGAGGTCGCGGCTCAGGCCCTCGCCTGGCTCGAACCCGGGGCCGAGGACGACGAACGCCTCCACCCGCTCCCCCACCACCGGGTCCGGGACGCCGATGACCGCCGCCTCGACGACGGCCGGGTGCTCCATGAGGGCACTTTCCACCTCGAACGGGCCGATGAGGTGGCCCGCTGACTTGATGACATCGTCGCCGCGTCCGACGAACCAGACGTAGCTGTCGGCATCGATCCGGGCTAGGTCTCCCGACAAGTACCATCCGCCGGCGAAGCATGAGGCATAGCGTTCGGGCGCGTTCAGGTACGCACGCATCATCGACGGCCACGGGGTCCGGATGGCGAGCTCGCCCTCTTCGCCCGGACCGGCCACGAGGACGGGATTGCCCTGCGAATCGAGCACTCGCTCACCGGACGCATCCCTTCGGACGATCCCCACCTCGATGCCCGGCACCGGCCGGCCCATCGACCCGGGCCGGATGGGCATGCTCGCGTAGTTCGCCACCATGATCGCGCCGGTCTCCGTCTGCCACCAGGTGTCATGGATCGGCTTCCCCAGCGCTTCCTCGCCCCAGGCCACCACCTCCGGGTTCAGTGGCTCCCCGACGCTCGCGATGTGGCGCAGGCTCGATAGCTCGCGCCCGGCGAGCGGCTCCGCGCCCGCCTTCATGAGCATCCGCAGTGCAGTCGGGGCGGTGTACCAGACGCTCACCCGCTCCTGCTCGAGGATCGAGTACCAGCGCACGGCATCGAACTCGGCCTCGTCGACGATGCAGGTGACGCCGCAGGCGAGCGGGGAGACGAGGCCATACGACGTGCCTGTCACCCAGCCCGGGTCGGCGGTGCACCAGAACACGTCGCCCTCGCGAAGGTCGAGCGCGAATCGGCCGGTCGCCTCGTGGGCCACGACTGCGTCATGCACATGCACGGCGCCCTTGGGCATCCCGGTGGTGCCGCTCGTGAAGTGGACGAATGCCGGGTCCTCCGCACCTGTCGGAGCGATCGAGTACTCGGTCGATGCCCGGGCCATGAGCCGCGCAAGCGCCTGAACCCCCGGGCCATCGACGCTCGACGCATCGTCGCCGATGAGGAGGACGTGCTCGAGGTCCGGCAGGTCGTCGCGGACCGGCGCAACCTTCTGCCGGTATGCCGCAGCCGTGGTGACGAGCACCCGGCCGTTGCCCGCCCGCAGCCGCTGGCGGACCGGGTCCGGGCCGAATGCCGAGAAGAGCGGGGCAACGACGCACCGTGCCTTGAGAGCGCCGATCATCGCGATGTACAGCTCTGGCAGCCGGCCGCTCAGCGCGAACACGAGATCACCCGGCTTTACGCCAAGCCCCTCAAGGGCATTCGCGAACCGGTTGCTCTCCAGCGCGAGCGCTGCGAAGGAGAGCTCGCGGGGCGGGGCAAGCTCGGAGACGAATCGCAGTGCGACGACGTCGCCGCGACCCTCATCCACGTGCCGATCGACCGCCGCGTGCGCGATGTTCACGCCGCTCAGCGACCGGCGCGCGTCCGCCCAGGTGAAGGACGCTCGCCCGCGCTCGTAGTCGGGCAGGTTCGACGATGACGCAACTGCCGTCGACTTGCCGATCACCCGCGCCGCCATCGGCTCCCCCGTCCGCCTGTCGAATCATTCGAACATCGGCGAGGCACCCGCCCAAGGGTCAGAGGTCCTCACACGTTCACAAGACGGTCCCGAATCGGCCCGCTAGCCTTCGGCCATGACCCAAGAGCAGCTCAACCCCGCACGCGGCCCACTCATCCCGGTCCTCGCGACTGTCATCTGGCTGGTGGTAGCCGTTCTCGCCGCCGTGCCGGTGCTCATGTCCGTCATGATGTTCGACTCGGGCACCGACAACACGTCGGTCTGGGTCTGGATGGCCTTCTATGGCATGTGGGCGTTCCTCCTCACCTGCGTGCTCACCGTGCCGATCACCTGGATCGCCTGGGGCATCACCCGCAGGCACGACGGCGGTGGCAGGCTGCTCAGGGTTCTCTCAGCACTGCTCCCGCTCATCCCACTCGCGGTCGTCGTGATCGGGTTCGCCGGTACGTCCGCCTTCTGCGACGGACAGCTAAACGGCTGCTGACGCTCAACGGCCGCTGGCGCGAGCACGATGTCGTACTCGCGCACGAGCACCCCATCCGGGCCGGCGACGAACTCCTCGCCGCGAGAGGCCTTCAAGCAGAAGACCGCGTCCGAGTCGGGGTAGCGGTCGCCCGGTCGAACATGTGCGAGGTCACCGGTTCGCAGCCGCACGGGGACGGCCAGCACGTCTAGGTCGACCCTCTCAATGCCCAACTGGTGGCTGAGCGGGCGCAATTCGTCGTCGACGAGACGCCGCAGCGACTGCAGGCTATGGTCGATAGCGGCGCCCTCCCCAACCTCGCTCAATGCCGAATCGAGGTCGTCGAGCAGCGGCTCGACCTTCAGCGTGACGAGCGTTGTGATACCCCGGGAGATCTCGGCGAGCCGCCCCTGCATCGAGATGTCAAGGTCCACGAGGGCTGCCCGCTCGCGGTCAAGCCGCCCGACGAGATCACGATGGCGCTCCCTCGCGCTGAAGACGAGGGCGACGATGATGACCATCGTCGCGGCCATCAGCCCGGCGACGAGACGGTATCCGAGTTCCATGTTCGTTGAGAATCCGAACCACATCACCAAGAGCCCGAGGGCAGCGCCTCGAATGAACGTCGCAGAGAGAATCGCCACGAGCGTGAGGGCAGGCTGCGATTCCGGCCTCCCCGGCCGGTGGATCACGCGACGACAGATGTCGAAGCTGGCCATGAGCACCAGTTGCGCGCCCACCGATATCGCGATCCACGCCGTCCAGGACCCACCGAATCTCACGCGGTCAATGAACAGCGGGCCGGCGAGGCTCACCGGGAAGTACCAGAGGGCGACCGACTGGCTCAGAGTGGAGGCGTAACCCAGTCGCTCCCACATTTGCGGCGCCTGCGACCTCGCAGCCATGCTCTGCCACTTCGCCCGCATCACTTCGCCCGCATCACTTCGCCCGCATCACTTCACTGCACGACTGTCGCGCTCTATCGAGGCGGGGGCGCCGATGCCCTCGAGGAACTTCCGCACGGCCGCAACCCTCACGTTGCCATCCGGCGCGGCATCGATGCCCAGCGCGGACGCTGCTCGGCTGAGAATATCCTCCACCGCCTTCACGCTGATCTCGCGATCGGCCGCAATCTGAGCATTCGTCTTTCCGTCAGCCGCAAGGTACATGACGTCGATCTGCTTTTGGGTCAAGGATGCCAGCGGTCGGCCCTTGTCCTGGTCGTGTCGGTGACGCGTCAGGTCCCCGCCACGCATGGCGTCATCAAGTGCCTCCACGAGGGAGTCGATGTTCGCCACAGCCGTCTTGCGCAAGTATGCGAATCCGGTGGGAAGCCCATCGGCACCTCGCTCGGCGAACCGGGGATCAGGGAGGTTCGTGAGGAAGACGATCGCTGTTTGCGGCGAGACCTCGTGCAGCATGTCAGCGAAGTCGAAGCCATTGGGGCCGGGTCCGAGTTCGATGTCCAAGATCACGCCGTCGGGATCGAAACGCGCCACGCAGCGCTTGGCCTCGCCGATGCTCGCCGCCGTGTGGACCACGAAATCACGTGCCTCCAGGGCACTGGCGAGCAACTCGCGCAGCAATGAGTCGTCTTCAACGACGAGAAGCGAACGCCCGAGCATCGTGCCTCCACCTCAAACCATCCGAAGTGCAAGCCTCCACGCAGCGCCGCACCTACGCCTTCGAAACACCGGGGTAACCCTGCCCTATCCACGGTTCGACCCGATTTACGCTACCCCGGTGCTCAGCCATTCACCAGCGCCGGTGTTGCGCCGACCACCAGGGCGCGAATCTGGGCGAGGACGTCGGCCACATCGCGCTCCCCCGGCACGGTGACGAGCAGCACCTCTGCCCCCGCCTCGGCGATCGCAAGCACCTGCTCCTGCGCCTGCTCGAAGGTCCCGAAAACCCCAGCGACTCGCCGATGGGCCTCGCCGACGAATCGCGGATCCAGGTCTGCTCGCGCCACCGCCTCGCTCTGAGTCCTTCCGATCGAGATCGGGACGGCCACGATGAGCGGCCGGGTGTCCTCGCCCGCGTCCAGGCTCGCGCGCATCCGACGAATGACCTCGGGATCAGCGGTTCGCACCACCCCCACCGTGTCCTGTCCATGATCGATGACGAGCATGGCCGGAGCCGCGGCAGCGATGAGCACGTCCATGTCTGACGGGCTGATCGTCGAACCCGGCTCCACCGGCAGGTGGCAGGCCACGAACCCAAGTCGCCCGGCAAGCCGCGCCATGTGGGCCTGGGCAGCCCGCTCGTGTCCGGGGTTCAGCATCAAGGCGAGGGCGAGGATAGGTTCGGTCACCACGCGGTCCTGTCTCCATCGGCGCGGTCTTGGCAACGGCGCAGCATCGGCGGGGGGCCGCGCATACGCTCGCACAGTGTCCCTGCCCACCGCAACCCCCCCCCCGTTGCAGGCGGTGCCGGCCGTGGCGATTCAGATCGTGGAGCACCTTCGCCGCACCGGTTTGGCCGTTTCGACGCCGCGATCGATCGCCGGGGGCGTTGGACAAAGGACGCTCCGCCGGTCATAACGCCTAGCGGGCATTGCGGCGAATGAACATTCCGACAGAGCGGCGAGTGACGCGCCTTCGATGTGTCCACGATCCGTGAGGTCATGACGGAGGCCACGCAGTTCACCTGATCGTGCGATCCACTTCGAAGGGCCAAGTCCTGGTTGCTCGCGAACCCGCTCGCGATCCGCCTAGTGCTTCAGCACGACACCGCTCTGCTGGCAGAGAAGAATTCGGACTGTCACCCCAGCCTGAGGAGCAGTCATGCCCATCCACCACGTCGGCCGCACATCACGTGCAACCGAGGATCTGTCCGTCAATCCGATGTTCGCCCGCAAAGGGGAGAAGTCGGTGCCGCGGCATCGCCTCCCTGACGACGAGATGCTGCCTGAGACCGCCTACCAGATCGTCCACGACGAGGCGATGCTCGACGGCAATGCGCGGCTGAACCTCGCGACATTCGTCGGCACCTGGATGGAGCCGCAGGCCGCGAAGCTCTACTCCGAGACGTTCGACAAGAACATGATCGACAAGGACGAGTACCCGCAGACGGCCGAGATCGAGGAGCGATGCGTGCGGATCCTCGCAGACCTCTGGCACGCTCCGGGTGAGACCATCGGCACCTCGGCCATCGGATCGTCCGAGGCATGCATGCTCGGCGGCCTTGCCTTCAAGCGCAGCTGGCAGAACCGGCGCCGCGCAGAGGGCAAGCCGATCGACAAGCCGAACCTCATCATGAGCTCCGGCGTCCAGGTCGTCTGGGAGAAGTTCTGCAACTACTGGGATGTCGAGCCGCGTTACGTCCCGGTGACCCTCGAGAACCCGGGCCTGACCGCCGAGAGCATGCTCCCCTTCGTCGACGAGAACACGATCGGGGTCGTCGTCATCCTCGGTGTCACCTACACCGGGCTCTACGAGCCCGTTCAGGAGATCGCCGCCGCCCTAGACGACCTGCAGAAGCGGACGGGCCTGGACGTGCCGATCCACGTCGACGGTGCCAGCGGCGGCATGATCGCGCCCTTCCTCCAGCCCGACCTCGTCTGGGATTTCAGGCTCGAACGCGTCCACTCGATCAACACCTCCGGGCACAAGTACGGCCTCGTCTACCCCGGACTCGGATGGGTCGTCTGGCGCAAGACCGAGCACCTTCCCGAGGACCTCATCTTCCATGTGTCCTACCTCGGCGGCGACATGCCGACACTCGCACTGAACTTCTCGCGACCCGGCGCGCAGGTACTGCTGCAGTACTACAACTTCCTGCGGCTCGGCCGCGAGGGCTACAGGCGCGTGCAGCAAGCCTGCCAGGACGTCGCGGTGTACGTCGCGACCGAGGTCGTGAAGATGCCGGCGTTCTCCCTCCTCACCGATGGCACCGACATCCCGGTCTTCGCGTGGCAGTTGAAACCCGGCTACACCGCCAACTGGGATCTCTCCGACCTGTCCGAGCGCCTGCGTCACCACGGATGGCAAGTCCCCTCCTACCCGATGCCGGCCGACATCGAGGACGTCACGGTCATGCGGGTTGTCGTCCGCAACGGATTCTCGATGGATCTCGCAAGCCTGTTCGTCCAGGACCTGCAGCGAAGCGTCGACTACCTCGACCGGCTCACCGGCCCGATGCCGAAGGAATCCGCAGCGGCCACCTCGTCCTTCCATCACTAGAGCAGGGAACAGGGAACTCCGATGAGCACTCCAACCAAGAAGAAGGCCGCTGGCCTGTCATGGATCACCATGGCGCTGCTCACGACCACCGCGGTTGCCAGCGTTCGAGGGCTGCCGGCCATGGCGCCCTACGGACTGGCATCGATATTCCTGTACGTGCTGCCCGCCATCGTCTTCCTCGTGCCCGTCGCCCTCGTGGCCGCCGAGCTTGCAAGTGGGTGGAACGGCGGCGTGTTCGGCTGGGTCAAGGCGGCGTACGGCGACCGGATGGGCTTCGTCGCCATCTGGCAGCAGTGGATGCAGAACGTCGTCTGGTTTCCAGCGCAGCTGGCCTTCTTCGCCGGCGCACTGGCCTACGTCTTCAACCCGGATCTCGGCAGCAACGGCGTGTTCGTCGGCGCGACGATCCTCATCGTCTACTGGCTCGCGACACTTATCTCGTTGCGGGGCATGAGCTTCACCGCATTCGTCGGGAGCAAGGGACTCATCGTCGGGACGCTCATCCCGGCAGCGATGCTCGTCGTCATGGCGCTCATCTACCTCGCCAAGGGCGGGCAATCCGAGCTCGAGACGGGATCCGGCACGAGCTGGCTGCCCGCGTTCACCGGCATCGCGAGCATCGTCCTCATCGTGAGCAACTTCCTGGCCTACGCCGGCATGGAGATGAACGCGGTCCACGTAACGGACATGATCAATCCGAAGAAGGGCTTCCCGAAGGCCATCGGCCTCGCCTCGATCCTCATCCTCCTCGTCTTCATCCCGCCGACCCTCGCCATCGCCGTCGGAGTCCCGGCCAAGAGCGTCGACCTCACGACAGGGGTCATGCAGGCCTTCGATGTCTTTTTCCAGAAGGTCGGCATCCCATGGGGAACGAGCGTCATGGCGCTGCTCATCGTGGTCGGCATCCTCGCGAGCGTCGTCACCTGGATCCCCGGCCCAAGCCGTGGTCTCCTGCTCGTCGCGAAGGACGGCTACCTGCCCCCCTCGCTTCAGAAGACCAACGCGGCGGGCGTCCAGATCAACATCCTCATCGTTCAGGGCATCATCGTCTCCATCCTCGCGCTGCTGTTCGCGGTGGTGCCGAATGTCAGCTCGGCGTTCTGGATTCTGTCCGCCATGGCCGTCCAGCTCTACCTGATCATGTACATGATCATGTTCCTCGCCGCACTGAAGCTTCGGCGCACCCAGCCCGACGTCGTTCGAGGCTTCCGCACCCCGGCGATGAAGCTCGTCGGCTGGGTCGGATTCGCTGCGAGCGTGCTGGCCTTTCTCATCGGATTCGCCCAGCCCACCGGCTCGAACATCAACAACTTCATCTACGTCGGCTTCCTCCTCGCCGGGATCCTCGTCCTCGGATGCGGTCCGTTCATCTTCTACGCCCTGCGCAAGCCGTCGTGGATCGCGCTACCAGAGGCCGAGCCCACCGACACGACCGCAGCGTCGAATAGCTAAGGGGAGATCATGCGCACTTCAACCACATCGCGTCGCTCAGCGGGACGGGCTGCCGTGCATGCCCTCTTGCCAGTCATCGCAATGGCCGCCCTCCTCACCGGATGCGGCCCGACGACGCCGGAGGAGGCAGCAAGCTCGGAGTCGGTCGCTCAGGCCGAGGCCCTCCGCTCCCAACTTCTCGTCCTCGAGGCCTCCGGGGTCAACGTTCCGGTGCCGGCGGTCGAGACCCTCACGGTGCTCTACGGCGCCGACGGCGGCATTGCCTGCATCAACGCAGAGTCGGCATTCATCACCGGCTTCAACGCTGGTCATTTCGGGTCACCGAGCGGACGACGCTCAGGGGTCCTGGACCCGGCGGCGATCGCCTACGACGCAGCCGTGCTCTCGACCTACTGCCCGGAGTCGCTCGAGCGCTACAAGGCGGCGGTCGAGGGCTGGGCCTCGGATCGGACCCTGCCAGGGTCCTGACCTCACGGCCAGGGTCCCGACGTGGTGGATGGTGCAGCCGGATGCCAGGCGACGCGCGGCCGTGAACACCTCGTCGAGCATCGGCTCGGTGAGCCTGCCGGTGAACGTGTTCTGCTGGCTCGGGTGATAGCAGCCGAGGAGGACGACGCTGTGCCCGTCCTTCCGCTCGAGGTTGACGTGGACGCCGTGGCCGAAGCGCGGCCGCGGCATCGGCAGCGACCAGCCGCAGGTGGCGAGCGCGGCAAGCGCTGCGGACCAGGCGAATCCGCCGAGCGCCACGACCACCCTGAGATCGGGGTTGACGAGCTCGAGCTCTCGGTCGAGCCAGGGGGCGCACGTATCGCGCTCCTCGGTCGTGGGCTTGTTGTCCGGCGGCGCGCATCGAACCGCCGCGGTGATCCGGACGATCTCCAGTCGCTGGCCGTCGTCACGGGAGACCGAGCCAGGCGTCGAGGCCAGCCCGGTGCGGTGCAGTGACCCGAAGAGCCAGTCGCCGCTCCGGTCGCCGGTGAACATCCGCCCGGTCCGATTCGCGCCGTGGGCTCCGGGGGCCAGGCCGATGATGAGGATCGACGGTCGATCGGCTCCGAAGCTCGGGACCGGGGCGCCCCAGTACGTTTCATCGGCGTACGCCGCCCGCTTGGCGACCGCCACGTCCTGACACCAGGAGACAAGGCGCGGGCAGGCGCGGCACTCGCGAATCGAATCGTTCAAGTCGGCCGGTGAGGCGGCCGCGCGCGCCTGCCGCCTCACCCCGGCAGAGGACTTCGCGATTGCGGTCACGTCGGAAACATGTGCGTCGGTGTCATGTGAGTGGTCACCATCGCAGCCTATTACTGGTGCATCTTGGTGCACCTGCATGATGCTAATGTGCCCAGATGAGGACAACCGTCACGCTTCGGGACGATATCTACCGTGAGGTGAAACAGGTTGCAGCCATTCAAGGGTGCTCCGTTGGTTCAGTGATCGAGGACGCGATCACCCTGCTGCTCGCGCGACGATCGGCAGCCACCGACACCAGCAGCCTTCACTTTCCTGAACTACCCGTCTTCACCGGCGGCGGGCTACGGCCCGGCATCGATCTCGACAGCAATGCATCGCTCAGCGAACTGCTCGACGAGGGATCCGCACTCAATGCATTGCGTTGACGTCAACGTCCTATTGGATTCAGTCATCTCGACGTCGCCCAACCACCACTTGGCCCGCGAGACGCTCGAGCGCCTGCGCAGGTCACCCGAGGGCCTTGGCCTCTTCTCGACGGTGATCTCGGGCTTCATCCGGGTCGCGACCAGTCGGCGAGTCCTCGAAGAGCCCCTTCACCTGTCGTCAGCGCTCGAGGTCGTCGACCTGCTGGCAGCTTCACCCTTCGTTCACGTGCTCAATCCAGGCCCCGCGCACTGGTCGATATTCCGCGGCCTTCTCGACAGCAATCGACCGCGCGCCCATGACATCACCGACGCCTGGCTGGCCGCCGCAGCCCTGGAGATCAATGCCACGTGGGTCTCATTCGATCGGGGATTCGGTCGGTTCAAGGGCCTGCGCTGGAGCGATCCAGCCGCTTAGTGCACCATGCCCGAGGCGACTGAGCCGAGCACCCGTCCGTCAGTCCTTCTTGGGCGGCATGATGCCGGGGCCGTCCTTCGAGGAGCCGGCCGCCATCCTCTTGTCGGCGCGCTTCTCCTTGATTGACTTCCCGACCTTCTTCGTTTCCGTCTTCTGCCGAGACTTGTCGCCCATGACCACTCCGTCATCCGGGAGTCCTGATGGCTCCGATACTTCGACACTACGCCTACTTGGACGAGAAGCCGGTCCTGAACTAGACGCCAGTCCTCAGCGAGAAGCACCCGGCACTCACAAACAACCGGCCATGGGCCCCGCTCATCGGATACGTTGACGGACATCAGCCGTCAGGGCTGCTGACCGAATCCCGAAGCGGGTAGGAGAGACATGGCACAGGCACTGCCGACCAAGGCACTCATCAACGGGTCGTGGGTGGACGGCTCCGGCGGCACCTTCCCCGTCCACTCCCCCCAATCCGGTGCGCTGATCGCCGATGTCGCCCGGTGCGACGCGGCCGATGTGGCGCGCGCCGTCGAGGCTGCCCGAGCCGCGCAGCCCGCCTGGGCTGCCACACCGCTGATCGAGCGGGTGAAGATCATGAGGCAGATCCACGCCCTCTTCGCCGCCCGCGCCGAGGAGGTCGCGCAGGTCCTCATCATCGAGATCGGCAAGACCGTCGCCGAGGCGCGCGAGGAGGTGCACGAGTACGCGGCCCCCTCCTGGCAGAAGGCCGGCGAGGAGGTGCTCCGGCATCGCGGGCTGTCGTTCCCGTCGACCCAGGAGCAGACGAACAACAAGAGGCTCGTCCTCACGCATCGTCCGCTGGGCGTCGTCGGCGTCATCACCCCTTACAACTTCCCAACGGATATCGCCTCGATCGCACTCGCCCACATCATCGCCGCGGGCAACACGGCGGTCTGGAAGCCCTCGGAGTTCTCGCCGATCTGCTGCAACATGGTGGCCGAGATCTGCACCGAGGCCGGCCTTCCCCCGGGTGTCCTCAATGTCGTGCACGGCATGGGCGAGGTCGGGGCCGCCATCGTCGAGCACGAGGATGTCGACGGGCTGTTCTTCACCGGCTCGACCGCGACCGGTCAGCGCATAGCCGCGAAGGCTGCGCTTCGACCACACCTGCTCGAGCTCGGCGGCGACGGCCCGGTCATCGTCCTCGCCGACGCCGACATCGATGCGGCCGTCGAGGGCTCGATGAACGCCTGCTTCTATTACGCCGGCCAGGTCTGCACCTCGGGCGAGCGCCTGCTCGTCCACGCCGACGTCCACGACGAGTTCGTGGCGAAGCTCAAGGCGCGGGCATCGCAACTGCGCATCGGCGATCCCGGCCTTGACGAGACCGAGATGGGTCCACTGCGCAATGCCGCGACCCTCAAGCGGGTCGTGGACCATGTCGAGGATGCCCGAGCACAGGGTGCCGAGATCACGCAATTCGGTCCGCAGGAGGGGCTCTTCTACCCGGCTACCATCCTCACCGGCGTCACCCCGCAGATGATGATCGCGCGCGAGGAGACCTTCGGTCCCGTCGCTCCCATCATCAGGATCGAGTCGATCTCCGAGGCCATCGCGATCGCGAATTCGAGCAAGCTCGGCCTCATCGCATCGCTGTGGACCCGCGATCTCGCCACCGCGTGGCGCGTCGGCGAGGCACTCCAGCACGGCACCGTGAACATCAACGAGACGAGCAACTACTGGGATCAGCTCGCCCCGTTCGGCGGCACCGGCAACAGCGGCGTCGGCCGCGAGCTCTCCCAGTGGTTCCTCGAGCGCTTCACCGAGCAGAAGCTGCTCGTCTTCGACCTAGGCGACACCGAGGTTCGCTACAACCGCCGCGCAGAGGGTGGCTGGTAGCGCCCTAGGCAGCGGCCGGTCAGTCCTCGATCAGCCAGGCGACGTTCAGCGTGACGGTGACCTCGGTCGTGCCCGCCTCGATCGGCGTGGGCACGTCCTTGTCGGCACTCGGCGCGGCTTCCGCGTAGGCACCCTGCGGCATGGGCCCATTCGAGGTGGCCTCCGAAACCGTGGCGACCGGCCCGAGCGTGAATCCGAGCAGTTGCGCATACTGCTCGGCCTGGGCCCTGGCGATGTCGACGGCCTGCGCGCGAGCCTTCTCGGTCGCGGCGGCCGGGTCGGTCACGAACGGCTCGAGGGAGTCGATGCGCACCGAGTTGCCGCCGGCCTTCACGACGGCGTCGAGGGTCGCCCCGGCCGTCGCAAGATCCCGCAGGGTGACCGTCAGCGTCTGCGATGCGCGGTAGCCGATGAGCGTCTGGCCGCCCTCGGACGTGTAGTCGTAGAGCGGACCGACGCTGATCGCCTGGGTGGCTATGTCCTTCGCGTCCACCCCGGCGGCCTTGAGCTCATCGAGCGCCAGCGTGGTGGCCTCAGCGGCAGCCGCCTGCGCAACCTGCGCCGACGAGGGGTCGGTCGACTCGACGGTGATCGAGGCGCGGGCTGCGTCAGGCGTGGCCTCGGCCGTGCCTGTCGCCGCCACGCTTACCGTCCGTGCCGCCACTCCGCCCGGCGCCGTGACAGTCGTCGTCGGCGCGCAGGCGGAGAGGAGTGCAACCGTTCCGGCGAGGATCAGGGCAAGTGCTGGCAAGGTTCGACGTCTCATAGACCAATAGTGCACCGTGATCCGTGTCGATTCCTGTCGGCGACTATGAGAGGCGCGACTGCTCCCCTGCCGGATCGAACACGTATGTCTTCGTCGGGTTGACGTGGACGCTCGCACCGATGGCGGGCGACTGGAATCCTCGCGAGCGAGCGACGAGGTCAACATCCGTGCCGTCCAGCCCAGGTGCCGTGCCATAGACGAAAGTGTCGGCGCCGAGCTCCTCCACGAGCGAAACAGTCATCGGAATGCCGATATCTCCGAGCTGGAGATCCTCAGGGCGGAAGCCGAGGAGCACGGAGTCGCCACTCGCCCTCGCAAGGACGCTCCGCTCCACCTGGATGGTCGCTCCATTGACTTCGACTCCGGCCTCGACGATGCGTGCGCTCACGATGTTCATCGAGGGCGACCCGATGAACGCTGCAACGAACGCATTCGCCGGGGCGTCGTACAGCGCGCGAGGAGTGTCGACCTGCTGGAGCACGCCATCCTTGAGGACCGCGACTCGATCACCCATCGTCATTGCCTCGACCTGGTCGTGCGTGACGTAGACGGTGGTCGTGCCCAATCGCCGCTGGAGTGCGGCGATCTGGGTGCGGGTCTGCACTCGCAGTTTGGCGTCGAGATTCGAGAGCGGCTCGTCCATCAAGAAGACCTCGGGTTCGCGGACGATGGCACGACCCATCGCGACCCGCTGGCGCTGGCCGCCCGAGAGCGCCTTCGGCTTGCGATCGAGGTAGTCGGTGAGGTCAAGAAGCTTGGCCGCCTCCTGCACCCGACGGCTGATCTCGTCCTTCGAGACCTTCTGGATCTTCAGCGCGAATCCCATGTTCTCGGCCACCGACATGTGGGGGTACAGCGCGTAGTTCTGGAACACCATCGCGATGTCCCGATCCTTCGCGGACACATTGGTGATGTCGCGATCGCCAATGTAGATGGCCCCAGAGGTGATGGGTTCGAGCCCGGCGAGCATTCGCAGGCTGGTGGACTTGCCGCACCCGGATGGGCCGACAAGGACAAGGAACTCGCCCGGCTCGATCAAGATATCGAGGTGGCTGACGGCAGGCAGTGTGCTGCCGGGGTAGACGAGCGATACGTCTTCATAGCGAACGTGCTTGGTCATGGCGATGCCAATCCCTTCACCGGCAGGAACGTGCCGGACGATCCGTTGTGGGGGATGTTGTCGAATCCGCCGAAGGATCACGGCGATAACCGAAGAGTATTGCTCGCTGAGCTTCGGCGCCGGCCCTTCGATCAAGCAATACTTTTATCCCGGACACTTCACTTTTGTCCAGCAAGGATCACGGGAAAGGGTCTAGCCTCGATACGTGGAACTCGGGCATCCCTTCCGGACGGTGACGCCGTCGCTCGACGGCGAGATCCTCGCGGTCCTCGTCCGCACGACCGATGAGTGCACCGCGCCGCGCATCCACTCCCTCATCGGCGAGTACTCGGAATCGGGCGTCCGAAAGGCCTGCGCTCGCCTGAGTGCGCAGGGCATCGTCCTGCAGCGCCGGGTCGGCCACGCCGATGTCTACCTGTTGAATCGAGAGCATGTCGCGGCCGATGCGGTCATCGCGATCGCGGAATTGCGCGACACGTTCGTCGACCGGCTCTCCGCTCACCTCGGTGCCTGGGAGCAGCCATGCGCTTACGCGGCACTGTTCGGCGCGGCCACCCGGCGTTCGATGGGCGGCAAGGCCGACATCGACGTGTTCGTCGTGCGGCCAGACGTCGTCGATGAGTCGGACCCCCAATGGCGACGGCAGGTCGACACCCTTCGCACGCGCATCAAGGACTGGACGGGCAACGGCACCAGGGTGCTCGAGTACCGCGAACGCCAAATGCAGGACGGCTTGCGGCTGAGCGGCAACCCCATCGCCCTGACCCAGCCGAGGTCGTGGTCCGGGCGAGCCTGACGACACGCGACCTTCAGCCGCTCGACTCCGCTGACCTCTCGTAGTCGTCGATCTCGGCGAGGATCCGCGATCTCACGTCACCCGACGCGAAGGAAGCGCGCACCGACTCGCGGGCGAGCTCGGTGAGCGCCGGGCCGTCGAGCCCGAATATCTCGTTCGCGACGAGGTACTCCCGGTTCAGGTCGGTGTCGAACATCCCCGGGTCGTCGCTGTTGAGGGTCACCCGGACGCCGGCATCGCGCAGGACGTTGAATGGATGATCACTCATCTCCGCCACCGCGCGCGTGCAGATATTCGAGGTCGGGCACACCTCCAGAACGATGTCGCGGGCGACGAGGTCGTCCATGAGCGCCCGGTCGCTCGCCGCGGCAATGCCGTGGCCGATCCGGACAGCGCCCAGGACATCGATGCTGTCGCGGATGCTCTGCGGCCCGGTCGTCTCCCCGGCATGCGGGACGCTTCTCAGTCCCAGATCGCGGGCACGACGGAAGACATCGCCGAACATGTCGCGCGGAACCCCCTCCTCCGGCCCGCCGAGGCCGAAGCCGACGCTGTGCTCCGGCAGGTGCGACTCGGCCCACTCGATGGTTCGGATGCCGGACGGGACCCCGAGCTCGCCGGGAATGTCGAAGACCCAGCCGAGCTCGATGCCGTACGCCTCGAGCACGCGGGCGCGCCCGGAGGTCAGTGCGTCGGCCAGTGCATCCGGGGTAATGCCCATGAGGAGGTGACTGTCAGGGGTCACCGTCACCTCGGCGTACCGCACGTTCGAGTCGGCGAGATCCCGGCCAAGGCCGACGACAAGGTCGCGGACGTCGTCGGCGGTGCGCACGAGGCGATTCACGCTGATGTAGACCTCGATGAAATGGGCGAAGTCGGTGAACTGGTAGAAGTCACGCAGGCCCTGCAACTCCGTCGGCACCCCGGCCTCCGGGTAGCGGCGCGCCAGTTCCAGCACCGTCGGGACCGACGCGGCGCCCTGGAGGTGCACGTGCAACTCGGCCTTCGGAAGGCCTCGGACGTAGTCCTCGATCGAGGCGGGTTCGTTCATCCCCGGACCCTATCCGTCCCGTCCGCGGTGCAAGCCCCGGATCTGGGGCAGACTTGCTGTATGACTTCCACTGATTCCGCCCCCGCCGCGCGCCTGCAGGACCTCTCCTTCGTCGACAACCACGGCAGCACCGTCTCGCTGGCCGACTACGCGGGCAAGCCGGTCCTCATCGTCAACACGGCGAGCAAGTGCGGCTTCACCCCGCAGTACGACGGCCTGCAGCGCCTCCATGAGGAGTTCGGCCCGCTCGGCCTGGTCGTGCTCGGCTTTCCGTGCGATCAGTTCGCCCATCAGGAGCCGGGCAGCGACTCCGACATCGAGGAGTTCTGCAAGGTGAACCACGGCGTCACGTTCCCGCTGTCGACGAAGGTCGATGTCAACGGCAAGGACACCCACCCGGTCTTCCGGTTCGTCAAGGAGCGATCGGGCGGACTGCTCGGCTCCATGGTCAAGTGGAACTTCACGAAGTTTCTCGTGTCACCCGATGGGACGACGGTTCGGCGCTACGCGCCAAAGACGAAGCCCGAGGCGATGGCCGCCGACATCAAGGCGATTATCCCCCGCTAGCGCTTGATGGTGTAGGCGATGACGATCTCGGTGCGGCGTGCCTTGCTACCGCCTTGCGCGGCACGGCCCCGCCCGCTCTCGTAGTACCGGCCCTTCACACCCTTGGCCTTGAGGCTCGCTCCGACGATCTTCGCCCGCTTCGCCGACAGGATGAAGTCGTTGCCGCGATAGTCCTCGCGCTGGACGTAGGCGACCATCTGGACCGAGACGTTCGTCGCGGCCCGGGGGACCTGACGCACCGCGGCAGCGATTACCTTCTTGGACCTCGGCGTCAGCCGCGACGACAACCGGTCGAAGTACACGGTGCGCTTGATCCGCTTCACGACCGACTTCGGGCTCGACCCCAGGCCGATCCCGAGCGACGCACTGCGCAGGGACATGCCCGGGCTGTACCCGTTTACCTGCACCGTGTACGACCCCGGGCTCAAGGTCAGCGGCAGCGAGACCCGCCCGCTGAACGTCCCGTCGGCATTCACCGTCAACGTCCCCAGCGTCATCGGCGGCGCGAGGATGTAGACCTTCACCGCCGTGCCCGGCGCGAACGACACGCCCGATACCGCCAGGCTCGTCCCCGTCCGCGCATCGACCACCCCGCCGCGTCCCAGCGGCGCAGGTTTGCCCTCTGTAGTCACCGCACCCAAGCCCAGCGACCAATCCGGCCCCGACACCGTCAAGCCCGTCGACGACGCGTTCGGCGCTACCGCGGTCGCCACCGGCACGCCCCCGACGAGGATCGCAGACCCGCCCGGTCTCACCGCATCCGTCACCGGGATCACCACCGGATCCAGCGACGGCAACGACGCCGGCGCGACTACCGGCTTAGCTGTCGCAGTCGGCGTCGGCACGGGGGTCGATCCACCACCACCGGTCGACCCGCCGCCCGAGGCAGCCGCGGTCGTGAACGACAGCACCGAGCCGTCGACCGCGCTTCCGGACCCGTTGTTGACCGATGCCTTGAAGTAGTACGTGGTGGACGGAGCCAGGCCAGTGATCGCCTGCGGGACAGCCACGGCCGTACCGTTCGTCGTCCCGCTGACCGTCGTCGTGACGCAACCGGCCGTCATGCCGGCGTCGGTGCAGACCACGAACGACGTGGTCGTCGCGCCCCCGTTCGCCGTCACCGTCGCGTTCAGCGTGACGCCCGTCGAGGACACGGACGACGCCGCGTCAGTCGTGACGCTCGGCACCCCCGGCACTGACGTCGTGAACGAACGGATCAGCCCATTCGTCGTGCCGACTGAGTTCACCCCGGACGCACGGTAGTAATAGGTCGTCGCAGCCAAGAGCCCCGTGAGTGACGTCGAGATGGTCGTCGCCGCGTCGGTCGCACCGATCTGCGGGGTGATCGCAACCGACGTGCAGCCTGCCAGGCTCGATGCCGTGCCGTAGCAGAACGAGCCATCAGTCGCCGCCCCCCGCGGCGTCACCGACCCGCTGAGCGCCGCCCCCGACGCACTGACAGACGAACTGAGCCCGGTGGACACGACCGGGGCCACTGCGGCAGCCAGATACTGGAACGAGCGCAGGACCGTCGTCGCAGGGGCGTACTCGCCCGTCGCCCCCTGCGTCGCCGAGAGTACGCATGTCCCGTCGGCCACCTTCGTGATCGTGTACGTGTTCCCCACCGCCGACACCGTGCACACGCCTGTTGTGCTCGAAACCACGGAAACGGTCCCCCCGGCCGTCGACGACAGCGTCACGGCCGACGTGGAGGGGTTCGCCGCACCAACGATGTCCGCCAGCGCCGGGAACGTGATCGCATTCGTCCGGGCCACGATGACGGCCTGCGGGTCGATGTACATGTTCGACCCGATCAGATGGCCTCCTGTCGCGTCATAGGTCCCATTGACGAACCGGAACTTGTAGTAACCGGGGGCAGGGATAGCCGCGCTCGCGGTATACCACGTGATACCGCTGGCGCCATTCCCGATGCCATGGGCGACAACGCTGTAATCGGCTCCCGTGTACGAGGTGTCCGTCAGGTCCGTGAGTGAAATGAGGTACCCGTACACCTCGTAGTCATCGGAAACGTACTCAGCAGCCCAGTCGAATGCGAGTGACATCCCGGATCCGACGTAGAACGACTCCGAATAGACCTCGGGCCCGAAGACGCTGCAATACGTCTGGTACCCATCGGAATAGTTGTTCGACGTTGGCGATCCGGTGGCCCCGTTCGGGCGGGGCTCGCAATTGCCGGCTGACGTGAGTTTGTAGGTCGAACTCCTGCCGCCGCCCGTGGCGATCGTCGCCGTCGTGGTGAGCGAGGATCCAGATCTCAGTGCGCGCTCGTCGCTCTCATACTGGTATGCGGTGGCACCGGTGTAGTCGCGATCCGTCACGTACGAGTAGCCATCACCGGCGGCGACTGACGTCCCCGCTGAATAGGTTCCGGACACTGTGTAGGGCTGCAGTGTCGTCCGAGAAACCGGCTTGCGCTGGGAGGCCGCCGCCAAGGAGCCGAGGGTCACCAGGCCCTGACTTGACGAACCGGTAGGAATCGACGAAATCGACTCGAGCACCGGCCTGAATGTGTAGAGCGTCGATCCTGCCGATGCCCCGCCGGAGGTCGTGACGACCACAGCGCCGGGGCCCGCGGTTCTATCCGCGCCCGCACGAACAGGCGTGACGAAGGTAAGCGAGGTGTCTGAGGCAACTGTCACGCTCGTCCCGGCCACGCCACCCGCGGTGACACCGGTGACGGCCGAAGCAGAAGTGCCGTCATAGAACCCAGACCCGGTCACGGTCACGGTTGTACCGCCCGCCGCGGCCTCATTCGCAACGACGACGATCGAGACGCTCGCCAGCGCCGCTACGACAAGGAGCGAGAGCGCCTTCTTCGGATGTCTCATGGGGTCCTTCCCTTCTCACGACTCTCGTTGGCGCCAAGCTCGCCTGTTCGGCTATGAGAGTTCTGACAGTCCACGCTTCCGCGCAAGGGCTGAGATAGCGCAAAAACCGTATTGCTGGACTTTCGGTACATGTACCAAAAGTCAATTTGATGGTAAGCCCGCATTTGGGTCAGAAGTCACAGTGATGGCTATCCACCACTGTTGAGCTGGGCATGCGCCGTCGGGGCGTCGCCGGACGCCAAGACGTGATGCAGGATTCCGTCGTGCCTTGGCGGAGCATCGAGGGTGAGGGCGCGCCACGCTCGCGGTAGGCGATGACGGTCTTCGCCCGCTTCGCCGAGGGGATGAAGCCGGTGGGCGGTTACGCTCAATCCAGCGAACCTCGACGGAGGCAGTCAATGAGCAACCCCTCACCAAACCCGCCTACCGGCCCCGAGCCTGCCGACCAGACTCCCGGCTGGTACCCGCCCGAGAGCGGGACGGCCGGCATGGTCCAGTACTGGGACGGTGCCCGCTGGTCGGGCCTCCCGGTCCGGGCAAACCGCTGGGGCACGGCCCCGCGCGACCTCCTCGGCTGGATAGGGGTCTGGCTCGTCGTCCTCGGCAGCGCTGCGACAGCCATCCTCACGGTCATGAGCGTGAGCGAGATCACCTCCACCCAGGACGGCGGTCCTGGCCTCGCACACAACGGCGCCACCTTCCCCCTGGCGTGGTTCGTGGGCTCGGGAGCGGTCATTGCCGCCGGCACCCTGTGCGGGCTCGCCGCCTCGATCCGAGCGGAGAGTCGCAACTACAGGAGCGCCCAGGCCCGCATCGCCCTCAAGGCCGGGGGCGGCCTGCTCCTCGCCACCGTCACGTTCGCCCTCACCGGCCTTGCAGTTCTCGCGCTCGGCATCGTCGTCGCGGTCATCGTCTTCGTCCTCGGGCTCATCGTCCTCGGCGCGATGTTCGCCCTCTCCTGAGCGACTGCCTCCTTCGGCTCCTCCAGTCGAATTCTCCCGACGCCCGCGATGGGAATCCACTGCTGCCGCGCAATGAACCCACTGCACGATCTAGAATCACGCGAGATCCGCGCCCGCCCCGGGCGCTTGAGAGGACCCCATGAAGAGCTCCGCCCGCATCAGCCTCGCCATCGCCTTCGCGGCAATGGCCACGTCCGCTCTCGCCGGCTGCTCGTCGAGCACCCCGACGGCCGAGTCAGCGAGCCCCTCCATGGTCGGCGGCATGACCGAGTGCACCGACGCCGCAGTCGGGGCCGCCGCCCAGCAGTCAGCCGAGGCCCTCGGCCCGGACAACGTCTTCACGATGGAAAACCTCCAGTGCTCTGAGGGCTGGGCCGTGGCCACCGGCACCCTCGGCACCGGCTCGACCGATGCCAATGCCCCGCAGGGTGTCGCAACCTCGTTCATCTTCCAGGCCGAGGGCCAGTTCTGGGTCCCGCAGGACAAGTCGAAGGTCTGCGGCAGCGATCCCGCGGCAACTGCGGCCCCCGCCGACGCAACGATCCCGGCCGACCTGTACCTCTCCGGCTGCGCAGCAGGCTGACCAACGCTGGGAGTGCGCCGCGCGTCGCGAGCGCGCTCCCAGCACAGCCGTGAGCAAGCCTCCGCCGGCGACCCCTGCTCATAGGCTCAGGACATGGACGCATCCCCCGCCCCGCAGAGCGTGCGCGCCGATGTCTGGCTCTGGTCGATCCGCCTCTACCCGACGAGGTCTGCGGCGACCGCTGCATGCAAGGCCGGCCACGTCCGCCTCAACGGGTCAACTGCCAAGCCCGCCCATCCGGTGAGGATCGGCGACACCATTCGTGCCCGCACCATCGCCGCCGAGCGCACTGTCTTCGTCCTAGCCCTCGTCCAGAAGCGTACGAGTGCGGCTCTCGCGGTGTTGAACTACGAGGACCGCACCCCCGCACCCCAGTCCGGCGCGGAGCGACCGGCTCCGATCGTTCGAGACAGGGGTGCCGGGCGGCCGACGAAGCGAGATCGGCGCCGCGTCGAACGCCTACGCGGAAGACCCTGAGGGGTCCTGAAGCGTCCTGAGCACCGTCGAGATCCTCGTGATCGACGCATTCTCCCTCGTCGGACGAGTCCGAGCCAGCGCCTGATTACATCGAGCACCTCATGGCTTGCATTGGCGCAGGTCAAGGAGAATGCTCGAATGACTCACCCAATGATCGATGCCGGCGATCCGCTCGTCGCCGACCTGCTCTCAGGCACCATCGAGCTCATTCGCGAGGCCGGCGGCTACGTGGCACCGTCCACCGTCATCATCGAGCGTGCCGGCCAGCTGAGCATCGAATCCTCAGCCCCCGCTGGCGAGCCCCTCCTTCGCATCCCCCGCACCGCCTTCGTTCGGGTCGATCGGGTCGCGTGGTCCAAGGACGACGACCGCATCGTCATCGCTCAGGTTCCCGACGACTGCGGCGACCTCGAGTGGGAACTCCTCTACCTGCAGGTCGCGCTCCACAACGCATGTGCCAAGCTCGCCTGGATGGGCCGCACCCATCCGTCGCTCGATCCCGGCCTTGCCGATGACCTGATCGAAGTCGTCCGCGTGATCGTGCCGTCCTTCCGATCACCGCAGATGGACGCCATCGACCTGCTCTGGGCGAACCGATGCTTTCGCATACCGATGGCCGATGATGCGGAGCCTGAGCGAGTGCTCATCCCGATCGTCGACCTTCTCAACCACCACGGCCAAGGCGCCGTCGGCGACTGGGACGGCGGCGCCTTCGCGGTCTCGGCGCAAATGCCGTACGGCACCGCGGAGTGCGCACTGGACTACGGCATGGACCGCGATCCGCTGGAGATGGCGGTCGTCTACGGATTCGCCGACCCGAGGACCGCGATCACCGACGGGCGCACCTACGACCTCGCGTCGCTCGAGCGGATCATCGCCCTCGCCTCGATAGCCGAGGCGCCGGAGTCTGCTCGACCCCTCGGTGATGCGGCCGCCATGATCGTCCGAGGGATTCGGAGCAGGGGCTGATAATCAATGGCACCGCGATCCACGCACCATCACGTCGGTGACCCGGCACACTCATCAAAGGTCCAGGAGGATTCGCAGGATGCCGCCCGGTTCTGCGCGGAGTCCCCGCTCTTGGGGGTGAGCGACCGTGCCGCGCCGACCCCGACTGCGAAGCCCAATCGAGCAGCCGCGCCCGGCGGCGCTATTTCGCTGCCCAGCAGGCAGCATTCGCTGGTCCGCTAGTCCTGTTCGGGCCGAAGGGGCTCGGTCAGCAGGGCTCCTTGCGCTGCCGCGGAACCCGATCGGCCTCCACCGAAACCTCGCAGGACGAACGCCGCGATGACCGCAAGGACCGCTCCGAGGAGTGGGCCCGCCAGGTAGACCCAGTAGGCCTGGTAGTCGTTCGCCACGAGATCCGGGCCCAGGGTTCGGAACGGATTCATCGATGCGCCCGAGAGGGGGCTCGCCCATAGCCCGGCCAGCGCAATATAGCCACCGACGCCCAGTGCACCGATGATGCCGATGTTCTGAGCTCCCGAGGCAGTCCCGAGAATGACGCTGACGAGGCCAAAGGTCAGCACCATCTCCATGAGGAATGCCGCGACGTCGGTCGTGCTCGCTGCCGGATAGTTCGAGCCGTTGGATGCCGAGACGTTGATGACCCCTTGGAGGAACAGTGCGGCGAGGAGCGCGCCGATGAGTTGCGCCAGCACATAGCCGGGGACGCGCTTCCAGGGGAAGTCGCTGCGCAAGGCGAAGGCGATGCTCACCGCCGGGTTGAAGTGAGCCCCCGACACCTTGCCCATGAAGAGGATCATCGCCATGACCATGAGACCGGGTGCGACAACAGCGGCCGTGCGTCCGACGACACCATCGAAGGCAGCGTTCATCATCCCGCCACCAGCCGCAACGAGGACGAGCAGGAAGGTGCCCATGACCTCTGAGAACAGCCGACGCCATTCCTGTCTCGGATCGTTGAAGTCGGTGATCCGCTCGACAACCGCCTTCGGCAGTCCAGAGAATCCGAGATGGGGAGTGAAGCCCTGATCATTGAAATTCTGCGAGGTCATTGGTCACTGCTTCCTGCGCGGTTTCAGCGGTGGCCTTGCCAAGTGGGTCGGCCACCATCGCCCATTTCGGCAGACTAGAGGATTCAGCCTTCCATCGGTACCGGCCAGGGTCATGATCGCGCACGAGCGGGCAGATATCTCCACGCAACGATCGCACCGACCACGACGACGAGCGCTGCCACGAGCGATCCCCTCGAGAGTCCCTCGATGAATGCCCTCTGGACGATTCCGGCAAGCTGCGCGGCTACCTCGTCGGGCAACTGCCCCGCGACCGCGAGCCCGCCTCCCATCGACTCGCGGACGACCGACTCGAATTGCTCCGGCAGGCCAAGGCTTCGGTAGCCGTCGATGACCGTTGCCCCGTAGACGCTGAGGAAGACCGATCCGACGATCGCGACGCCGAGCGTGCCGCCGAACTCCCGCGTCGTGTCGTTGACCGCTGCGCCCGCGCCCGCCTGCTCCGGGGGGAGCGCGCCCATGACCGACTCGGTCGCGGGGCTCGTCGCGAGTCCGAGGCCCGCGGCGATCGTCACCATCGAGATGAGCACCGCCCCGACATACGGGGTGTCGACCTTGATGGTCGCGGCGATGAGGAATCCTGCTGACATGACGAGCAGCCCGAGGGTCACGATGGCCTTCGACCCGAAGCGATGCATGAGGACGATGGCCAGCGGCGACATGATCCCGGTGGCGATCGCGAAGGGCAGCGTGCGGACCCCAGCCTGCAAGGGCGTGAAACCCTGGACCAGTTGAAGGAACTGGGTGATGAGAAAGATGAAGCCGAAGAGCGCGAAGAACGCGGTGGTGATCGACAGGCTTGCCGCCGTGAACCGGGCGTTCTTGAACAGCCGGACATCGAGCATCGGGTGGACAAGGCGTCGTTCGACAAGGGTGAAGACCACGAGCAGGGCGACACCGCCGATGAGTCCGCTCAGGATCGCCACGGAAGTCCAGCCCCATATCGGGCCCTCGATGATCGCCCAGATGATCAGGCCGACGCCGGCCGCCGAGAGCACGAGCCCCCTGTAGTCCATCGGTCCGACGTTCGGGTCACGCGAGTCCGGCAGCAGAAGGGCCCCGAGGCCGATCGCGATGATCGCGACGGGGATGTTGACGAGGAAGAGCGAGCCCCACCAGAAATGCTCGAGCAGCAGGCCGCCGGCGATCGGCCCGATGGCGACCGCGACTCCGACCATCGCCGTCCAGATGCCGATCGCGGCTGCGCGCTCCTTGGGGTCGGTGAAGATGTTGACAAGAATCGCCAGTGTTGCCGGGAAGATCAGCGCGGCGCCGATGCCCATGAGTGCCCGGGCCCCGATGAGCTGACCCGAAGTCGTCGCCAAGGCCGCGAGCCCCGAAGTGACGGCGAAGAGCAGGAGGCCGAGCTGAAGCACGCGCTTGCGCCCGAATCGGTCGCCGAAGTGACCCATCGTGAGCAGGAGTGCGGAGAAGACGAGGGTGTAGGCATCGACGATCCACTGCAACTCGGTGGTTCCGGCCCCGAGCTCACGATTGAGCGTGGGCAGCGCGACGTTGACGATCGTGTTGTCGACCACCGCCAGCAACAGGCTCAGGCAGAGGATTCCCAGCGCTGTCCATCGACGGGTCACGCTCAACGTATTCATGGCCACCATTCCATTTATAGAACTTTGTTCTCTAGTTATGGGACGGTAGCCTAGAGGCATGTCGGACATCAGGCAAGGGGTGCGAACTCGAACCCCGAGCGTCGAGGTCACCGCCTCCCTCGTCGACGCGGCCCTCGGACTGCTCGAGGAAGCCGGCCTTCCCGCCCTCACCGTGCGAGCCGTCGCAACGAGGGCCAGCGTCGCTCCCATGGGTGTCTACTCGCGCTTCGGGAACAAGGACGGACTGCTGGAGGCCCTCTTCGTGCACGGCTTCGACACCCTCCAGACGGCGATCGAGACCCCCTCCGACGCGAGCCCCGTGCGCCGGCTGACCATCGGCTGCCTGGGCTACCGGCAGTTCGCCATCGACAACCCGCAGCTCTACCACCTCATGTTCGAGCAGATGCTGCTCCTGGAGCTCTCGCCGGACTCGCGCGAGGCCGCGAAGAGCTCCTTTACGACACTCGTCGACAGGGTGCAGGATGCGATGAATTCCGGCGACCTCACGCCCGGCGACAGCACTGAGGTTGCCCAGCAGGTCTGGAGTGCCATGCATGGCGCCGTGAGCCTGGAGATCGCCGGCGTGCACTTCGCTCAGGATCGAACTGCCAACTTCGCCGCCATGATCAATGCCCTCATCCGAGGCCTCGGGTGATGCAGGATCGCTCAGTCGGTCCAGTCGACTCAGGGTTGCGTCGCGCCGACGGCCGAGTAGGACAGGACCGGACGGACGAAGTTCGTCGCCTCCCTAAAACTGTGGTACTCGATGCCATCCTCGAAGTTGCGATACCACGCGCTGCCGTCGCCCCACGGCGTCGCACTCCAGTAGAGAGCGGAGGAAAACCCGCCGTTTCCCGAGCGTTTCCAGAATGCGTACAACTCTGCGAGCTCACCCTGACTGGGCAGACGCCAAACTTGCGAGTCAACATCTGAGGACCATCTCGATGCTGACTTTGCCGCACGCCAATCGAGTTGCGGGTCTTCGCCGGTGCCGGACCAGCCAGCTTGGGCATATTCCACGATGCCCCGCTGAGCGCCGTCACCGACAACGAGGAAGACGATGCCGCCACCGGCACCGATGTCACCAGGTTTGCACGCCGAGACGCCCTGCGAGCAGTCGACCGTAGGGGCGGAAGCCGCTTGATCGCCGCAGCCAGCCAGCCAAATGGTCGCCGTCGCGATCAACAGTATTAAGGTGACCCCACGCAATCGCCCGCGAGTTGCCCCGTCATCCGTTGGTGCCATCGCACGAACGTATCGCCTGCTCATCCGTCTGTCGCCCAATCAACGCAGTGCCGTGCGCCGCTCAGACAGCGCAAGCACCAAACAGAGCACTACTCCCAGCCGAGCATGAAGAAGTCATCGGGATCCGGCCCGGTGCGTCGCCCGCTCTCGAGAGTTGCGATCGCGGCCATGTCCTCGACATCGAGCTCGAACCCGAAGACGTCGATGTTCTCAGCGATGCGCGAGGGAGTCACCGACTTCGGCAGCACGATCAGCCCCTGCTGCAGATGCCAGCGGATCATGACCTGAGCCGTCGAGACGCCATGCTTTGCCGCGATCGTGGCGAGCAGCGGGTCGCCGATCAGCTGTCCCGATGCGAGGGGGCTCCAGGACTCAGTCGCGATGCCGTACTCGGCATGCACCGCGCGCATGTCGAGTTGCGGCAGCCACGGATGCAGTTCGATCTGGTTCACCACGGGCACGACGCCCGTGACGTCGATGATCTCGCGAAGCGCGGTCTCCTTGAAGTTGGAGACGCCGATTGAGCGGACACGACCGGATGCCTGCAGGTCGATCAGCGCCCGCCAGGTGTCGACGTACTTTGCGAACTGCTTGCACTGCCAGTGAATGAGGAAAAGGTCGAGGTACTCGAAGCCCAGCTTGCCCATGCTCAGGTCGAACGCACGCATGGCCTCGTCGTAGCCGTGATCGGGATTCCAGAGCTTCGTCGTCACGTAGACGTCCTCGCGAGCGAGCCCGCTGCGGGCCACGGCCAAGCCGGCCTCGGCCTCGTTCGCGTACACCGCAGCGCTGTCGACGTGGCGGTATCCCACGGCAAGGGCCTCGCTCGTGGCTGCCTCAGCCCCGGCCGGCGGCACCTGCCACAGCCCGAAGCCGATCTGCGGAATGGTGGTGCCGTCGTTGAGTGCGATGTTCGGGACGATGCTGGGATCGATGGGCATGACTCTCCTTGGGTGGCTTAGGTGGAATCTACCGAGTTTCTCGACATTCTGCCGCCGCATCATGGCTTAGCGGGAGCAACCCAACCGGTGTCGCAATCGCCTCAACAACCTACGCCTATCTCTCGACCACCCGTCGCTCCATCGCCGGGATCCCCGGGGTGGTGTCGTTGATCGCCCAGCTGATGATCACGTCGGGCGAGATCCGGAACCGATCGCCGCCCTCATGGCTCTCGACGACGCAGGAACCGATCACCTTGACCCCTCGCGGCGACCATGGGTTCGTCGAGGCGAGATCGTCGACGACAACCGTCGCTCGCGGATTGGACTGGACGTTGCGGTAGCGGACCGTGCGGGCAATGTCGAAGCCGGCCGTGACGATGTCGTCGCCATCGAGCTCGAAAACGACCGGAGCGACATCGGGCCGGCCGGTCAGCGATGCCGTGGCGAACCGCATCAGCGGCTGGGTCCGGAGGTACTCGATCTCGGCCGGCGTGAAGGCACTCATGACGGGTCCGCAGCCAGGCCGCGTGCCACGGGCGCGTTGATCGGGAAGATGTCGAGATCCCACCACTTGGACATCGGCAGTGAGACGACGGCCTCACGAGCACCATCAGAGCTGTCGGCGAAGATCTCGAGGAATACCGTGCCACGCTCACGCGTGGAGAGATAGAGGGCGCCGATGCTGCCGAGCTCCTTGAGCTCAGCGACCTTCGCCTGCTCCTCCGCGACCACGGCCATGACCTCGCCCATGTCGGTGCCGGGGGCGAAGGTGCAGACCACCATGAATGAGTCCATGCGAATTCCTTCTGTCAGTGGGATGAGCGGAATGAGCCAAGCCTCGTACCTCAACTTATGTTGAGGTCAAGTGCTACCGTCGCGGCATGTTGCCCGATGCCTGCACGAGCCCGACCCTGACCGTCGGCCAGCTCGCCGACCGAAGCGGAATCACCGTCTCCGCCCTTCATTTCTACGAGCGCAGCGGTCTCATCCGCAGCACGCGCGATTCAGGGAATCGACGCCACTATGCCCGCGACGTCCTGCGGCGCCTGGCATTCATTCGCGCCTCGCAGCGCGTGGGCATCCCCCTCGCAGAGATCCGAACCGCCCTCGATGCGCTGCCCAAGCGACGCACGCCACGCGAGGCTGACTGGTTCACGCTCTCCACAGCGTGGCGCACGCGCCTCGACGACCAGATCGAGCAGCTCACCCGGCTCCGTGAGGACCTCACCAATTGCATCGGATGTGGATGCCTCTCGTTCGCTCGTTGCCACCTCGTGAACACAGGCGATGCGATGGCAGCCGAGGGGGTCGGCGCAAGGAGGCTCGAGCCCGGCACGCCAAGACCCGAGCCGTTCGAGGGGTGCCCCTTGGGCGCGTAGAGCAGTGCGCATCAGGTCCAGGGTGAAGAGGCCCCGGGCTCCGGCTGGTGCCGATGCGAGGCATCCGCAATCGATGATTATGGCGGTCACTTCAACCCAGTTGTCGGGTACCACCTCCACGGAGCGATCGGATCCGGCCGGCTGGAGGGAGCCCCGTCCACGTCGAGAAGAAGATATTTGGATTTGCCGTCGATGGCTATCCGATTCATTTTGCGCTCGAGGGTCCCGCATTGGCTTCCACCCGCGAGTCGGGGCGCTATGTTTGACAGACACCAGTGACTAGGAGACCCGAACGTGACTTGCCCTTGGCCCGATTCATCTCGAACGGTGCACGGCGACCGTGGCAATGCATTCACGGTCTGGATTCCTGCTGCGGCCGATCCCGGCCGGATTGACGTCGCGGGGATTGCCTGCCTATCGGTCTCGCGTTGATCACCGCGCTTCGGTGGCCCATCGCGGCTGCAGCAGGTGCCATCCTGTGCGGCGTCGCAATCCTCGCTCCGAGTCACGTTGCGAGTGCCCCGCTTCAGGGCGGGGTCATTGCCACTGGCAACGGCACCACCGGTATCGCGCAGTCGATCGATGTCATTTCCCCGAGCCAGGCCGGTAGCAGCATCACCCTCGGCATCTCGCTTGGCCAGGCAAGCCAGACGGCAACGGTCAACCTCGATCGCCTCGGCGTCGGGCGCGTGTCGTGGACGCCTATGGCCTCTGGCGCTTGGTCGATCGGCTCCACGGGGTTCTCCTCCGTCACGGCGATGACGGCGCCGATGCCGACGATCACGCAACTCGCGATCCCGACGAATCCCACGCGGATGAGGGCGCTTCCCATCATCGCCACCATCGAGACCGGCGACCTGCTAAACGCTCGGCCCGGGGAGCAAATCCAAGGCAGGGTCATCTTCACGGAGGCGGTACGCGGCGTCATCGGCGAGGCGGTTGTCCGCTCGGCGCCCGGCGCAGTGGCCCTTGCCAGACTTGACTGGGTGCCGCAAGGAACGGCCACGTTCTCGGTCACCGCAGCATTCATCCCGACCATCTTCCAATCGACCGGCACAGTCTCCTACGCCGCCTCGACGAGTGAGCCGTCCGTCTTCACCGTCGGAGTTGATCGGAAGCGAGTGCAACTCCTCATGCCGCAGACAGTTCACGTCGGCGTTCCGGCCTTCGTCGCCGTCAACGTCGATGAAGACCGCCGGGGCTCGGTGAGCATCACGGTCGACGGCCGAGCGATCTCGCCGGACAAGCCGGTGGAGGGGGGAATGGTCGAGTTCCTGTGGACGCCCCTGCGCAAGGGCGTCGCCGATGTCGAGGTGATCTTCCACGAGCTCGGTGTCGATGACGCACGACGCGACTCCACCTCCGACGGCGTTCGCACCGATATTGAGCGCCTGGACCTCTCGCGCGTCGTGGACCAGGAGATCAATGTGCAGGCCCAGCGTCGGCCAAACCCGATCTCGGTGACCCCGGTCGTCGATGGCATTGCCGGTTCGCCTTGGCAGAACAGAGGCGTCCTGAGGTACCCCGCGGGTTCGCGGGTCTGGCTCGTGATGTCCACCGGCACCGGAACTGCGGTCAACGTTGAGGTGCTCGGGACCTGTCTGCTCTCGGGCAACTCGCTGTTCATGCCGGTGACAGGCGGCGGGTGCGTCGTCCGGTTCAGCGCGCCCGGCGGGCCGAACAACTCCTCCAACGAGGCTGAGGTCCTCATCACCGTTCCGGTCGGCAGCGGCACTCTGGCCGACACTGAGAAGAATCTTCAAGGAATCCTGAAGTCGGGGTTGTTCGGCTAACCGGGGATGCCGGCCGCAGGAGTCTGTCGTACGCTGTATCGGCTGTCGCGGACGCATTCGAGCGCGGCACGAACATGGGTCGATGCGTCGCCGTGACGTACCGGGGAACCACGAAGGAGCGGATCCATGCAGTCCACGCAGGGCTCGACCCGGCCACGTCTGGATCGCTCCACGGCGATGATCCTGATCTTTGGTGGCGCGCTGGGCCTGCTCGCTGCGATCGAACTGACCATCGAGAAGGTCCGGGTCCTCAGCGATTCGACGTACGTCCCCACGTGCGACATCAACCCAGTGCTGTCGTGCGGATCCGTGATCACCACGCCCCAAGCGGAAGCCTTTGGCTTCCCCAATCCGATCCTCGGTCTCATCGGCTTCAGCGTGACGATCACCCTCGGTGTCATCATCGCCACCGGCACGACACTGCCCCGATGGATGTGGCTCGGCCTCAACGCCGGTGCACTGCTTGGCTTCGCCTTCGTCCAGTGGCTCGTCTGGCAGAGCCTGTACTCCATCGGGGCCCTATGCCCATGGTGCATGGTCGTCTGGGCAGTCACGGCACCCATCGCCATCTGGGTGACTGCGGCAAACCTTGCGTCGGGGCGGATACCGGCCCCGGATTCATGGCAGACAAGCCTCGAAGCCATCGCTGGATTGCGCGTGTTCGTGCTCGCCGGTTGGTACCTCACAGTCCTCGGCCTGATCTTCCTGCGGTGGCAGGACTTCTGGACCAACTCGATCTAGCCGCTACCCATCCCGCACATCGCTTGCGACCCCTTCCAGGCTCTCCACGATGGCCTCCGACGTGGTCGCCGGGTCAATAGCATCACCGTCACATGCGGCCGACGCTCCTGATCGTGGTGCATCAGGTGCAAGTCCACCCCCTCGTGGCAGCCCAACCGGCTTCGCTCCCCGAGGAGCACATGGTGCTCGAAGGGCCGGCCATCAACACGGCGGAATGGGCGCGGTCGCGACGGCGCAATTGTGTGCCGTTCATCGTCATAGCGCAGGAGGACACCATCTCCGATGCGGTGCTCGGCATGGTGCGCGCAGAGATCCGAAACCAGCTCATCTGGGACCCGCGGCGCAGCCGGCAAGTGCGTGTCGACCCTGTGAGAGAAAGTACTCCGGTGAGTCCGGGTCGATTCATTTTCGCAATCAACCCCTTCTGCAGCGTCTCCATCAATAGGGTCTCCCAGCAACACCAATCAGTCGACGCGTGTCTGCTTCACCCACCCGGGCGTCACGTCAATCACCGTGGCGATTTACACCCGCTGGCCGCAGCCGCGATCGGCCACCGTGTTGCGCAATGCGCACGAGCAGGCAAGGCTTGCTCCGCGTTCTGCAGGACGGCGCAGCGCGCGCCGTCAGCCTTGTCTAAAGTCGGAGGGGATCATGGGTCGCCCCGACGTCCAGGTTGTGTGGTTCAAGCGCGACCTGCGCGTGCGCGACCATGCATCTTTGACGGCCGCGGTCGACACCGGGGCACCCGTACTCCCCCTCTACGTCATCGAGCCAAGCCTCGTCGCCCACCCGCATACGTCCCCGCGACATGTCGAGTTGGTGCTTGATGGCCTCACCGACCTACGGGAGTCATTGGCCGCGCTCGGGGCGCCACTCGTCGTAAGGGTGGGAGAGGTGGTTGCGGTGCTTGAGGACCTGTCGACCCAGGTCGCTATCGAAGCAGTGCACTCCCACGAAGAGTTCGGCATATTGGCAACCTGGGAGCGCGATCGCGCAGTGGCGGCTTGGTGCCGCGGGCGCGGTGTGAGGTATCTCGAGCACCGTCAATCAGGTGCGATGCGCGGACTCACCTCACGTGATACCTGGAGTCGACAGCGACTGGCACTGTTCAATCTGCCGTTGCATCGCATGCCATCCGCCGTCCGACCCACGGCGGTCGCGCTCGGTCCGATCCCAGAGATGCGCGACCTCGGCATGGCTGCGGAAACGATGGTCTACCGCCAGCGCGGTGGCGAGCGCGCCGGACGTGAGGTCATGCGAACATGGCTCACTGAACGTATCCCCGGATATGAGCGTCACCTATCGAGCCCCGTGAGTGGCTGGTCAGGCTGCTCACGTCTCTCAGTGCATCTCGCGCTCGGGACGGTCAGCGCACGCGAGGTTCACGCCCGGGTGCAGGCACGCAAGAGCGAGCCTGCATCACCGAGATTCTCACTGAATGCCTTTGAGGAGCGTCTCGCGTGGAGAGACCACTTCACGCAAAAACTCGAGGACGCACCAAATATCGAGCGCAGCGCCCTGCACTCGGCCTTCGACAGCCTTCGCCCTGCCACGGCCAACACGCAGGCACTCGCAGCATTCGTGGAGGGACAGACGGGCTATCCCATGGTCGACGCGGTGCTGAGATCCCTGGCCGCCACCGGCTGGACGACCTTCCGCATGAGGTCGATGATCACCTCCTTCGCCTCATACGACCTCTGGCTGCCGTGGCAGGAGTCCGGCCGAGTGCTCGCCCGCTGGTTCACCGACTACGACCCGGGGATCCACTGGCCGCAGATCCAGATGCAGTCAGGAGTCACGGGCATGAATGCCCTGCGCATCTACGACCCGGTCAAGCAGCAGCTCGACCACGATCCGACCGGCGAATTCGTGCGCCGATGGGTGCCAGAACTGCGGGACGTGCCCGACTCACTGCTCGCGACGCCCTGGCTCGTGGCGACCGACGAGCGACACGACTACCCCGACCCGATCGTCGACCACGCTGCGGCGGTCGCCCAGGCCAAGCGGCGCATCGGGGCGGTGCGCTCGCAGATCCGCGGCGACGGATCGACACGGGCACTCCTCGAGCGCCACGGCTCGCGGCGCCCACCACCGGCCCGACGCCGCCGCTAACGTTCGTGACCGCATCATCAATGTGAGAACGAACTCTCCAGTGAATTCAGTACGGTTCACCCCTTTCTGCACTCACCTTGGGGTGCAAGCCTGCAACCACCCCGCGCACTTTCAATTCAGGACTACGCCGTCTTTGCGCCCCACTCGAACTTCCGCCTCAGGCTGTGACCCCATGCGAAGTCTCTTGTTTCTCGCTGCGCGCGGCCAAGAACAATGC
>WLOY01000109.1 GCA_009699015.1 Actinomycetota bacterium | reverse complement strand
GCCCCACCGACGAGGGGCTACTCGTTCGAGGCCCGCACCTTGTCGTAGTAAGCCTCGTCGATGATGGGAATGGCCTCGGTATCGGATCGGCCGTCGTCGCGCGCGAAGTCAATGGTCTGCCTCGAGATGCCCTGCGGCGACATCACCGGGGGTGCGATGATCGGCTTCCTCTCGACCTCGAGGGCCACCGTCGCAGAGCGAGGCGACCCAGCCCGCGATGACGTCGTTCGAGGCACCGGGCGGCGGACCGACTCCTCCTGCGCGATGCTCTCCCGGAATTCCCGGAACTCGCGCAGGTCACGTTTTGCTGGCCGAGTCTCGCCCCGGCTCGCGGCAAGGGCTTCGGTGCGCGTCGACGCGGTCAGTGCTGACGCGACGACGAAGGCGATGACCATGGCTGCAGTCGCCACCGGAACCCACTGCGCGACCGTACGAACCAGCGCGAGGATGAGCGTCACGATGAGCATGGTCGTGAGGATTGCGAGCACGACGGTTCGGCGGATCGACGCCCGCCTCGCAGATGCAATCGCACGCGCCTCTGCGGCGCGCTTCGCTCGCTCGGCAGCGAGTCTGGGGGTGACCGGAGGCTTCGGGTCACGTGCCGCAGCCCCACTGGTGACAGCGGTTTCCGCGGTGACCTTCGATCCGAGCAGTTCCATCGCGGAGCTGAAACGGGCGGTGGACTTCTCCTCGCTCACCCGGTCAAGTCGACGAAGCCACATCGGGATGAGCACCGCTATCCACAGCACGATGATCGCGATGTAGATGAGGCTTGTCACACTCGTACGTTAGAGGCTTCCGTGAGGGACAACGCGCAGGCGAACACTTCGCGCTTCGGCGTGTCGCGCCAGTATCGACAACGAGCTCGCGAGCAGCACGCCCCTGACGGGTCAGGTGACTGACGCCTGACGAGCCTTGAGCCGCGAAAGCACGCCGTCGGGGAATTCCCCGGCCATGACGACATAGGTCACGTGATCACGCCAATCACCATCGATGTGAAGGTACTTCGGGCGATCACCCTCCTTGCGAAGGCCGATCTTGTCAACGACCCGAAGCGAGGCCGTGTTCTCGGGCCTGATGTTGATCTCGATCCGGTGGAGCCGCACGTTGTCGAAGCAGTAGTCGCACGCCAGCGCGACAGCCGCCGGCATGATCCCCCGACCGGCGAGATCCTTGTCAATCCAATAACCGATGTAGGCGGAGCGCAGGGACCCGTACGTGATGCCGCCGACCGTCAGCTGTCCCGCCAGCCGGCCGTCGACGAGGATCGCCCACGGGAGCGCTCTGCCAGCTCGGGCGTCCTTGCGCATGCGCCGCACCATCTGACCGAACGTCGCCGGGACGTCAGTGATGAGTGACGCCTCCGGGGGCAGGCTCGCCTCCCACGGTTGAAGCCACTCCCGGTTGCGCCGCCTGACCTCGCGCCATTCGCCGGCATCGCGTTGCCGAATGAGGCGAAGCGTGATGTCGCCGTCGGAGACCGTGGGAGACCAGATCACTGCAACCCTGCTACGAACTCCTTCAGCCAGTCCCGTAGGTCTGGGCCGAGATCCTCTCGCTCGCTCGCGAGCATGATGCTCGCCTGGAGATACGAAAGGCGGTCCCCGGTGTCGTAGCGACGCCCGGAGAAGACGACGCCGCGGACGCCGCCCCCCTCTTCGGACGGCATGGTCGCGAGGACCCGGAGCGCATCGGTGAGCTGGATCTCGCCGCCGCGGCCCGGCTCGGTTCGCGCGAGGACAGCGAACGCTGCGGGGTCAAGGAGGTATCTCCCGATTACCGCGAGCGTGCTCGGGGCGTCGGCGACGTCAGGCTTCTCGACAAGGTCGGTCACGATGACGACATCGGCTTCATCGGTCGGCGTCACCGCCGGGCACCCGTACAGCGAGATGCTCTCGCGCGGCACCTCCATCAGGCAGATGACCGAGCCGCCGAACTCCTCACGAATGGCAAGCATGCGCGGGAGCACCGGGTCGCGCGGGTCGATGAGGTCATCGCCGAGGAGGACCGCGAACGGCTCGTTGCCGACATGGCTCTGCGCCATGAGCACCGCATGCCCGAGGCCGAGCGGGTCGCCCTGCCGCACGTAGTGGATGAGCGCGAGATCCGTCGACTCGGTGACAAGGGCCAGGCGCTCCTCGTCCCCCTTGCGGCTCAGTGCCTCCTCCAGTTCGAAGTTACGGTCGAAGTGGTCCTCGAGTGGCCGCTTGCTTCGTCCGGTGATGAACAGGACGTCGTCGAGGCCCGCCGCGACCGCCTCTTCGACGACGTACTGGATGGCGGGCTTGTCGACGACGGGGAGCATCTCCTTCGGGGTGGCCTTGGTGGCCGGGAGGAATCTCGTCCCGAGCCCAGCGGCCGGAACCACCGCCTTGCGAACTGCGCCGGTGTAACCGCCGATAGTCGTCATGCGCCGACGATAGCCGCCCTCGGTAGGCAACGATGGGCACGTGGACGAGTTGGGCACGGCGGATGTCGGCGGCAAGGGCCCGCTCAGGGCCAGGATTCGGGCCGGACGCCGCTCGCGAAGCCCTTCGGATCGCGCGGCTGCCGCAGTCGCACTCGCTGCGAACGCCTGCGACCTCCCGCTGCCCGACCGCCTCGACGGCATGACCGTCACGTGCTTTTTGTCACTGCCCACCGAACCCGGCACCGGGCCGCTCATCGAGGATCTCGTCAAGCGAGGGGCGTCGGTGCTCGTCCCGAGGGTGACGGGGCATCGCCTCGACTGGCTGCTCCTCGCGGCCGACCAGCAGGTCGCACCCGGGCCCTTCGGGATCCTCGAGCCCCTCGGTGATCCGGTCGCAGAGGGCAGCGGACTGCTGTCCGGATGCACCGCGCTGTTCCTTCCCGCCCTCGCCGTCGACGATCGCGGCTACCGGCTCGGGCAGGGCGGTGGCTTCTACGACCGGGCACTGGCCGACGTGCCGACCCACGACCGGGGCGGTCCGATCAGGGTCGCGGTCGTCTTCGAGGAGGAGATTCTGCCCCGGGTGCCGACTGACGCTCACGACTGTCGGGTCGACCTCGCCCTCACCGAGGCCGGCATACGCCTCTTCGCGGGCGAGCCCTGAAGGTCACTCCCGCGGCTGCAGCACGAGCGTGTCGACAGCCCCCACCTCGATCTGGTCCCGACTGAAGGTCCACGGGAACTGGGCTCCGGTCCGCCACGCCTCGATCTGGTCGTCGTAGTGCGGATTGAACGCATGGCCGCTGGCCCCGGTGAGGTTCACCCACGTCGAGGCATCGAAGTCGGCGAGGTCGATGACCTGGCGCATGCTCGGCACCCAGTCGACGGTGTAGCCGTTCTTCGGCGTCCATCCGGTCGCATTGACGGTCGACTCCCCGCCCGCGGTCTCGATGGGACCGCGGTTGAACAGCCACTCGATCGGCCCGATCCCGCTCGTGCCGAGGGTCTGGTTCTCGAGCTCGAGGGTGTGGAGCGACCCCCACGACCACTCGGAGGGATCATCGCCCTGGATGGCCGTGAGCTCCTCTGCCGCCGCCCCTAATGCAGCCTCGAGGGTCTCGTCACGAGTCTGAATGCCGCTGATCGTCTTGTCGTCCCACCAGAAGTCGCCGGGGGTGTCCCAGACGTTCTCGATCACCTGCCAGTAACGGTCGCCGCCGCTCGCGTAGATGAGCTCCTCGTCGGCAGCCGCGTCGAACATGCGGTGGACGAGCTGCCGCCACACGGCGTTGAAGTACGCCGCGGGAGCCGAGTCGGCAGTCTGCTGGGCATCCCACCCATCCAGGAGTGCCACGGCGGGGGCGGTGAGCTCGGTCGTCGGCAGTTCGACGAGCCGGGGCGCGAGGAATGCGGCGAGTTCGTTGTGTGCGTCCATCTGAATCTCGCGCATGCGCTCGGCATCGACCCTCGCCCCACCGGCGGTCGACTCCTCGATGAGATCCACGATGCGCTGCGAGCGGGCGCCATAGGCCCAGTCATCGGTGAGGAAGAACGGGTAGGGCGGCCCGATGACGGCCTGGTTCGCGGTGACGATCCAGCCCTCGGAGGGATTGAGGACGGACGGCAGCGACTCGAAGGCCAGCGTGCCCCGCCACTGGTACGCCGAATCCCAGCCGGGAACCGGCCACTTGCCGTCGTAGCCCTCGCGGATCGGGATTCGGCCCGGGGCCTGGTAGCCGATGTTCCCTGCTACGTCGGCGTACAGAAGATTCTGCGCGGGGACGGAGAGCTTCGCCGCAGCGGTCCGGAACTGCTCCCACGTTCGAGCGGTATTGAGCAGGTCGAAGGCATCGAAGGTAGGGGCTGGCTGGAGGGCGGTCCAGCGGAGCGCCACGCCGTACGCCTCACCACGAGGCACCGGCGACCCGGCCGAAGCGGACCCAGATGTCCCGGAACCAGACGGCACGGAACCAGACGGCACGGAACCGGGTGCCGGGACGGGCGCATCGGCACCCACCGCACCGTACGTATCGATGCCGGCGACGTCCGACACGATCGGGCCGTCGATCGTCTCCCGCACCGTGATGACGACCGGCTCGCCGCCGGCGACCTCGATGATCTCCTCGCGCGTCGTGAAGGCAACGTCCTTCCCGTCGACGAGATAGCTATCGCCATCGACCTTCTCGAGCACGAGGTCGGTGACATCGGGGCCGAGGTTCGTGAATCCCCACGCGATCGTGTCGTTGTGCCCGATGAAGATCCCGGGCAGCCCGGCCATCGACCACCCGGCGACGTCGTAGTCGCAGTCCACGGTCTGGACAGTGCAGTGCAGCCCCGCCTGGTACCAGATGCTCGGCATCATCGGGGCCAGGTGCGGGTCGTTCGCGAGCAGCGGCCTGCCGGTTTCGGTCTTGTCGCCGGAGATCGCCCACGAGTTCGAGCCGATCCCCGGGCCCGTCGGCCCGAGCCAGCGGGTAAGCCCGTCGGTCGATGCGCGCAGTCGCTGGAGTGCCCCGACGGCCTCAGAGGGGATGTGCGCTGACGCGCCCTTGGATCCAGACGTAGCCTCGTTGCCCGCGTCGAAGACCCCGTTCACGACGGCACCGGTCGTGACGATCGGGCGATGCTCGGCGAAGGGATACGGCGGGAACAGCTTCTCGGTCTGCTCGACCCCGACTGACGCCGACATGATCGACCGGTAGACCTCGTCCTCCATGTTGCCCCGCAGGTCCCAGGCCAGGGCCTTGAGCCAGCTCACCGAGTCGGCGGGTGTCCAGGGCTCGGGCTGGTAGTCCGGGTTCTGCAGGCCGAGGACGGCGTATTCCAGACTCAGCCTGTCGCCGCGATGATCGGCGAGGTAGGCGTTCACGCCTGATGCGTAGGCGTCGAGGATCCGGCGTGACCTCGCGGAGAGCATCGGCAGTTCCTGCTCGGCGACCCGTCGCCAACCGAGGGTGCGCAGGAACGAGTCGGTCGTCACCTGGCTCTCGCCGAACATCTCCGAGAGCCGGCCGGCCGTGATGTGCCGGCGGACGTCCATCTCCCAGAACCGGTCCTGCGCGTGCACGTAGCCCTGGGCGGCGAAAAGGTCCTCGAGGCCCTCCGCATACAGCTGCGGAATGCCCAGGTCGTCGCGGATGACGGTGACGGGGGCGGTCAGTCCATCGACGGTCAGTTCGCCGGACACCACCGGGAAGGACGCCCGAACGGTGTGGACTCCGTAGAGCACGACGCCGCCGACAGCCAAGGCGATGACGAGGCCGATGACCCCCAGGACTCGCCATAGCGCACTCACGAGCCCACCGTAGGGACTAGCGGCCCGCCGCGCTTGCCAAGTGCCAAACTGCCATGAAGGCGGCAATGCATGCGACCGGCATGCCGATGACCGTCACCCAGAACTGCGTCCGAGCAGCCGACCACAGCAGGCTCGCATCCCAGCCGAAGCCCGAAAAGGTCGTGAAGGCGCCGCAGAACCCGGAGAGGAGGAGGATTCGCAGGTCGCCGGACGTGGTGGCGAGGACGAGGCCGGCGATGCCCGAGCCCGCGACGTTCACCGTGAACAGCCCCCACGGCACCAACCGCCAGCGCCCTCGCCCACCCGTGGTGTCACCGGTGCCCGCCGTGCGTCCATGCACCCACCGGTCGATCGTGTACCGCAGGGGCGCGCCCACCGCGGCGCCGATGATGATCGCGACGACGGTCATCTCGCGCCCCGCACCCGTGCTAGGGCTCGGCCGAGATGGACGGCGAGTAGGCCCGCGAGCACCGTCCCACCCACGTAAAGCGCAGCCGTGCCCGCTGAACCGACATCGAGCAGGACCCCTGTTTCCAGGGCGAATGCGGAGAAGGTGGTGAACCCGCCCAGCACCCCCGTGATGAGGAGCGGCCTGAGCCACCAGCGCGCTGCGACCACCGGCAGCGCCGTGGCCAGCGCCCCGATCGCGAGGCATCCGGTCACGTTCACGCCGAGCGTTCCCCACGGCAGGGCCTGCGGATCGTGAGCGCCGATGATGATGCTCACCGAGTGGCGGGCAAGCGAACCCACCGCTCCGCCCACGGCGATCACCACGAGCAGGGCTGCATGCCGCCTCGCTGACATTCCGGACACCACGGGCCCACCGTAGGGGACGGCGAATTGGACGGGATGGGATTCAGGAGGCACAATTGGCACTCGGCACTCCCGAGTGCCAATTGTTCGGAACCTACCCGGAGGAATCGTGCCCACCTACGAGTACGCGTGCGCAGCCTGTGACACCAAGCACGAAATCCAGCAGAGCATGAGCGACGACACCCTCACCGTCTGCCCTGCGTGCGGCGAGTCGACCCTGCGCAAACTCTTCAACAACGTCGGCGTGGTGTTCAAGGGCTCCGGCTTCTACCGCAATGACTCCCGCGACAAGAAGAGCAGCGCGTCTCCGGCCGCCGGTTCATCAAAGTCGGAAGGCTCAAGCTCCTCTTCCTCGGACTCATCGTCCGGATCCAGCTCGAGCTCATCCGACTCGTCCTCCTCAGGCTCGAGTTCGTCCTCGTCGTCAGGCTCGTCCTCGTCATCAGACTCGGGCTCAGGCTCGTCCTCGGGTTCGAGCGCACCCGCCTCGACCACGCCTGCTGCGGCCTCATCTGCGAGTTCCAGCAGCTGACCAGCCGGGGAACCCCCTGTGCCTGTGGATAACCATTTCCGCTGAGCGGCACTTCGCCCTACCGTCGGTGCATGTTCTCCTCAGCCCTGCCTGACCGCACCCAGCCAGCCCGCTCAGCCGGCCCGCACTCGAGCGGCTCGCGCCCAAGCGGCCTGCGCGCGACCATCGAGCGATCACCCCTCGCCGCGCTCGTCCGTCGCTACCGCCGACCGCTCGCCGCAGTCTGCGCGGGCCTCGCGGTGCTCCTCACCCTGTCGGCGCTCAAGGCCCCGGCCCCGGCCGCCTCCGGCACCGCCCTCGAGTCCGGCCCGCGACCTGGCCTCGGCGAGGTCGCCGCACCCGTGACCCTCGCGAGCCCCGAGATCGCATCGAGCCTCGAAGTCGGCGACATCATCGATCTCGTCGCGATCCCCACCGGCGGGGAGGGCATGGCGGCGGTAGTCTCGCGCAGGGCACGGGTGCTTGAAATCGGCGCCAGCAACGGGTTCGGGGCGTCGGCGAGTGCCCTTGTCGTCATCGCGGTGCCGGAGGCCGAGGCGCTCGCGATCGCCGATGCGACCTCAGACTCGGATCTCACGGTCCTCATCCACTGAGCTCGAAATCCACTGAGCTACAGCTAGCCGCCGTGGTGTGGCGGAACATCAGCGAGCAGTCGGTCGTCGCTCGACCCGAAGCCCCCCGCCTCGTCAGAGGTCTGGTCCGGGAGCAGGTTCACGTCAAGCATCGGCCTCGCCCGCCGGATCGAGCCCAGCGCGGCAAGCGCCTCGTCGATGGCACCGGCAATGCTCGCAAGGTCGTCCTCGCCGATGACGAACGGCGGCGACACCTGCACCGAGCCATCGGCGAGCATCCGGGTCAGCACCCCCCGCTCGCGCAGTTGCCCGATGAGGCGCGGGCCGAAGGTCGGGTCGGCTGCGATGACATCAGGCTTCACCTGAACGGCGCCCAGCAAACCGACGCCGGCGCGCACCTCGTGCACGGCATCATGCTGGCTCAGCGGCTGCAGAAGACGTGCGACGACCGGCTGCAGTTCAACGACCCGCTCGACGAGGCGCTCCCGTTCGAGGACATCGAGGTTGGCCATCGCCACGGCGGCCGCGGTCGCATGGCCAGAGTAGGTGTAGCCGTGACGCCACATGACACCAGGCGAGTTCCAGAACGGCTCCGCGATTCGGCCCGCCACGAGCACCGCCCCCATCGGCAGGTAGCCCGAGGTCAGGCCCTTCGCCGTGAGGATGAGATCCGGGTCGAGCGCCCAGCGGGTGGATGCGAACATCGAGCCAACGCGCCCGTAACCGGTGATGACCTCGTCCGCCACGAACAGGACCCCGCGATCACGGCAAATCCCGCGCACCTCGTCGAGGTAGCCCGGCGGCGGCGCGTAGATCCCGCCCGCGCCGATGACCGGCTCGCAGAAGAAGGCGCCGACCTTCTCGGCGCCGAGCTCGTCGATGACCGCTGCGAGTTCCGCGGCGCTGTCCCACTGAATATTGCGGACCCGACTGTCGAGGTCGCCGTGCCCATCCCGATTCGCGGGGATGCCCGCGAGAGCAGTGCCAGCCATGTGCATGCCGTGATAGGCCCGGTTGCGAGTGATGATCCAGGTGCGGTCCGGTTGACCCTTCAGCCACCAGTAGCGTCGCACCATCTTCACCGCTGTATCGACGGCATCGCTGCCACCGGAGGTGAAGAACACCTTGCAGTCCTCCTGCGGCGATAGCGCCGACAGCCGATCCGACAGCCGAAGAGTCGGCTCCGTCGCCTGGTCGCCAAAATTGGAGTAGGCCGCGAGGGTCATCATCTGGGCGGCCGCCGCGTCGGCCAGTTCCCGGCGGCCGTGGCCGACGTTGTTGAACCACAGGGCCGCCGACGCATCGATGTACTCGCGTCCGTCCTGCGTGCGGACCCGGGCGCCCTGCCCCGACGCAACGACCAACTCGTGGCCATTCACCGCCGACATGTCGGCGAAGGGATGCCAGAAGGTCGTGCTCGCCCGGTTGCTCACGAGCACAGGCTAGTCACCTTTGGCGTAGCGTCGCCTCCATGACTGCTCGGGTGATCCTCTTCGGCGCGACCGGCTACACCGGCCGACTCGCCGCCCATTCCATGGTTCGCGCTGGCCTGTCGCCGGTGTTGGCCGGACGATCCGCCTCGCGCCTCGCAGAACTCGTCGATGATCTTGCTGCGCTCGGCTTCGCGGAGAGCGCGCCGACATGGCAGGTCGCGGACGTCTCTGATCCCGCCAGCGTGCAGGCACTCGTGACAGACCCGTCCGACGTGCTCGTCTCGACCGTCGGCCCCTTCACCAGCCTCGGCGACCCAGCCATCAGCGCAGCGATTCGCGCCGGTGCTGCCTACGTCGACTCAACCGGCGAGCCCCCTTTCATTGAACGGGTCTTCACCGATTACCACCGGCTCGCCCAGGGGAGCGGGGCACGGCTGCTTACCGCATTCGGCTACGACTACGTGCCCGGCAACCTTGCTGGCGCGCTCGCCATCGCTTCGGCCCGGGCCTCCGGTTCGACTCCGGTTCGCGTCGAGATCGGCTACTTCGTACAGGGTGCCTTCGCCATGAGCAGCGGCACGCGAGCGAGTTCTGCAGGGGTGATGTTCGCCCCGTCGTTCGCATTCCGCCACGGCCGCGTGCAGCCAGAGCGTGCAGCGAAGTCCACCACCTCCTTCTATATCGATGGCCGACCCTTCGATGCACTGAGCGTCGGCGGCAGCGAACACTTCACCCTCTCCCGGCTGGACCCATCACTCATCGACGTCGACGTCTACCTCGGCTGGGCAGGCAGTCGCACCAAGGCAGCCGCGCGGGCCGGTGCGGTGCTCAACGCGGTCGCATCGATTCCAGGGGCCCGCTCGCTGCTCACGGGCATCACGGCGCGGGCCACGTCGGGCCCCACCGGCAGGGGCCCGGACGAGCAGCAGCGCCGGGGCGGCATCTCGATCGCCGTCGCCCGGGCCTTCGACGAATCCGGCACCCTCGTCGCCGAAACACGGGTGGATGGCCCGACCCCGTACGAACTCACCGCTGACCTCCTCACGTGGGCGGCTACGAGGCTCGCGACGCAGGTGCCAGCGGCAACCGGGGCTCTCGGCCCAGCCGATGCCTTCGGCTTGGACGCACTCGTCGAAGGCTGCCGAGGCATAGGGCTCACCGAGGTCACCTGAACGAAGTGACTTCGCGCCTCCGGGCAAATACGTGAGACGACCACAGCGCTAGTGTCACTGCGTGCGGCAGGAGGAGTGGCAGCGTCGGGCCGCCCGGCACGCAGACCGCGTTCGGCCATGGGTCGACGCCCGGCTCGCGCGGCGAGCAGCGGGTCGCAAGCACGCTGTCGATGATTTCCTCTTCGACTACTACCCGTTCTCCCCCGCCAAGCTCGCCTCCTGGCACCCCGGTTTCGGAGTAGTGCTCGAGGGTCCCGAAGCCCGCAGCTACCTCGCTCACTCCGGCTACATCGTGGCGTCGGACGGAGTCACGGCTGACCCGTCCCGACTGGCCAGCAAGCGCCCACGGCTGAACCTCGCGATCCGCATCCTCACGGGCACCAAGTCTCGTCCGGCAATGACCGGTTGCTTTGGGCTGCACGAGTGGGCGATGGTCTACGGCCTCACCCAAGGCGAGGTCCGCCACGAGGACCTACCCCTTCGGGTCAGCCCAGGCACGATCGCCGCCACGGTCGACGAGATCGGCCTGCGCTGCACACACATCGACGCCTTCAGATTCTTCACCCCCCCGGCCGTCCCACTCAACGGCCTGGAACCGACGCGCGCCACTCAGCCCGATCTCGAGCAGCCGGGGTGCCTGCACGCATCGATGGACCTCTACAAGTACGCGTTCTGGTTCTCCCCCTTTGTCTCCAGTGAACTCGTGACCGACTGCTTCGAGCTGGCGAGGTCCGCCCGGCAGGTCGATATGGCGGCTTCTCCCTACGACTGCGGCGATTTGGGACTCGCTCCGATTCGTGTCGAATCTGCTGAGGGACGCCAGCAATACGCTGCTGCCCAAAGGGAATTGATGGATCAAGCCGCCCCTCTGCGTGCTCGCTTAGAGGCAGTTCTCGTTGGATTGCAGGTCTCCGCGGAAGAGAACAGCGAAGCATCCGGCCCAAGCGGGCGTCGATAACAAGCCATCGGCGAGCGGGGATCCACAGGTCTCATTAGTATCAACTGTTTTTCGGGGCCAATGTCAGACCCCTCTCCTAGTCTTGTGTCATGTTCACCAACGTTGATCCGTTCACCTGCACGGCGGGTGAGTTGCTTGCGGAGTTGGCGTGTCATGAGCCCGGCCTGACGGTGATGTCGATGTTGCGGTC
>WLOY01000108.1 GCA_009699015.1 Actinomycetota bacterium | reverse complement strand
TCAATAGAGTTTCGGCGGCCATGGCAAGAGGGAAACGCCCGGTTCCATTCCGAACCCGGAAGCTAAGCCTCTTAGCGCCGATGGTACTGCGCGGGTGACTGCGTGGGAGAGTAGGACGCCGCCGGACAATCTTTGATAAAGGCCATCCTCCGGGGTGGCCTTTATCGTTTCTGAACACCGAAGCCTACGCACGTCGAAGCCTGCGCTCCGCCGCAGCACGAGAGGATGTCACCGTGGATAACCAGCCGCCAACAGGGGATCGCAAGCCGCGTTCAAACGACGGACCGAGGAAGCCGCGAGGCGCAGGTGCCGGCGGGCCAGGCGGCGGCAAACCACCGCGCAGTCCCGGCACTGGTCGGGGGAAGCCCGGCGCGCCTTCAGCCGGCGGAAGATCCAACGGTGGCGCGCGTTCGGGTGGCGGGGATCGGGAGCGTCCGGGCGGGGACGGGCCGCGTCCGTCGTTCGACCGTCCGCGTACTGATGCGCCTCGCGGGGATCGACCCTCTGGCGACCGCGGAGGGCGCCCCTCGTCGGATCGGCCTCGTTCGGGTGGCGGTTCGGATCGGCCTCGTTCGGGTGGAGGGGATCGGGGAGGGTTCGACCGGGGTAGGCCTGCATCCTCAAGTTACGGAGATCGCGAAGTCGATCGGCCGCGGGTGGAGCGTCCTCGAGACCCGTTGATCCCAGAGGATGTCGTGCCGGAAGAATTGGACAAGGGCGTCCTCCTCGAGTTGCGAACTCTGCCCGAGGGCTTGGCCGAGATCGTGGCACGGCACCTGGTGGCGGCGGATCGCTGCATGGTGAGCGGTGACATCACGACTGCCCGCGCACACATCGAGGCCGCCAGACGACGAGCAGGGCGAGTGTCCGCAATTCGCGAAGCCGCTGCGATTGCCGCATACGCAGACGGCGATTTCTCAGTTGCGCTCGCCGAACTTCGGGCGGTTCGTCGCATGTCGGGCGGCATCATGTACGCACCAATGATCGCCGACTGCGAGCGCGGCCTGGGTCGTCCTCAGAAGGCACTCGACTACATCAGGGCGATCAATGCCCCGAGCATGGATACCGATACGCGGATCGAACTGCTACTCGTTGCAGCAGGGGCTCGAGCTGACCTCGGCCAGGTCGACGCAGCGGTCGTGACCCTCCAGGTGCCGGAGTTGACGCGGTTGCCACCTGGCACCACGAGGGCGCGCCTTCAGTACGCCTACTCGGATCTCCTTGCGCGAGCAGGGCGGTCGTCGGAGGCGTGGGAGTGGATGGAGCGCGCAGCAGGTTCCGATCTGGATGGAGCCACCGATGCTGCTGAGCGCTGTGAAGAACTCGCTGGTATCAGTTTCATCGAAGAGGTTGGGGATCTTCCAGAGGTCGATCCATCCAACGACTGATGCCCATGACGTTCGCGCCGATGCTGGAGAGGGCCTCGTACTTCTCGACGAGGGCAGGGTCTGAGTAGAAGGCGGCGTGACGGGCGCGATCCCGCTCCTGTACGAGCGCGATCGCGTGGTCGAGGTCTTCTGTCTCACCCCGGGCTCGCTCGACGGACTCGACCCAGTAGTGAAGTTGCGCCTCGGAGGCGTCGAGGGTGCTCGCGACGTCAGTCACGGGTCCATAGTGGCTGAAGAGGAGTCGGCTGGCACCGACCTGACTCATGACCTGAAGCGAATCCAGCGTGAGTGCGAGGTCGAAATCCGGCGGAGGAGTCGACGGACGGACCTCGGCGGTCTCGGGTATGTATACGCCGGCGGCATCACCCGTGTATAGATCCCGGGTGAGGGAATCGACGAGGCCCACGTGATGCGAGGCGTGACCGGGGTTGTGGAACGTCGTCAGGGATCGCCCGTCCCCGAGATCGATGACCCCTGTATCCCCGAGGGGGGTGATACGTTCGACGGGAGTCGGCAGGAGATCTCCGAATAGGCGGTCCATCGCCTCCCCGAACACCCGGTGGGCGCTCGCGACGAGTCTGGCCGGGTCGGCGAGGTGACGGGCGCCCTTTTCGTGCACGGCTACCTGCGCCCGAGGAAACAGTTGCGCAAGATCCCCGACTCCGCCGGCGTGATCGAGGTGGATATGGGTCACGACGATCGTTGCGAGGTCCCCCGGGGCGATGCCCAGGGCGGCCAACTGTCCCATGACGATAGGTGCAGATCGGGCCGTTCCGGTCTCGATGAGGCAGGGCTTGCTCCCCCTGATGAGGTAGCTCGCCGTGATTCCCTCGTAGCCACCCATGCGGGTGTCGATCATGAAGACATCGTTGCCGAGGTCTGTCACGTCCGAGGTGTGCAGTGCCGTCTCTTCACCGGTGTTCTCCACAGGGGCATTCTTCCGGTGGGCTGTCGTGCACAGCAACCCCGAGCGTTGCCCCAGATTCATCGACGGGGGCGAAGGATGGGCCCTCCAGGCTGACAAGGAGTGCCATGCACGTGAGTGAAACCAGCGGGATCCGATCGGTGAACGAGGTGAGGATTGTGGGCCGACTCGGTGCCCAGGTCTCGACGAAAGTGCTCCCCAGCGGGGACGAGATCACGGTCTTCTCGATCGTCGTCGATCGTCCTGCGCGGGAGGTGAGGGGATCCACCCGAATCGACACGATTGCCTGCGTCACGGGGAGGCCTCAGTTGTCGGGCAGGCTCCAAGGATGGGAAGCAGGGCGCTTGATCGAGGCCGAAGGCGTGCTGAGACGCCGATTCTGGCGGGCGGCGGGTGGGCTTGGCAGTGCGATGGAGGTTGATGTTCGCCGAGTGAAGGCGGTCTGAGGTGGCGCTCGCCATGAAAGAATGGCGTGTGACCATCTCCTCCGTGCGTCGATCGGACCCCATTGAACCAGCAGGTGGGCCTTACGAATGGTTCCAACGGGCAGGGGAGCTGCTGGCGAGCGGGAATCCGGATGCCTCGGCGCAGTTGCTCGAGCGGGTGCTCGGCGCCGAGCCTGGATCGCAGGCGGCACTTGAGTTCCTCGGCAGGGCTCGATTCGATGCCCGCCGCTTTGACGAGGCAGCAGCGGCATTCGCGAGCCTCCTCGAATTCGCTCCCGACAACGACTACGCGCATTTCGCACTGGGCCTATGCCTCTGGCACCGGCAGCAATTCGAGGAGGCGCGCGACCATCTCGCACTGGCCTTCGTGATGCGGCCGAGCCGGTCCGAATACGGCAAGGCGTTGAGCCAGGTGAAGGCAACTCTCCTGGCGCGCGCGATGAGCGATCTTCCGCTGAACGGACCGGTGCTTGCGTGAGCAACGCAATCGCGAGCGTCGATCATGACGTGCTCCTGTTCGACCTTGATGGAGTCGTCTATGTCGGACCCAATGCGGTGCCGGGAGCCGTTGAAGCCATTTCAGCGGCCGTCCTGCGAGGGGTCCGCTGCTGCTTTGTGACGAACAACGCCTCGCGAACCGCGGAAGAGGTTGCCCTTCACCTGCGTGAGCTCGGAATCCCCGCGACCGCAGAGGATGTGGTCACCTCATCCCAGGCCGGGGCGGGCCTGGTCGCGGAGCGGGTGGACGCCGGAGACGTGCTAGCCGTCGGCGGACGGGGAGTCTGGGAGGCCCTTCGCGAGAGGGGATTTCGTCCGGTGCCAGCATTCGATGACTCCACTGTTGCGGTGATGCAGGGCTATGGGCCGGATGTCGGCTGGCGCGACCTCGCCGAGGCGACCTTCGCGATCAGGGCGGGGCTTCCGTGGATCGCCACGAACCTGGATATGACCTTTCCAACTCCTCGGGGCATGGCGCCCGGCAATGGCGCGCTGGTCGGTGCCGTCGCCGCCGCTGCCGGAAGGTCGCCAGATGCTGTTGCTGGCAAACCAGAGCCTGCTCTCCTTCTCGAGGCGATTCGACGGACCGGGGCCGTCCGACCGCTCATGATCGGGGACCGGCTTGACACCGATATCGCCGCTGGAGGCCGCCTGGGCATTCCCACGCTTCTCGTCATGACCGGGGTCTGCGATGAGGCGGGACTTGCGTCAGCCGAGGGCCATGAGGTGCCCACATTCGTCGCGAACCACCTAGGCTGCATTGAGTCCGGGGGGCCATTGCCATTACATGAGCCCGGACGATGGCAGACGACGAAGGAAGGGCGGTAGCGTGGTGTCCATGTTGGATGACGTGCGCGGATATCTGCAGTTGGCAACCGGTTTGACGGAGGTGACTGCGAACAAGGCCAAGGAAGTTGCGATGTCCCTCGTTGGACAGGGCTTCACGCTGTCGACCAAGGCCCCGGACGTTGTCGGTCAGGTCCAGGAGCTCGCTGACGACTTGGTCTCGACGAGCAAGAACAATCGCGAGATGCTCGTCTCGATGATCCGGTCCGAGGTCGATAGGGCCGTCGGCCGGATGGGTTTCGTGCGCGAGGATGAATTGGCGGCATTGCGCCGGCACGTCCAGCGGCTAGAGCAGCAACTCGATGAATTGCGCGGGCAGCCCCGGCCGGCCGGCGGGGGCGAGAACCCGGAGCCACACGAGAAGGCCGGGTCAGGTGCGACGGCCGACCCGGCCCCGAAGCAGGCGGCGGGGGCCAAGACAGCCGCGGAGCCGAAGCCCGAAGGGGAGGACGCTCCCGCTCCAGTGCTCCGTAAGAAGAAGAAGGTCGTCGTCGAGCCTGGCGGGTCTACCGCGGATGCTGGATGAGCGAGTTCCACGTCCCGTTGAATCCAATGACCGAAGGCGAGGCTCCTGTGCTGCCAGGTGTCGATGGCGAGTTGATCCTCCCGGTCTGGGAGCCGACCGGGGACCAGGCTGTCGATGCGGCCCTCGAGCGGCTCAACGAACTCGACGACCTTGATGCAAGCGAGCACGTGGCAATCTTCGAATCGGTCCACCGGCAGTTGCACCAGCGGTTGTCCGACCTCAACGCTGGCTCGTAGAACGCTCACAGTGCAGGTGACCCGCCGGCGCCTTGATGCCGAACTCACGCGGCGAGGACTCGCCCGATCGCGTGAGCAGGCACGTGAGCTGATCGCTTCCGGGGCTGTTCAGGTGCGAGGCGTGGCTGCGACAAAGCCTGCCACTCAGGTCGAGACCTCAGCACCCATCACGGTAGATGCAGGTGGACCCGGGTACGTGTCGAGGGGCGCGCTCAAGCTGATCGGCGCGCTGGATGCGTTCGGTGGTGCACGCCCAGCACGAGATGGCGTTGATGGCGGCGGAGCCGATCACGCGGTAGAAGGCGGTGCGCTTGATGACGCGGTTGATGGCGCGGGAGCCGATGACGCGGGAGCCGATGACGAGGGAGGCGCGGCTGCTCGCATCGCACCGCTGACGGTCGCGGGGCGCAGGGTCCTCGATGCAGGGGCATCGACCGGCGGGTTCACCCAGGTACTCCTCGAGCGGGGCGCCGAGCGGGTGCTCGCCGTCGACGTGGGCTACGGACAACTCGCCTGGGTCCTGCGCGTCGACCCGAGGGTCGACCTCCTCGAGCGGACGAATGTGCGAACCCTCACCGCCGATGCCGTCCCCTACCTCGCGAGCATGGTTGTGGCCGACCTCTCCTTCATCTCGCTGCGAACCGTCCTGCCGGCGCTCGTGGCGAGTACCGCCTCGGCATGCGACTACGTGCTCATGGTGAAACCGCAGTTCGAGGTGGGCCGCGAGCAGGTGGGCGATGGCGTGGTGAGGGATCCCGGGCTTCGCCGGTTGAGCGTCGAGAACGTGGTCCGATTTGCCATTGGCCTCGGGCTCGCGCCTCGCGGCGTCGAGGCGAGTCCGCTCCCTGGGCCGAGCGGCAATGTCGAGTACTTCGTGTGGCTGGAACGTGGCGGTTCGCATGCCGGGCTCGTCGACCCGGTCGCGTCCATCGAGGCCGCGGTTAGGAGGGGCCCATCATGAAGGGCACCGCGCAACGCGTGCTTCTTGTCATCAATTCACGCAAGGATGACGTGCGATGGATGGCGGTCGAAGTTGCGGAGGCTCTCGCCTCACAGGGCATTTCCGTCTCGATGGCGCAGGACGACTTCGAGAATTGGGGTGATGAGGCCGCACCCGTCGCTGATGTCGTGCCAGCCGATGAGCACGCATCCGATGGCTGTGATGTCGTCGTCGTGCTTGGCGGCGACGGCACGATTCTTCGAGGAGCTGAGCGCGCCCGTGCTTCGGGAGTGCCGATCATCGGCGTGAATCTCGGTCACGTCGGCTTCCTTGCGGAGGCCGACTCGGAGGACGTGGCCGATGTTGTCGACGCGGTGGCAGCGCGCAACTGGCACGTCGAGGAACGGCTGGCACTCGACATCCGGGTCTCGCAGCCCGGCCAGCCAGGGAGCTCGACGTGGGCCCTGAACGAGTTGAGCATGGAGAAGATCGCGCGGCAGCGAATGATCGACGTCGTCGTGGAGGTGGATGGGAGGCCGCTCTCTCGCTGGGGCTGCGACGGAGTGGTTGCGTCGACGCCGACAGGCTCGACCGCCTATGCCTTCTCCGCGGGTGGGCCGGTTGTCTGGCCTGAGGTCTCGGCGCTGCTCGTCGTGCCGCTCAGTGCGCATGCGCTCTTCTCCCGTCCGCTCGTCATCTCCCCGAGGAGCGTTGTGGCTTTCGAATTGCAGGCGGGGTCGGACGCTGTGCTGTGCGCCGACGGCCGCCGAACGATAGACGTGACCGGCGGGGCGCGGGTCGAGGTCAGGGCGTCGCCGCAGCCCGTCAGGCTTGCACGGCTCATCGATGCTCCATTCACCGATCGCCTCGTCGCCAAGTTCGCCTTGCCGGTGCAGGGCTGGCGCGGGGGAACGAGGGGCAGGGGACCGGCATCGTGAAGGTCCTGCGGGGTCGGCCCGAAGCAGGTATCCGATGATCGAGCGCATTCAGATCCGGGGCCTTGGCGTCATCGCTGACGCCACGATTCCCTTCTCGACCGGTCTCACCGTCATCACTGGCGAGACCGGCGCAGGCAAGACCATGGTTCTGAGCGGATTCGCGCTGCTCGCCGGAGGCAAGGCCGACGTCGGGATGGTTCGCACGGGAAGCGATCAGGCATGGGTTGACGGCGAGTGGTCCGTCTCGCCTGATTCCAGCGCGGTCAAGCGCGCGGCAGACGCCGGCGCGGAGGTGGAGGTCGAGGCTGGGCGAGTTCGGCTGCTGCTCGGTCGCACGGTCGCCAGCGAGGGACGAAGCAGGGCGTTCGCGGGTGGCCGGTCGGTGCCGGCCGCGGTGCTCCAGGAGGTGTCATCCTCACTCGTCGCCGTCCACGGCCAGTCCGAGCAGATGCGGTTGCGCCATGCTGATACTCAGCGGAATCTCCTTGATCGATTCGGCGGGGTTGCGTGCCTCGAGGCCCTGGCCGGGTACCGTGCTGCGTTCGCTGCCTGGCGAGGCACGGTCGAGCGGATTGCCGCACTGACAGATCAGCGGGAGGCGATGGAGCGCGAGGCTGTCCTGCTCCGCATCGGTATCGCGGAAATCGAGGCCGTGGCGCCCATGCCCGGTGAGGATGTCGAACTCGACCGACAGGCGGCACGCCTCACCCATGCCGGGACCCTGCTCCTTGACGTGCTTGCCGCTCACGATGCGCTCGTCGGGGAGGACGGGGAGACCTCCAACCAGGACCTTGTGTCGGTGCTGTCACGTGCCGTGGCCGCGCTCGATCGTGCCGCGGAGGTCGACTCCGACCTGGCCCCGCTCCTCGAGCGGCTCGCTGAGATCGGCAGCCTCGCGGCTGACGCCGCAGTCGAGCTCGCTACCTATGCCACCGACATAGAGGCAGATCCCGCGCGCCAGTCCTGGGTCGAGGAGCGTCGTCATGCGCTCGGATCCCTTCGGCGCCGTTATGGCACGACGATCGACGAGGTCATCGAATGGCACGCGGCTGCGTCCGCCAGCGTCTCCGAGGTCGATCTGGGAGACGACCGCATGCGACAGCTCGCCGACTCAGAGGTCGAGCAGCGCGCGGAAGTCCTTCGAGCGGCGATGCATTTGAGCGGCCTGAGGTCTGACGCTGGCATGGCGCTGGCAGCACAGGTCACGGCCGAACTGCACGCGCTGGCCATGCCGGATGCAGCGCTCCAAGTCAGGGTCACGACCCGTGACAGCCTTGACGCCTTCGCCCCTCACGGTGCCGACGAGGTGGAAATCCTGCTGCGCCCGCACAGCGGGGCCGACTTTCGGCCGCTGAGCAAGGGAGCGTCCGGGGGAGAGCTCTCACGCGTCATGCTCGCCCTGGAAGTGGTGCTAGCAGGGGCTGATCCGGTTCCGACGTTCATCTTCGACGAGGTCGATGCCGGGATCGGCGGCCGAGCCGCTGTCGAGGTGGGCCGGCGGCTGGCCCGGCTCTCGCGAACGGCCCAGGTCATAGTCGTCACCCACCTGCCTCAGGTGGCGGCGTTCGCTGACCAGCATGTCGTCGTCTCGAAGGGGGCAGACGGGATGGTGACGTCTTCGAGTGTCACCGTGGCCCTCGGGCGCGATCGGGTGTCCGAACTGGTGCGGATGCTGTCCGGCCTCGACGAGTCGCAGGCCGGGGCCGCCCATGCCGAGGAACTGCTCGCTGTCGCAGACCTCGAGCGGGCATCTTCGCGGTGAGTCCGAGCGGTCCCCGAGGACTCCCCGAAGCGTGGATCACGAGGCGGTGCCGGTACCCGATAGGCGTGCAGGGAGCCAGACCGAAGGGTTGCGTCGGCGTGCTGCGAGGGCCGCGGGCGAGTCGCTGATAGTCTGGACTTCCGTGAGTGCCTCCAAGCAAACCAAGCATGTATTCGTCACCGGAGGAGTCGCCTCCTCGCTGGGCAAGGGCCTCACGGCCTCGAGTCTGGGAAACCTTCTCACCGCCCGCGGTTTGCGCGTGACGATGCAGAAGTTGGACCCGTACCTCAATGTCGACCCGGGGACGATGAACCCGTTTCAGCACGGCGAGGTGTTCGTCACGGATGACGGTTCAGAGACCGACCTTGACATCGGCCATTACGAGCGGTTCCTCGACACGGACCTCCATGGCTCGGCCAACGTGACGACGGGCCAGGTGTATTCGACGGTGATCGCGAAGGAGCGGCGGGGGGAGTACCTCGGCGACACGGTCCAGGTTATCCCGCACATCACCAACGAGATCAAGTCCCGCATCCGGAGGATGGCCGGTCCTGAGGTGGATGTGGTCATCACCGAGGTCGGAGGCACTGTCGGGGATATCGAATCGCTGCCCTTCCTCGAGGCCGTTCGCCAGGTGCGCCACGAGGTAGGCCGGCAGAATGTTTTCTTCCTGCATGTGTCGCTCCTGCCGTACATAGGTCCATCGGGAGAGTTGAAGACGAAGCCGACCCAGCACTCGGTTGCGGCACTGCGGAGCATCGGAATCCAGCCGGATGCGATCGTGCTGCGGGCGGATCGGCCGGTGCCGTCCGGAATCAAGCGGAAGATCTCCCTCATGTGCGACGTCGACGAGGCGGCCGTCGTGGCTGCCGTCGATGCGCCGAGCATCTATGACATTCCGAAGGTCCTGCACTCAGAGGGCCTCGATGCCTACGTGATCCGCCGACTCGACCTTCCGTTCCGCGATGTCGACTGGACGAGCTGGGATGACCTGCTGAGGCGGGTGCATCATCCGGAACACGAGGTGACGATCGGCCTGGTGGGCAAGTACATCGACCTGCCGGACGCCTACCTGTCGGTGACCGAGGCGATCCGATCGGGCGGATTCCACCACAACTCCAGGGTGAATATCCGCTGGATTGCCAGTGACGACTGCGCGACGCCGGACGGCGCGCGAAAGGCCCTCGATGACCTCGATGGGATCTGCGTGCCGGGCGGCTTCGGTGTCCGGGGCATCGAGGGCAAGCTCGGAGCCTTGCAGTACGCACGCGAGAACGGGATCCCCGTCCTGGGCCTGTGTCTCGGGCTGCAGTGCATGGTCATCGAATACGCGCGAAACGTCGCCGGGCTGGAGGGCGCGAATTCGATGGAGTTCGACGAGACGACTCCGCACCCGGTCGTGTCGACGATGGCAGATCAACGTGACGTGCTCACCGGCGAACGGGACATGGGCGGCACGATGCGCCTAGGCCTCTACCCGGCCAAGCTCCTCGAGGGTTCCCAGGTGGCAGCCGCGTATGGCCTGCCGTACGTCGATGAGCGTCACCGTCACCGCTTCGAGGTCGCGAATGCGTACCGGCCCCAGCTCGAGGAGGCTGGACTCGTCTTTTCGGGGACCTCACCGGATGGGCGGCTCGTGGAGTTCGTTGAGCTGCCGTCGGACGTGCACCCGTTCTACGTGGCCACCCAGGCTCACCCTGAATTGCGATCACGCCCGACACGTGCGCATCCACTCTTCAAGGGACTGATCGGCGCGGCACTCGAGCATGCGCGCCGCCGGCAGCCGGCCTCCCAGTCTCGGTGACCGCCGTAGCAGGGGATGAGGAGTGGGTCGGCGAAATCGCCGACACCGTGGAGCCGCGGCCCATCATCGACTCGGTCCTGCGGTTCGAGGGACGGATCTGGTCGATCCGCTCCGACACCGTCGATTTCGCCGGCCACCATGTGGTTCGCGACGTTCAACAGCATCTCGGTGCCGTGGCCGTGATCGCGATCGACGACCAGGACAGGGTCCTCCTCATCCGGCAGTACCGGCATCCGGTCGCGATGGCGCTGTTCGAGCCACCGGCAGGCCTTCTCGACGTCGCGGGGGAGGCACCGCATCGAACCGCGGCCCGCGAACTTGCCGAGGAATCCGGGTTCGAGGCCTCGACGTGGCACGTGCTCGTCGATTTCCTCAACTCACCCGGCGGATCAAGCGAGGCGATCCGGGTGTACCTCGCTCGCGATCTGCGGGAGATCGACGGAGGTCGGCCGCATACGGGCGAGGCGGAGGAAGCGCACTTGCCGCGCGCCTGGGTGGACCTCGACGAGGCAAAGGACCTCGTGCTTGCGGGCCGAGTCGGGAGCCCGACCGCGGTGTGCGGAATTCTTGCCGCGTGGGCATCGAGGGCGGATGGCTGGGCCTCCCTGCGTCCGGTCGACGCTCGGTGGCCCACTCGCGAGACTGTGGTCTCGCATCAACGCGTGAACGCACCTTCGCCTCGCGTGAGCGAGTAGTCGAACGGCCGTTGCCGTGACTCTAGGGATCGACGGTGGGGTGTGGCGCGGACACTGATGCGTGGCGCCGACCGTGGGGTGTCGTGACTGATCATCCCTGCTCTCGCCGGCCTGTAACGTCGCAGCACGGACGACTATCCGGTTCGTCGAGAACCTCGACCCACGCTGCATCTACGATCAGGCATCGCCCCGGAGCGGGGCAGCGTCCTTGAACGGACGCCTGAGGGAGGCAGTTGTGAAGGTCGGGATTCCGCGCGAGATCAAGAACCACGAGTACCGGGTTGCGATAACGCCTGCTGGAGTGTTCGAACTCGTGAGAAACGGCCACTCGGTGCTCATCGAGACCGATGCCGGCCAAGGTTCATCAATTCCCAACGAGGACTATGTCGATGCCGGCGCGTCCATCGCGGCGGATGCAGACGAGGTCTGGGCCGCCGCAGACCTGATCCTCAAGGTCAAGGAGCCGATCGCGGCGGAGT
>WLOY01000107.1 GCA_009699015.1 Actinomycetota bacterium | reverse complement strand
GTTTCGTGTTCGACGGATGGTCCACCATTTTGGACGGGATCAAGGTAGACGGGGATGGTGTCGACTACACGTTCGCCGAGGATGTAACGCTTTACGCCAGGTGGGTGGCGGCTCCATTGCGGACGGTCTCGTTCAACGCGAACGGCGGGACCGGAACTATGACAAACCAAACCACAAATGAGGAGACGGCACTGAAGGAGAACGCGTTCAAACGTTCGGGTTACGTGTTCGACGGGTGGGCCACCACCTCGGACGGGAGCAACGCATACGCGGATGGTTTCAAGTATCCGTTCACCTCAGATGCAACGCTTTACGCCCGGTGGGCTGGATGCCCGGTCCTCTCGGGGTCTTGGACAGTAACCGCTGCGGTCGGCGGGGTCACTCGCATGGTCGTCTTCTCCGCGCCGACGACGACGTCGTCCTGGACCACGTTCAAGGCCACGGCAAATACGGGCCAGAGCGCGACGATCAGCACCTCGTCTTCGAGCGGGTCCATCCAAGTGCGGGGCCTGGTGAAGAAGGTGAACAACACCTTCACCGTCACGGGCACCACTGCCAACGGCTGCTCGTACACGTCGCAGAACTCAACGACGCCATGACAATGGTCAAGGACAGTGGGTATGTCGCGGCGACAGTGACGTTCAGGGGCTCGTTTCCCACTCAAGTGATCGAAGGCGGTCGCGGACCAGGCGCGACCTCCGAGTGAACGTTGGGGCCGACTCGTAAATCGAGTCGGCCCCTCCGCACTTGTGGAGCGTGTCAGGAGGCGAGTGAAGGCATCCGATGCGACGGCCGGGTGATGGTTACTCGTCCGTAACGCGGAGCATCCGCACCCAGCCATCAGGTGTCTGCCTGACCGGAATGCCGTGCATGGGCTGCGGGGCCACGCGGCCTACCCGCGACGCTTGCACGAGCCTTGGAGCGCTTGTGGCGCGGTGTGCCGGTCGTCTTGGGGACACGTGCAGCAGCTCCTGAGCGCCAGGTCGCCATGGGGTGCCTCTTCATGTCATTCCCCAGCACAGCCCGATCGACACCCTCAAGAAGATGGCCCACCTGCCTGTACGCGCACAGCGCGCTTTGTTCACTTGACGCCACGGCGGCGGCGTGTCACGGTTCGGGCCTAGTGAGCAACAGTGATCGTAGCGAGAGGCAGGAAATGGACAGGACATGCAGGACGGTGGCCGTCATCGGCTCCCTGGCAATAACCGGCACGATCCTGCTCGGAGGCTGCGGTGGCGGGTCGACCGCTGCGACGGCGCCGACTCCTGGCGGCTCCGCCAGTTCCGCGACTCCTGCTCCGGAGACGATGGCCGCGGCTTCTTCTTCAGCAGCGGTGCCGCTGGCGGGGCTGACCTCGGCCCAGCCCAGTTCCGTCCCGTCCAGCCCGGCGAGTGGATCCCCTCAGGGTTTGGAGCCGGCGGGGATTGACGCGAAGGGTGCCGTCGTTGGCAGTGGGAGAATCCTCGTCGTCGATGACTCAAGAAGCGTCAGGTCGATCGGCTGCAGGATGTTGAATTCCCTCGGGTATCAGTGCGCCGAGGCGTCGGACGGTCAGGAAGGCCTCGAGAAGGCGGAGCAGGAGACGTTCGCCGCGATCCTCGTGGACTGGATGATGCCCAATGTAAACGGTGTCGACATGACGAAGGCGCTGCGCGCTCGCGGAGTCACGACGAGGGTCATCATTATGACTTCAGAAACCAATTCATCCAGAATCATTGAAGCCACGGTGGCCGGCGCGGACACTTACCTTTTGAAGCCGTTCACCATCGAGGATCTTGAAAACTCCCTTCGAGGCTCCTGATTTCGCCTATGTCGCGTGGTGGTGGGGCATTCATTTGACAAGTGCATGCAGGTTGGGTGCGTGCACGGCGTTGGGTCGATCCCGAGCGAGTGTTCAGTTGTCATTGAGATCGAACATATCGGACAAAAGGCGTTGAAAAGCCTTGATAATTGGTTGAAGATCACCGTGTTTATACGCTAGTGCTCACGCCCACCATGTTATATGGTCACAAATACATGCACGATGATGGGACACAGTCCCGGTGAGGCTAGGCCTTCAATGAGTGCACGCAACAGTCGCTTCGGAGCATTTAGTTCACGTTCAGGTAGAGGGAAAGCCGCTGGCGCGGTCCTCGCATGCGCGGTGATGCTCCTCGCGGGATGCGGCGGGTCAGGAGGAAGCGCGGCAGATGCCGGTGCCCCCGTGATTCGAGGCGCCGTGGTGGGTGACGTGGTGTATGCGCTTGGGGATACAGGCCCCGGTGGGGGAGTGGTGTTCTACTCGTCGTCAGGCTTCTCGAGCCCCGGTTCGGCGTGCGACCCCTCCTGCGTCGGCTTGGAGGCGCTAACGTCAGAGGGGGGGCCGGTCGCATGGTGTTCGGTCACCCGGACAGCGTTCGCCCCAAATGGCACGGCCATCGGCACTGGGAAAGCGAACACGCAAAGCATGATGACCGGTGGGTGCACCAGCGGTGCGGGATACTCTGCAGCCAACACGGACAGCGGCGGATTCAATGACTGGTACTTACCTTCGAGTGACGAACTCTACGCCTTGTGGAAAAAGCGAAGTCTCGCTGCGCTTGCTAATACGTTTGGTGACGGGACTAAGTGGAGTTCCTCGCAGGACGCTGACTTTCCGGCTCAAACGGCTAAAACCTTAGGTTGGCCAATGGGAAGTTGGGCCAGCCTTGACAAAGCAAACACTACGATCTACTTTCGAGTCATACGGGCTTTCTAACGCATCACCCTTGCGCCTTTCCGCCCTTGAGAATTCGAGTTGCTTCGTCTCCTCGTCGTGTGGGGGTCGGCCTTGCTTCTTGAAGTCGGCCCCTCGTCGTTGCATGCTGACGTTGTCCCCTGGGGCCGCATCGCTGATCGCCTCTGAATCCGGTCCGGCATCGCTGATCCTCACTGAGAATGCTCGTCTGATTTGGCCTGTCTCCAGCGGGCTTGGGCATTCTCAATGCCGGGGTGGACGGAGCGTCCCGGCCGCCTACGAGGCAAGGCGAGCATCTCCAAGTGAGTAGGCAGTGGTCCGAGTTCGGTGCAGGCGCTCAATTACAGGCGGCCTCATTTCGCTGTCTCACGCCCGACTGGTCCGCCAAATAGTCGCTCTTTTCTATTGACTTTGAAGAATGTTTATTATTTACTGTCAGTACAAACCATTGGAGGCTCTCATGAATAGGTCGCTGCCATTGCGGCTCGTCGTCGTTGCTGCTGTGAGCGCTATGGGCCTGTCGGCCTGTGGCGGTTCGTCCGGAAGTTCATCTGACACGCAATCCACCTCCGCAGCGGTGCCTTCCGCTGCGGCGCCGTCCTCAGCCGCCGCCATTGATCAAGGCGTCTGGGGCGCGGTCCAGTCTTCTGGAGTCTTGCGGTCGTGCGCCGTGGATGGACTTCTTCCCTACTCCAGTTCGGATCCGAAGCAACCAGGCCTAGAAGTTGAGCTCGCGGGTGCCTTGGCGAAGGCCATGGGAGTCACCAACGAGACGGTCTGGGTTGGGACTTGGGACGGCCTGATTCCTTCACTCACAAGCGGGCAGTGCGATGCCATCATCGACGGCCTCTTCATCACGGATGAGCGCAAGAAGGTAGTGGACTTCTCGGACCCAACTTGGGGTTCCGGCGAGGTCCTCATGGTGCGCAAGGACGTTGACGGGATCTCCTCGCTTGCTGATCTCAAGGACAAGTGCGTTGGCGCGCTTCAGGGGTCAGTCACTGTGGATCATCTGAAGGCAGCAGGCCTTGAGCCTCGGATCTATCCCAGCCAGAACGAACTGATTCTCGACGTGGGCAACGGTGGCTGCGACGCTGCGTATCTGGAATCCCCGAGTGCGGGTTGGGCCCTCCAGCAGGATGCAACTCTCGATCTGAAGATCGTCGACAGCTACAAGTCCGACGAGATCTTTTTCGAGGGAATCGCCGTTGATAAGAATCAGCCCGTGTTGCTTGAGCAGTTGAATAGCGCAATCGCATCTGTCCAGTCCGATGGAACGCTCGCCAGCATCTTGGAAAGCTACAGCATTCCTGTTTACTTGCCGTGATTGTTCGTTCGGGAGGTGCCTCGTCACTGACGGGGCACCTCCTAGCATCCGCAGGATTGATGCACGGACCAACGCCGCTTGAATACTGGCCGAGGCTAAGTCATCTGACCGGTTCAAAGATTTACGCGAAGCGCGACGACCTGTCGCGCATCGGACTTGGCGGCAACAAGATCCGCAAGCTGGACCTCATCTTGGGCCAAGCGCTCCTGGACGGCGTCGATGCAGTCATCACCGTCGGCGGAGCACAATCGAATCACTGCCGACAAACTGCTGCCGCGTGTGCTCGGCTGGGGTTGCGATGTGTGCTGTATCTCCAGGGGCAGTCTGACGGCAAGGCCCTGGGAAATGTGATGCTCGACTTCCTCTTTGGCGCGGAGGTGCACTTCGTCGATGCAGCGTCATTCGACGAGGTTGACCTCTGTGCAATGCAGCGCGCCGAGGAGTTTCGGGCGGACGGCCTTCGACCGTTGGTCGTTCCGCTGGGCGGGGGTACGGCTTTGGGGACGTGGTCGTTCGCCGTTGCGGCGGAAGAGCTCTCTCAGCAGTGTTTGGAACTTGAGATATCGCCGAAGGCCGTCGTGCTGGCGGTCGGGACGGGGAGCACTGTGGCGGGACTATCACTGGGTCCGGCGAGTGGACCTGAGGCAGAACTCGTTGGTGTCTCGGTTAGCAGGCCACGCGAAGTTCTCGAGGTCGACGTCGCACGGTGTCGCGCCGAGGCAGCGCACCTCAAAAGTGGGACCGCTCTGGATGCCCGAGCCGAGCCACACCTCACCCTCCGCGACGACTACATCGGACTTGGGTACACGAGGCCCACGGAAGCAGGTATTCACGCGGTTCGCACCCTCGCCCGCACGGAAGGAGTGCTCACCGATCTGACCTATTCCGGCAAAGCGCTCGCATGTCTCCTCGACCTCGCAAAGGACAGCGACATGACGGACGTGCTCGTCTTCTGGCATACCGGAGGCTTTCCCGAACTCTTCGCGCGAGATTCAGAACTACTGGAAGGCTGACCCTCGGATCAGATGGATCGTGAACGGGAAGGATTGCACAATGTTTACTGAAGCGCCGATCAGCACAGGCCTGCTAGAGGACCGCGTCGTCTTGCATCTGCGAGCTCAAATTCTCGAGGGGCAACTGCCTGACGGAGCGAGACTGCGCGACGAAGTCCTGGCCCGTGAGCTCGGAGTGAGCCGGGGGCCGATACGGGACGCCCTAAAGGTGCTCGCACAGGAGGGCCTAGTCGAGGTGATCCCCCGGCGTGGTGTCTATGTGCGGTGGGTGCCGTCAGAGGACCTTCGCGAGGTTGTCATGATCCGCGAGGGCATCGAGCAGGTAGCACTGCGGCTGGCAATGTCCCGTGAACATGAGGGACTCTGCAGGGCACTTCAAGCGGAAGTAGACAAGATGCATCTGGCGGTTCAGGGGAGTGACTGGGAGGCAATCCTCCGAGTCGAGTCCGGATTCCATGACGCCTTCTACAAATTCTCCGGGAGCAGACGCCTTATGCAGATGTGGGCGCACCTGCGCCCAACCGTCATAGCGAGCTTTCGAAACGACCGTGGCTACCACTTGTCGATCGACGCGGTTCCTGTGGCGCACCAGCAGCTCTTGGACGAGATCCTCAGCGGTGACCAAGCGCGCGCGGTAGCTGAACTTCGCGCTCACATGTACCCGAGCTCGGATCGTCTGGGCCCAACCGCTGCGGGACCGACGGCTCCATGAGCAACTACCTAGACCTCATGGCGGAAGCTTGGCCAGCGCTGCTTGAGGGCCTGAAGATCACCATCATCCTAACAATCCTCTCGTTGGCTCTAGGCCTGATCATCGGGCTGGTCATGGCACTGATGCGACTCAGTCGCCGCAACTTGCTGCGCGCCATAGCCCACGTCTACGTAGATGTCGTGCGTGGCACTCCCGTCCTCGTCCAACTCTTCCTCGTCTACTACGGCCTCCCGCAGTTTGGCATCCGGGTTACTCCCATTCTTGCGGCCGTACTTGCGCTGGGAGCCAACTACGGCGCTTACTTGGCCGAGGTGTTCAGGGCAGGCTTGCTGTCCATCGACCGCGGCCAGTGGGAAGCGGCTGAATCACTGGGTTTTCAGGGTCGACAGCTCTACCGGAAGATCATCCTTCCTCAGGCAATCCGCGTCTCACTGCCTGGTATCGGCAACTACGCGAACTCGATGGTGAAAGACACGTCTCTTGCTTCGGTGGTCACCGTCATGGAGTTACTTCGATCCGGACAGATCATCGTGTCTGCGACGTTCCAAAGCTTCGAGATATACCTGACCGTTGGTGCGATGTACCTCGCGATCAGCTTGCCGCTCGCCTGGTACACCCGGCGCCTTGAGGAACGGAGCAATCGCGGGTATGCCTGAGACCTCGATTCTAAGTGCGACCGACATCGTCAAAGACTTTAAGACACAACGAGCCTTGGATGTGTGCTCGTTTGGTGTCCGCGAGGGCGAGGTCGTCGTCATCATCGGCCCGAGCGGATCGGGGAAAAGCACGCTCTTGCGCTGCCTTAACCTCATTGAGGTCCCGGACGAAGGAATGCTGCGACTGGCTGACGAGGATGTCCTGTCCATGCCTCGAGACGGCCTCGGCCGCAAGCGTCATTCGAACATCGTGCGCGCCCGCACTACGCTCACCGGCTCGACGAGCATGGTGTTCCAGAAATTCAACCTGTTCCCTCACATGACAGTGCTCGACAACATCGCTGCAGCTCCGCACTTCGTCGGATCGGTGCCAAAGGAGTTAGCCCGAAAGACCGCGATAGACCTCCTCGAGCGCGTCGGACTCGCGGACCGGCAAAGCGCATTCCCAGCCCAGTTGTCCGGCGGTCAACAACAGAGAGTCGCTATTGCTCGAGCCCTCGCCAAGAAGCCGAGGATCATGCTCTACGACGAGCCCACATCCGCCTTGGACCCCGAGCTCGTCGGTGATGTCCTCGGCGTGATCCGCGATCTCGCAGCGAGCGGCATGACGAAGGTCATCGTCACCCATGAGATGGATTTCGCCCAGCAGGTCGCCGACCGCGTGCTCTTCATGGATAAGGGACGGATCATCGAGGAGGGCACTCCTGAGCAGATCTTCGCTCATCCCGTTCACGAGCGAACAGCTGACTTTCTTCGGCGCGTTCGAGTACAGGTCCCGCCGCCCATCTCAACCGCCGACACAGACTTGCGAGGTACGCATGACATCAATTGATTCGGCGACGATCAACATCGTGGCAAACGCGATGCATGGCGCCGCTCAGGAAATGGGCTTGAACTTGATGCGATCGGCGCGTTCAACCATCATCCGAGAGGCTAGGGACTTCTCCTGCGCCCTACTCGATGCTGAGGGACGACTTGTCGCGCAGGCCGAAAATGCCCCAATTCAGATGGCGTCACTCTCGCTTCCGCTTGAGTCCTGTTTGCGTCGATACCCTGCCGGCACCCTTGACGCCGACGACGTGTTCTTTACCAACGACCCCTATGAAGGAGGTCAGCATCTTCAGGATCTCATCGTCTTCCTGCCCATAATCTCCGGTGGACAGTTGCTTGGCTTCGCCGGATCTGTGGCTCATCACATTGACATTGGTGGTGGCGCCCCTGGGCTAACGCTGGACGCCGCAGATATCCACGCGGAAGGGCTTCGATTTACTGCCATGCGGTTGAAGGTCACCGACTTCGACGATGGCGGATTCATTTCGGACATCGTGAAAGCCAACTTTCGCGAGCCCATCACATCCATGGGCGACCTACGCGCCCAGTTAGCAGCCTGTCACGTCGGACGTGAGCGCCTCATCGAGATTTCTGAGCGCTACGGCGCAGAGGTGCTGGCCCAGTGCATTGACGCATCCTTAGACCACTCCGAAGCATTGATGAGAGCGGTCATCTCCGATCTTCCCGATGGCCAGTACGCGGCTGAAGACATGGTCGACTCTGGGGTAACCACACCCGACCCCATCAAGGTGAGTCTGATGATTACTGTCGCGGGAGACTCCCTCACCTGCGACTTCGCTGGCACGGATCTGCAGACGGATGACTTCTTGAATGTTCCAATCGCATCGACGCTGGCAGCGGTCCACAGCGCGATTGCCATGTTCGCTGTCGCCGGAGGCAGGCGCATCTCCGTGAACGCGGGCTCGTTCCGGCCAGTCACCGTTGACGTGCCGAGTGGCTCCTTCTTGAATCCGGTATCGCCCGCCGCAGTACGCGCCCGGATGTGCGGGGCGTATCGCGCCTTCGACGCAACGTTGATGGCGCTGCAGTTGGCGGCACCAGAACGGGTGCCGGCTCTGGGATTCAATGTGAACACCACCGTGGGTTTCACTCGGCGTTCTGAGGACGGCTTTCGAATCTTCATCGAAGACCTCGGAGGTGGATGGGGTGCCACACCGGCAACCGACGGAGCGGACATGCTCGATGCCCCCTTGTCGAACTGCAAGATCACGCCCACAGAGGTTCTCGAGTTGGACCATCCGTATCTGCGGATCGTGCAGTACGCCTACGTCCCTGATTCGGGCGGCGACGGCGAGTTTCGTGGGGGCCTTGGGTCGGTGAGAGAGTACGAGGTCATCGAAGACGGCGTGAGCTTCTTCGCATACGCAGACCGCCACGCCTTCTCGCCCCGCGGAGCAGCCGGTGGCGATCCGGGAACTCGCGGCTCCTTCAGCGTTGTCTCAGGCGGCAACGAGACAACGCTGGCAAGCAAGTCCTCGCTGCCAGTCGCCCGCGGAGACAGCGTGAGGGTCATCGTTGGCGGCGGCGGTGGATTCGGGATTGCATCCGCTCGGGCCCCCGGAGCGCGCTTGATGGATCTCCGCAACGGCAAGGTAACCACCGACACGTGTAGGGGCGCTCATGAGTAAAGCCATTCTCGGGATTGACGTCGGCGGTACGTTCACCGATCTTGTGCTCGTCCTGCCCGACGGATCGGCGCGGATTCATAAGGTGCTCAACGTCGAATCGGGCGCCCTATCCGCGGTCCGGGGTGCTTGCGAGCTCGTAGAGGATGCCTCAGCGGTCTCAACGATCGTGCACGGCACAACGGTCGCCACGAATGCAGTGCTGGAGCGGCGCGGGTCGACAACGGTACTCGTCACGACAACAGGCTTCCGCGACGTTCTGGAGTTTCAGCGCCAAGACCGAACGGACGTTTGGGACCTCTTCTGGACCAAGACGGCTCCGCTCGTTCCTCGCGCGCTTCGAATGGAGGTTGACGAGCGGCTGTCGGCTGACGGTGCCGTCGTCCGAGCAATCGATGCGTCGGCAGCGGCCGACGCCGTCCTTGCATTGGTTGATGAAGCGAGTGCGGATTCGGTGGCGATCTGCTTCTTGCACGCGTACAGAAATGGAGTTCATGAGGCGATGCTTGCCGATGCGATTGCCAAGCATCGTCCGGGCCTTCATGTGAGCCAATCACACAAGGTGGTTGCGGCTTACCGAGAGTACGACCGAATGAGCACCACGGTCCTCAATGCGTACTTGGGCCCGGTGATCGCAGTCCATACCGACAAGATTGTGCAGGCCCTCCTTGAGGCGGGCTTCACGGCAGATGTCCTTGTCATGCAGTCGCATGGCGGAGTTGTCCCGATCTCAGCGGCCGGTGGCAGCGCAGCAGCATTGTGCCTATCTGGTCCTGCCGGCGGAGTGCTTGCGGCGAGTCACGTTGCTTCGGTTGCCGGGATTGGCGACGTCATCTGCCTGGACATGGGGGGAACGAGCACGGATGTCGCCATGGTTCGAGCTGGGAGGCCGGAAATCACCTACGACTCCAATATTGACGGCCTGCCGAGCATGCTGCCGACATTCCGGATAGAGACTGTCGGGGCTGGTGGGGGGTCGATTATCTCCGTGGACGAAGGCGGGTTGATTCAGTCCGGCCCGAGCAGTGCGGGAGCCGTACCCGGCCCGGCCTGTTATGGCCGAGGTGGCAGCAAAGCGACGGTTACGGATGCGTGGTGTGCCCTAGGAGTATTGCTCGATGACGGGGATCCAAACCGCTACCTAAGCCTGGATAGCGCCGCCGCGTGTGCCGTATTCGCACCCGTGGCCGCTCGCCTTTCGACTTCGGTGGAGGAATCAGCATGGCAGGCCCTCCGAGTTACCACAGCCAACATGAGTCGTGCCCTTCGGCTCGTCTCCGTCGAGCAGGGTCACGATCCACGCGACTTCGTCCTAACCTGCTATGGCGGTGCGGGTGGCCTGCACGCAGCGATGTGCGCGGACGAACTCGGAATGCGTCGCGTCCTTGTACCTGTCGCACCAGGAGTGTTCAGCGCGTACGGAATGGTGTGCGCTGACGTCACCCGTCATTACGTGCGAACACGGATCGCATTGGTCGAGCGAGCGTCGGAAGTGGCGCAGCCGCTCATAGACGAGATGCGCACTATGGCGATGGACGAGTTCGCTGAGTTCGGGTTCGCCACACCACCCGAGATCAGGGTCGTTGTCGATCTACGTTACGTCGGGCAGGCTCACGAGGTTCAAGTAGGCATCGACGCAGGAGAGCTAAACTCAATCGCTATCCGCACCGCATTCGACGAAGCTCACGCGAAACGATTTGGTTTCTGCGAGACAACTACTCCGGTGGAGATCGTCAACGTCCGACTCGAGGCGGTTCTTATCCTCCCAACCCCTGAGTTGCGGGACGAATCTACGTCTGGGGAAGCTCCCACCCAGAAGAAGGCGTACTTCGGAGCGTGGATGGACACCACTTTTGTGCAGCGCTCCGCAATTGCTAGTGATGCCGTTGTCCTTGGGCCGGCCGTGATCACCGAGTCAACGGCGACCACGGTGGTGCCGCCCGGCTGGAACGCGAACCGCGATGAAATGGGGAACCTGTGGCTGAATCGACTCTAACGGCGGGACTGGCTCGCGCGGGAATCATGTTGCTGGACTCAGATCTTTCCTTGGAGCCGGAGCTTGCTCATGTTCTGCGGGGTTGCGTCGGCGTGCACTTCAGCCGTGTCAGGTATCCAGGCACGGTCACTGCGGAAAGCTTGGCTGACGCGCTGTGCCACTTGGAAGAGTCAGCGACGCTGCTCGCCCCGATACACCCTTCAGTCCTCATCTATGCCTGTACGAGCGGCAGCTTTATGGGCGGTGTCGAGGGAAACCGCGCGATCGAGCAGCGGATTCGAGCGCTGTTGGGTGTTGAGTGCGTGACTGCATCATCTGCAGTAGTGCAAGCCCTGAATCGAGTGGGAAGCTCGCGCATCGCGCTTGTCTCGCCATACTCGACTGAGGTGACAGAGGCGCTCGTGCAGTTCTTGAACGCATCTGGGATCGAGGTGATGCGCACGGCGCTGCTCTTTGGCGATGAGCTCGTGGACGATGTGACGCTCCAATCCGTCACTCCTGGAGAAGTCTTGGAGGCAGCATTGCCCTTGATGGGCGCTGACATCGACGGCCTTCTCGTGAGTTGCACCGGCATCAGGATCATCGCCGAACTGCCGGCGCTGGAAACGGAGCTTTCAGTACCTGTGGTGTCGAGCAACGCTGCGATTTGTCGAATCCTGCTTGACCATGCCGGAGTCGAAGTTTCGGGTTTTGGCCAACTCTTGGACGGGGCTACGGCGCGCGGTGGGAACTCAGGAGAGGAATCCTAT
>WLOY01000106.1 GCA_009699015.1 Actinomycetota bacterium | reverse complement strand
GGCGGCCGGCATCACCTATGAGCACCGGCTCATCGACGACATGGTCGCAGCGGCCATGAAGTGGGAGGGTGGCTACGTCTGGGCGTGCAAGAACTACGACGGCGACGTCCAATCCGACACGGTCGCGCAGGGCTTCGGATCACTCGGACTCATGACCTCGGTGCTCATGACCCCGGACGGCCGCACCGTCGAGGCTGAGGCCGCCCACGGCACGGTGACCCGCCACTACCGCCAGCATGAGCAGGGCAAGCCGACTTCGACGAACCCGATTGCGTCGATCTTCGCGTGGACCCAAGGCCTCGCCCACCGCGGGAAGATGGACGGCACCCCGGATGTCACGGCCTTCGCGGAGACCCTCGAGCGCGTGTGCATCGAGACGGTCGAAGAGGGCAAGATGACCAAGGACCTCGCGATGCTCATCGGCCCGGAGCAGCCGTGGCAGACCACGCAGGACTTCCTCGCGTCCATTGATGAGAACCTGCAGAAGGCCATGTCCTCATAGGGACGGCACGTGTCAAAGGCTGTGAGCGACGGCGCCCTTCGCGGGCGCCGTCGCTTCCTCGTCTCGCAGCCCCCCGACCGAGACGAGGAAGCGCTGGCCACCGAGGTGACCGGGCGTGTCTCCCCGGTGGAGAGCATTCCATTGGGCGGTGTGCACATGCGCTCATTACTCGGTTGGGTCGGCCAGAGTGCGGCCATGGCCGGTATGTTTTCACTCGACCATGACGTGATGACGACTCAGCGAAGAGGGGACATGACGTGATGACCTGGGAGCACGCTGGTGATCACATGGCGTCTCGCTCGGCACTCCTAAAGCTCATCAGCAATGATCCAACTGGCGATGCCCTCGTGGAGGCGCTCGCTCGGGGGCCAATGTCGATCTACCATCCACTGGCCGTTGCCATCTACGCGCCGACGCCGGATCGCTCGGCCCTGACTCGACGTGGTTCGTTCGGATTCATCCCCTCCACCCGTCATGAATCCGTACCGGTTACGTGGGACTACCCGCTCACTCGGGCCTTCCTGACCGGCGAGGCGGTCGTGGTGAAGATGGGCGAGATCGACGATCGGTATCCGCTCATGGTCGGTTGGGCCAAGTACGTCAGGCATGGAGAGGCGTCGAACTCCGACGCGACGATTCTTGGGCTGCCACTCGTGTACGCGGGGACTGCCGTTGCCGCCTGCACCATCGTCTGCGCGTACCCCGATCCGTGGTCGTGGTTCGACTATGCGTTCATGGAGGGGATCTGCGCCGCGATGGCACTTTGGCAGCGAATCGACGACCTGAAGAACAGCATTCCGGTCGAGGTGAGCGTGCATGCTCGTTCGCGGCCGCTGGGCCTGAGCGAGCGCCAGCAACGGGTGCTCCAGCTGCTGGCTGAGGGAAAGAGCAACAGCAGCATCGCAAGGTCGCTCGGGTTCTCATTGTCGACAGTCAAGGCCGAGGTCCAGATCATCCTGGAGCTCCTGGAGTCGAAGAGCCGGACGGAGGCCGTGACCCGCGCTGCGCGAGTCGGCCTCCTGCGGACCGACAACGTGCCCGGCAGCGACAGCGACATCAGCATGAGCGTGGTGGAATCCTCGGAGTCGTGACGTACCGTTGTGGAATGACGACTTCCGCACGGCCCGCGATGCCCGTTGCATGGGTGGCGCTCCTAGTCTCGGTCGGCCTCGTGGGGGCGACGCTCACCGTGCTGGCACCGAGTGCCGCGGCTGCGCCTGACACCGCATCGAAGGCGCAGGGCTGGCAGGAAGCCGCCTCGCAACTCGGCAGCGCCGGCTCACTGTGGGAGCCGGGCCGCACGGCCGGACTGCGCATGACGAAGCCGGTTGACGTCATCGCTGATGGGCTGACGTTCGCGAACGGTGAGGCGCGTTCTGGCGATACCTATGCGGGAGCGACCTACGGAGCGCTGCGAGCCGCATCGACGTCCCGTCCGTCCTTCACCATCGCCGAGAAGTGGGGCGACACCGGCTGGGCTGCGGAGCCCGCCTACTCGACGAGCATGGCACCGGTGGGCAGCGTCGTTATCCCCCTCGGATCGCCCGGCACCCAGGCGAAGGTGACGGCGCAGGTGTTCGCGAACTGCTTCGTCCAACCGGCGAATGCGAACCCCCGGCCGGTCCCCGCCGGGTATCGATGCTCGAAGGCTGACGTTGCAAGAAGCGGCGGCGTGCTTCGCATGACCGCCCGCCCGGCCTCGACGATGACGGCGCCGGGGCGCACGTCGATCGTCATCACGACCGCCGGTCTTTCATACGCGCAACTCATCTCCATCGCTTCAAGCCTTGAGCAGGTGAGCGGTGGCGGCGGAGAAGTCACCGGTTCGGCACAGATGGTGGCGATGTGCGGGCAGATGGTCGATGGTGCGATGACCTACGAGAAGGCGGCGGCATTCGCAGCCTCGAACGGCTACTCAATGCGGGCCGGGACCATCGACGGCGAGCCGCAGATGGTCACGATGGACTTCCGATGGGATCGCTTCACCGTCAGCCTCGTCAAGAACCTCGTGACGTCCTGCACCTACGGCTAGCCCAGGCACGACCGCGTACGAGGGCCGAGGGGACCAGCGCTGGCCGACACCCGGGGGAGGAAGGCTGCACGTGCTATTGCCGGCGGTCGCGCATGAGGGACTCCTGGACGACCGAGGCCACGAGGACGCCCTTCGTGTCGTAGAACAGGCCGCGGGCGAGGCCGTGGCCGCCGTTCGCGACCGGGGTGTCCTGGGCGAAGAGCAGCCAGTCGTCGACGCGCACCGGCGCGTGGAACCACATTGCATGGTCGATCGAGGCGAGTTGCAGGCTGTCCCTGAGGCTGTGGTGCGGCGCCAATGCCGTGCCCACCATCGTGAGATCGGAGAGGTAGGTGAGCGCGCACGCCTGAATGAGGGGATCGTCGGGCAGCGGCTGGGTGAGGCGCACCCAGGTCGTGCGCTCGTATCGGTCATCGATGAGCGGCAGGGTCTCATGCTCGTCCTCGACGAAGCGAAGCTCGAACAGCTGCTCCTCCGGATAGTCCAGGCGCCTGCGCTCGCGGACCTCGGAGGGCACGGCGTCGGAGATGCGTGACCCGGGGAGCGACGACGGGGCCGCGACGGTCGGCGCATTGAACTGATGCGCTGGCCCCGGGTCGGTCAGGGCGAATGACGCCGTCATCATGAAGATCGTCTCGCCCTGCTGCACGGCTCGCACGATCCTCGTCGAGAATGACCTCCCGTCGCGCGGTCGGTCGACGAGGTAGGTGATGGATTCCTTGGTGCGGCCCGGGCGCAGGAAGTAGCCGTGGAGCGAATGGACGTGGCGGGCCGGATCGCCGATCGTGGCGCCGGCTGCCATGAGCGACTGCGCGGCAATCTGCCCGCCGAAGGCCCGCATGGGCGCACCCGAGTGGCAGATGCCGGTGAAGATATCCCGGTCGATCGGCACGAGGGTGAGGCGATCGATGAAGTCGTGGTCGCCGGTTCCGTCCGTCATGGTGCCGATCTTACGGATGGGCCTGGGTGACGATGGAAGCGTCGGCTCTGACCGCGGCCCTATTCTGGGGCTATGGGCAGGGTGCGGACATGAGTGACGTGTGGGTCAATATTGCCGTCGTCCTGTTCTTCATCCTGCTCGGCGGATTCTTCGCCGCGGCAGAGCTGGCCCTCGTCTCGCTGCGCGACAGCCAGGTGCAGCGGCTCAGCGAGCAGGGCCTCCGGGGCCGTCGGCTCGCTCAACTGACGTCGGACCCGAACCGATTCCTCGCGGCCGGCCAGGTCGGGGTCACCCTCGCCGGGTTCATCTCAGCAGGGTTCGGCGCCTCGCGGATCGCGCCGAGCCTTGAGCCCGTACTCGTGGGCTGGGGCCTTGGCAAGGGTGCCTCGGAGACCATCGCCTTCATTCTCGTGACAGTGGTCATCGCGTACGTGTCGCTCGTGCTCGGCGAGCTCGTTCCCAAGCGAATTGCGCTTCAGCGGGTCGAGAAGGTTGCCCTGTTCGTCGCGGCCCCGGTCGACATCATGGCGAAGGTGTTTCGACCCTTCATCATCGCGCTCTCCTGGGCGTCCGATTCGATCGTCCGCCTGTTCGGGGTCGACCCGACAGCCGCGAAGGAGCAGATCAGCGGCGAGGAGCTCCGCGATCTCGTCGCCGCCCACGAGGACCTGAGCGTCGAGGAGCGCGAGCTCATCGACGATGTCTTCGCGGCGGGCGACCGCGAGCTTCGCGAGGTCATGGTCCCGCGCACCGAGGTCGAGTTCCTCGACGCAGACCTGCCCATCTTCAAGGCCGTGAAGGTGGTTGCCGCCCGCCCGCACTCCCGCTATCCGGTGGCACGCGATTCGACCGACGATGTCGTCGGCTTCGTCCACATCCGCGACATTCTCAACCCCGAGCTCGCGGAGCGGTCGATTCGCGTCGGGGAGCTCGTCCGCCCGGTCGCGGCCTTTCCAGGCACGAACGGCGTGCTGAGCACGCTCACCGAGCTGCGCCGGCTGCGCCAGCACCTCGCCGTCGTCGTCGACGAGTACGGCGGCACCGCCGGCATTGTCACGATGGAGGATCTCGTCGAGGAGCTCATCGGCGACATCAAGGACGAGTACGACCTGGTCCAGCATCCGCAGACGGCCAGGTCGTTCGGGGTCACCACCCTCGAGGGCCTCATGAACATCGAGGACTTCCACGAGGAGACGGGCATCGAACTGCCCGATGGCCCATACGAGACGGTGGCCGGGTTCGTCGTCTCCCGAATCGGCAGCCTGCCGGTGCTCGGCGACTCGGTGGTCGAGGCCGGGCATCGGTTCGAGGTCCTCGAGCTCGATGGACGACGCATCGCACGGGTTCGCATCACGCCGCTGGCAGACGATGCCGGCGAGGGCGACCGCCTGACGCCGGATGGTCCGTCCTTGGGAGGATAGGGCCATGGCACCCTCCGCAGCCCGGCCCCCGCGTGTCCTGTCCGGCATCCAGCCGACCGCAGACGCATTCCACATCGGCAACTACCTCGGGGCGCTGCGCGAGTGGGTGAGGGTCCAAGACACCCATGATGCCTATTACGTAGTCGTCGATCAGCACGCCATCACCGTCGATCACGACCCGGCCCTCCTGCGCCACCGGACCCTCCTGTCGTTCGCGCAACTGCTCGCCATCGGCCTGGACCCGCAGCGGTGCACGGTCTTCGTGCAGAGCCACGTTCCCGAGCACAGTCAGCTCGCCTGGGTGCTCGAGTGCCAGACCGGATTCGGCGAGGCGAGTCGGATGACCCAGTTCAAGGACAAGTCGCAGAAGGGCGGCGCCGACCGCTCGACCGTCGGGCTTTTCACCTACCCGATCCTCCAGGCCGCTGACATCCTCATCTACCAGGCCGATGCCGTGCCCGTCGGCGAGGACCAGCGCCAGCACCTCGAGCTCACACGCGATCTCGCCCAGCGATTCAACGCCACCTTCGGCGAGACCCTGACGGTGCCGGCGGGCCTGTTCGTGAAGGACACCGCAAAGATCGTCGACCTGCAGGATCCGACCGCCAAGATGAGCAAGTCCAGCCCGGCCGGCTGCGCATTCCTCCTCGATGACGATGCGGTGCTGGCGAAGAAGTTCAAGAGCGCCGTCACCGACTCCGAGCGTGAGATCCGGTTCGATCCGGTGGCCAAGCCCGGTGTCTCGAATCTGCTCACGATGCAGCAGGCGCTGACCGGCACCCTGATGGAGACCCTTGTCGCCGGCTACGAGGGCCGGGGCTACGGAGACCTGAAGACCGAGACCGCGGCGGTGGCCATCGAGTTCATCCGGCCGATCCGCGAGCGGGTGAACGAGCTCATGGAGCAGCCCGATGAGCTGCGCCGGCTCATGGGCCAGGGCGCGGGCAAGGCTCGCGAGACGGCTCGCCATACTCTCGCCGCGGTCTACGACGCGGTGGGATTCGTGGCGATCCCCGAGCCGTGACCGGGTCGTCGCCGGAGGGTCACAACGGCTGATAGGGCCGGTACTGACGCTTAGCGCGGGGCGCCTGATGCGCTCCGGCGCCCGACCCCGCCGTCTGCTGCCGACGCTTGCCGAGCCAGCCGAGGACCAGAGCGCAGACGGCGAGCAGAAGGATGAGCCAGAACCACCAGGGTGCCATCGAGTCGCCGGCCGGGGGTATGCCCAGGCCGGCGGTCGCGAGCTCTTCGTCCGAGGCGCCCGTCGGGGTGTCGGGGAGCGTGGCCGCTTCGCCTGCCACCGAGATCGGTCCGACCATGTTGCCGACGGGCGTGACCTTGCCGAGGTTCTTGAAGCCCCATTTCAGGGCCTTGCTGGCCGCCGAGGCGCTGCCGTCGTGGATACCCATGCCAACGAAGATGAGGGTGGTGCCCTTTCGGGTCGCGGCTCCGATGAAGGTGCGCCCTGCGTTCGTGGTGAAGCCGGTCTTCACGCCGATAGCGCCCTTGAATCCGCCCATGAGCAGGCGGTTCTGGTTGTAGATCGTGTAGGTGCTGCCCCCGCCACCGGGGAACCGGTGGGTCTTCGTCCGGGCGAGCTTCGCGAAGTCGGGCCTCGCGAGCCCGGCGCGCGCGATGAGCGCGAGGTCGTATGCGCTCGATACCTGTCCCTTGTGGTCGAGGCCGGTCGGGGTCTTCGCGGTCGTGTCGTTCGCCTGCAGCTGGCGGGCGACCTCATTCATCCGATCGATGGTGCGCTTGACGCTGCCCGGGGCCCGGGCGAGTGCCGTGGCAGCGTCATTGCCGCTGCGCAGGAACGTTCCGTAGAGGAGGTCCTCGACCGTGTAGCGCTTGCCCGCGATGAGGCCCGCCCTGGCGCCTTCGACGCGGGTGTCCTTGGACTTCGCCACGTAGGTCTGGTCGAGCGTGAGCTCCTGGAGGACGGTGAGGGCAGTGAGGGTCTTCAGGGTGCTCGCCGGCGGTCGCCGGTCATGCGAGTTCTTCGCTGCGAGGACGGTGCCGTTCGTCGCATCGACGAGGATCCACGTCTCTGCCCAGATCTCCGGGACCGGCTTGGCGTCCGGACCGGGGTTGACCTGCACGCCCCGCTTGGAGAGCTGCTCGCCGCCGATGGTCTCGGCGCTAGCCGCTCCGGACGCCCCGAGGGCGAGCGAGCAGGCGAGTGCGAGGGTGAGGATTAGCCGGTGCATGACCGCCCAATGTTAAGCCGGTGGCATTCGATGGCAGCCTGCGGGACACGCGGACTAGGCTGCGTCAACCCTGAACATGACCGCTGGAGGACCAATGTCATCGACCATCGCGCCGACCGGACTGCTCATCTCAGGGGAGTGGCTGCAGACCGATGCCCGGATGCCCGTGATCGACCCGGCGACGGGAGCCGCCATCGCCGATATCTCGAATGCGTCGGTTGCCGACGGACTTGAGGCAGTGGCGTCCGCTCACGATGCCTTCCAGACCTGGGGGGCCACTCCGGCGCGCGTCCGTGCCGAGATCCTGCGCAAGGCCTTCGAGATCATGTCCGCCGAGCTCGAGACCTGCGCACGCCTCATCAGCCTGGAGAACGGCAAGGCGTGGCGCGATGCGATAGGTGAGGCAACCTACGCCGCGGAGTTCTTCCGGTGGTTCTCCGAGGAGGCATCGCGGATCGAGGGCGGCTTCCGGTACGCACCGGCGCGCGACAAGACGATCATCACCGATCACCGTCCCATGGGTGTCGCCTACATGATCACCCCCTGGAACTTCCCGGCGGCGATGGCCACCCGCAAGCTGGCCCCGGCGCTGGCGGCGGGCTGCACCGCGGTGCTCAAGCCGGCCGGCGAGACCCCGCTCACCGCGCTGTGGATCGGCGATGTCCTCCAGCGCGCGGGCGTGCCCGCGGGCGTCGTGAACATCATCACGACCTCGACGAGCGGCGCTGTGTCGTCGGCGATCCTCGCCGATCCGCGTGTCGCGACGCTGTCGTTCACCGGCTCGACGTACGTCGGCAAGATGCTGCTTGTCCAGACGGCTGAGCGGGTGCTCCCGTCCTCGATGGAGCTGGGCGGCAACGCCCCCTTCCTCGTCCTCGAGGGCGCCGACGTCGACGCGGCCATTGCCGGCGCGATGATCGCGAAGATGCGCAATGGCGGTGCCGCATGCACTGCCGCGAACCGCTTCTACGTCCACGAGTCGGTGACCGAGGAGTTCTCGTCCAAGCTCGAGGGGGCGTTCGCGGCCTTGAAGATCGGCCCTGCCAGCGATCACGCCAATGACCTCGGTGCGATGGTCTCGGTGAAGGAGCGCGACAAGATCCACGAACTGCTCGACGAGGCGGCCGGCGAGGGTGCCCTGCTCAACGCATCATCCGTGGCGCCGACCGAGGGGGCCTTCATCGCGCCCTATGTCGTTCGCGGCGTCGAGCACGGGTCCGTGCTCACCCGAAACGAGATCTTCGGCCCGGTCGCCCCGATCGTCACTTTCACCGACCAGGCGGACGCCGTCCGCATGGCCAACGACACCGAGTACGGGCTGATCTCCTATGTCTTCGCCAAGGATGCCGGGGCGGGCATCAAGGTGGCCCGACAGATGGAGTCGGGCATGGTCGCGATCAATCGCGGCCTCGCCTCCGACCCGGCGGCTCCGTTCGGCGGGATGAAGGAGTCGGGCCTGGGCAGGGAGGGCGGGTTCGCCGGCATCCACGAGTTCCTCGAGACCCAGTACTTCGCCGTAGACCTGTAGCCCACGGGAGAGCGCCGCGGCAGGTGACGGCGTGCCGTGCGGGCTGTTCCCAAGATGCCGTTTGGGCGGATAGGTGTCGCGGCGGGACTTGATCGGGCCAGCAAGGGCGACATCAACGCGCCCAAACTGGGTTAGGGCCTGACCTGTCGTGTCGCAGGTCGGCCGGAACCGGGCTCGTGTGATGAACCTCGCACGCTGTCCCGGTGCCGGCGCCCGCCGCTTCCCGTAGCATTCGACGGACCGCGAAGTGAAACCCCGCGGAATCAAGCCACTGTGGGAGGACCGAGCATGGCAAGTGTCACCAGCCCACCATCGAGCCAGGGCGCGCCTGACCAGCGGGCGCAGATCAAGGCCCGCACTCTGCGCACAGACGCATGGTGGATCCAGCCAGCGATCACCGCGGCGGTGCTCGTGCTGTTTGTCATCTACTCGACATGGCGGGCCTTCGAGAACGACTTCTACTTCGCCGAGCCGCTCATCTCCCCGTTCTATTCGCCGTGCCTGTCGACCTCGTGCCCTGAGGGCGCGACCCTGCTCGGCTTCACGCCCTTCGGAGATTGGTTCTTCGGCGGATACGCGTTCTCGCCGGCGCTCTTCATCCTCATCTTCCCGCTGGGCTTCCGGCTCACCTGCTACTACTACCGCAAGGCCTACTACCGCTCGTTCTGGCAGTCACCGCCGGCGTGCGCAGTTGCCGAGCCGCACAAGCGGTACACGGGCGAGACCCGGTTCCCGCTCATCATCCAGAACAGTCACCGCTACTTCTTCTACGCGGGCCTGATCTTCAACCTCATCCTCACCTACGACGGAATCCTCGCGTTCCGCAACGCCGAGGGCGCGTGGGGCCACATGAGCATCGGCACGCTCATCCTGCTCATGAACGCGGCATTCCTTTGGATGTACTCGCTGTCGTGCCACTCGTGCCGTCACGCGATGGGCGGCCGTCTCAAGCACTTCTCGGCGCATCCGGTCCGTTACAAGGCTTGGACGTGGGTGTCGAAGATCAACGTCCACCACCCGAAGTTCGCCTGGATCTCACTCATCTTCGTAGCCTTCACGGACTTCTACGTCCGCGAGGTCGCATCCGGCGCCATCACCAACTTCTACTTCTTCTAAGAGGGACACCATGTCGGACACTGAGCGTTATTCCTTCGACGTCGTCGTCATCGGCGCGGGCGGGGCGGGCCTTCGCGCGGCCGTCGAGGCTCGCGAGGCCGGCAAGACCGTCGCGGTCATGAGCAAGTCGCTCTTCGGCAAGGCGCACACCGTCATGGCCGAGGGCGGCATCGCCGCATCGATGGCGAACGTCAACTCCAACGATGGCTGGAACGTCCACTTCTGCGACACCATGCGCGGCGGCAAGTTCCTCAACCACTACCGGATGGCGGAGCTGCACGCCAAGGAGGCACCCGACCGCGTCTGGGAGCTCGAGTCCTGGGGCGCCCTGTTCGACCGCACTGCCGAGGGCAAGATCAGCCAGCGCAACTTCGGCGGCCACGAGTACCCGCGCCTCGCCCACGTCGGCGACCGCACCGGCCTGGAGATGATCCGCACCCTCCAGCAGAAGATCGTCCAGCTGCAGCAGGTGGATAAGCAGAACACGGGCGACTACGAGTCGGGCATCAAGATCTTCGCAGAGTGCTCGGTCACCGATGTGTTCATGGCCGGCGAGGGCGCCGAGCGCCACGCGACCGGCGTGCTCGCCTACTGGCGCTCGACCGGTAGCTTCGTCGTCATCGAGGCCCCATCCGTGGTCATCGCGACCGGCGGCATCGGCAAGTCCTTCAAGGTCACGAGCAACTCCTGGGAGTACACCGGCGACGGTCATGCGCTCGCGATGATGATCGGCGGCGCGCTCGTCAACATGGAGTTCGTGCAGTTCCACCCGACCGGCATGGTCTGGCCGCCGAGCGTCAAGGGCCTGCTCGTCACCGAGTCGGTCCGCGGCGACGGCGGGGTCCTCACGAACTCCGAGGGCCGGCGGTTCATGTTCGACTACATCCCCGATGTCTTCAAGGCGCAGTACGCGAAGACCGAGGACGAGGCCGACCGCTGGTACACCGATCCCGACAACAACAAGCGCCCGCCGGAGCTCCTCCCGCGTGACGAGGTCGCTCGCGCGATCAATGCGGAGGTCAAGGCCGGCCGCGGATCGCCGCACGGCGGCGTGTTCCTCGATGTCTCCAAGCGACTGCCTGCCGACGTCATCAAGGCGAAGCTGCCCTCGATGTGGCACCAGTTCAAGGAGCTCGCTGACGTCGACATCACCCTCGAGCCGATGGAGGTCGGACCCACCTGCCATTACGTCATGGGCGGGATCGAGGTCGACCCGGATTCGCAGGAGCTCATCGGAGTCCGCGGCGTCTACGCGGCAGGCGAGTCATCGGGCGGCATGCACGGCTCGAACCGCCTCGGCGGCAACTCGCTGTCGGATCTGCTCGTGTTCGGCCGGCGCGCTGGGCTGTATGCCGCCGAGTATGTGGAGAGCCTCAAGGAGAAGGGCGTTGCCCCGGCCCTGTCCGAGGACGAGATAAGTCTCGCGATGGAGCGGGCCCTCGAGCCCTTCGATGCGTCGCGCGACGAGAACCCCTTCAAGATCCAAGACGAACTGCAGACCATCATGAACGATCTCGTCGGGATCATCCGCACGGGCGATGAGATGCGCGCGGCGCTCGAGAAGATCGAGGGCCTGAAGGTGCGCATCGGCCGGGCCCATGCGATGGGCGGCCGCGACTACAACCCGGGCTGGCATCTCGCACTGGACCTGCCCAAGCAGATCCTGGTCTCGGAGTGCGTCGCGAAGGCGGCGCTCGCCCGCGAGGAGTCGCGTGGCGGTCACACCCGCAACGACTTTCCGGTGATGAGCCCCGACTGGCGTCAGGTGAACCTCATCTGCCGCATCAGCGACAATCAGATCGACGTCACCAAGCAGGCCGTGCCGACGATCCCGGTCGAGCTCATCACGCTCTTCGATGCGGCGGAACTGAAGAAGTACATGACCACGGAAGAACTCACCTCGGTAGGGATGGCGTAGACATGAGCTACATGGCGAAGTTCCGCCTCTGGCGCGGGCCGCACGGCACCGGCG
>WLOY01000105.1 GCA_009699015.1 Actinomycetota bacterium | reverse complement strand
GAAGACGCCGGCGGCCAGCCATTCGGTGCGCCGTGCGCGCAGCGTGGTCTCGCTTGCCTTGGTGAGCCGGGCTGCCACGTCCCAGGAGCAGCCGGTCACGAGCCTGGTGAGGATGCCCTCGAAGCAGTCTCGGTCCGGGATCCGTGGCCGGTGGCATCCCAGCGGGTGGGTGTCTGGCGGGCGGACGGGCAGGTGGCCTTCGATGGCGCTCCAGACCGCTTCGACGGTGCGGGGTTCCATTGCGAGCATGACGCCCTCCGTTTGCTAGCCTCGGCAGCGAAACATGAAGTACTGCTACTTCAAGTATTGCTACTTCAAGCCCGGAGGTGCGGGATGGCAGGCCGACCGAATGCGCGTGTCCCGAAGGCCGCAATCGACCGGAGGCGCGCGGTGATCGCAGCCGCGATCGCGGCACTGGGCCCGCCGCTGCCCGGCAGCCTGGTCGAGCGACGGACGACATGCGGCAACAAGGGCTGCCGGTGCCACGCAGACCCGCCACAGCTGCACGGGCCCTACCTGACCTGGACCCGCAAGGTCGACAACAAGACCGTCACCCGGACCCTGGACACCGCGCAGGCCGACGCCATACGCCCACTCCTCGACAACGCCAGACGACTACGCGAACTGACATCCGAACTCGAGAGCCTCACCCTTCAACAACTCAGGGACGACCCCGCTCAGCCGGATCCCTGAGTCACCTATCCGCGCGCGCTCTTAGCCGACGCTGAGGTGAAACTCGGAGGCAAGGCGCTTGAGGTCGTCGTGGGTCTCGACGTCAATGCGCACTACTTGGAGTTGAGGTACTGCTTGAGCGGCACCCAGCACGACACGGTGCGCACCCCCTCGGTCCAGCCCTTCGCCATCGGATAGATGTAGGACCAGCCGCGGCTGTACGGGTCCTTGATCCCCCCGCTGTAGGTGTTCTTAAATACCTTGCACTTCGCGGCGGCCTTGCTGTTGAGGGAGCGAGATCCCGGGTACTTCTGCCCGATGCTGCCCACGGTCGGCCTTGAGACGAGCACCCATTGCTTCGAGGGGTTCGTGCACTGCTGGGCCGAGGTCTTCGTCGGGCTCGGCATCTTCGAGTAGCCGACGCCGGGGGTGCAGTAGTTGAAGACCGTCAAGTCCGCGACGTTGTCACCGACCCACTGGGCGGCCGGCTTGGGCATCTCGCCGAGGCTGAGACCGCTGCTGTAGACGAGATCGCAGCGGATCCAGCGGTCGCCAGCGGCGTATTCGACACTGTTCGGGAAGAGTGCAACCGGCCGGAACCGTGAGGGGACCGGGGAGTTCAGGCCCATGTAGGCGTTCATCCGCTGGACAGTGCAGTTGCTTGCGCGCACGGCGGCTATCTGCTGGGCGCTGGCCTTGGCCGGGTCAGGAAAGCTTGCGGGCAGGGAGCCCACGAAAAAGGTCTCCGAGAGGTGGGGGCCCTCGCAGGACGCTGTCGCCTGGAGGTTGGACCCCTTCTTCGGCCCGAGCGGTGCATTCACATGACACTCCCCGCTCGTCGGCTCCGCAGCACTGGCCGACGGGAGGGCGAATGCAGTGGCAAGCGAGGCGCTGATGGTGGCGCAACAGGCGGCAGAGGCCACGATTCTGGCAATTCGACGCATGGGTGCTCCTGTTCCGGGGGGCCTCCATGCTAACCCGGTTTCAGCGCCCGGCCGTCCTTCGGCCAACGGGATATGCGCGGTCCGACTTGTGCCGAGGAGGGCGCTTTCCTCACGGCGATCGGGCATGATGCCTACATGAGAACTGTGGCAATCCTTGCGAACAAGGGCGGAACGGGGAAGACGAGCCTCACGATTGGCCTCGCCTCGGCGGCCGCGCATCGGGGCCTGTCCGTGCTGGTTGTCGACCTCGACCCCCAGGGCAATGCGACGAGCATCCTGCGATCCCAGGTCGGGAAGACGAGCGTGGCCGACGTCCTCGCGAATCCCACGAAGGGGGTCATCGAGTCGGCGATCGCTCCCTGCGACTGGGATGCGTACATCGGCGAACTCGACGTCCTGCCGTCGCACCCGAACGTCATCAGGTTCGACGCCTGGAACGGCTCGGGCGCCCTCGGCAAGCTGAGGCGGGCCCTCGCGCTCGTTCAAGGCTATGACGTTGCATTCATCGACTGCCCGCCATCGCTCGGCGCCCTGACCCGTGAGGCGCTCACCGCGGCCGACCGAGCGGTCATCGTCACGACCCCGACGTACTTCGGCGCTCAGGGCGTCCAGCGCGCAGTCGAGGAGATCACCGAGATCGCCAGCAGCACGAACCCGGAACTGAGCCTTGCCGGCGTTGTCATCAACAAGGTTCGCAGTGTCTCCGAGGAGCACGACTTCCGGGTCAAGGAGATGATCGCCCTCGTCGGCGCGAAGTCAGTGCTCAAGCCGTCGATGCCCGAGCGGATCGCGTTCCAGCAGGCTGAGGGCACCGGCACCCCGGTGCAGCTCCTCGGCACGACCGGATCGCGCGAGGTGACCGTCATCCTCGACAACTACCTGACGAAAATCCTGCAGTAGGACGTCGCGGATAGGCGCCCTACGGAATGGGCGCGAGAGTCAGTTCGTCCTCATCGCTCGGGAGCAGGCGATCGAGCAGGTACCCGAGCGCGAGCGACCCGAGAACGAAGACCAGGAATCCGAAGACGCCGACCGGTGTCTTGATGGATCCGTTGCTCGCCGGGTCATCCGGGCACATCCCGAGGCCGCACTCGGGCAGGACCGTAACGGCGATGATGACGAGATAGACGAAGGTCCACACGACGACGGACAGCGTGGCGATCCGCATCGGACCCTTGCGGCGCAGCACCCCGGTGTCACCGAGGGTGAACTGGCTGCTGAAGAGCAGCAGAACCGCGCAGCCGGCCGCGCCGACGGCGAAGGTGATGAAAGCCCAGGTGTAAAGGTGGAAGCCGGCGACTGCCGGCCCGTACCCCGGATCGCCCGGGGTCGCGATGTGCAGGAGGATCTGCCGCGTACTTGCGGCGCCGCCGGTGAGTGCGGCGAGGATGCTCACGGCGTAATGGGCCGGGCGCATGCCCCACAGCAGGTTCATGATGGGACCGACCGCGAGGCCGATCATCCCCGAGCGCTGCAGCAGGCAAAGCGGGCACGGCTGCTCGCCGACGAGGATCTGCAGGTCAAGGGAGCCGGTGAGCACACCGAGCAGGCCGATGAGCGCAGCGATGTTGATGATCCGAAAGATCAACAGTTGTCGGGAGGCTGTCAGGTTCACCGGGCGCCTGTCCTAGAAATTCAAGGGGATCGGGTCGGTCATGTGCAGGTTGAGCAGCACGAGGCTCCAGACCATCGTCACCACTGCAACGGGGATGGTCCAGCGGGCGCCGCGGAAGATGCCGGCGAACACGACGATCCACAGCAGAAACATGGAGAACATCACATCGCGATCGTAGCGTGATGTTCTCCACACGGGCCTCGTTTGCCTCGAACGCCCGCTCAGCCGGAATCAGCGATGACAAGAGCCTAGGCTGCGCACCGTGAGAGTCTTCGTTCCTGCCGAAACGCGAGTTGGTGAACGACGCGTGGCGATCTTGCCGCAGGTCGTCTCGAAGTTCACGCAACTCGGTTTCGATGTCCATGTCCAATCAGGAGCAGGCGTCCATGCATTCGCATCGGACGCTGCCTACCGGGATGCTGGCGCGACGGTGATCGAGGCAGCCCACGTCGGTGGGGCCTTCGCCGACGCAGATGCCATCGCTTCCGTCCGGCCCCTCGACTATCAGCACGCCTCGCGCATGAAGGCGGAGGCAGTGTCCATCTCGTTCCTGTCCCCGGCTGCCGATGTCGAGACAGTGCGCGGCCTGCGCGATGCGGGGGCGACAGGGCTTTCCTTCGACCTGCTCCCACGGATCTCTCGCGCGCAGTCGATGGATGCCCTGACCTCGCAGGCGCTCGTCACCGGCTATCGGGCGGCGGTCGTGGCGGCTGATCACCTTCCACGGTTCTTCCCGCTCTTCATGACCGCGGCCGGCACGGTGCAGGCCGCAAAGGTCCTCGTTCTAGGTGCCGGGGTCGCGGGTCTCCAGGCGATCGCGACGGCGAAGCGGCTTGGCGCCCGAGTCTCGGCCTACGACGTCCGGCCCGCCAGCGCCGACGAGGTCCGGTCGATGGGTGCGGTATTCGTCACCCTCGACCTCGAGCAACTCGAGGGTGCTGGCGGCTACGCCCGGGAAATGACCGATGATCGTGCGGCACATCAACGCGAGCTCCTCGCCCCGTACGTGGCCGCCTCGGATGTCGTCATCACGACCGCCTCGATTCCCGGCCGCGAAGCACCGCTCCTCGTCACGCGCTCGATGGTCGAGGCCATGTCTGCGGGCTCTGTCGTCGTCGATCTTGCGAGCGAGAGCGGCGGCAACGTCGAAGGATCCGTCGCGGGGGAGGGGGTCCGCTTCGGCGAGGTCCTCGTGTGGGGTGCGCGTGACGTCGCGAGCCAGATGCCGGTCCATGCCTCGCAGCTGTACTCGATGAATGTGTTTGCGCTGCTCGGGCTGACCGTTGCAGACGGCTCGGTATTCGTCGATCCGCAGGACGACGTCATTGACGGGTGCGCCGTCGTCCTGAACGGCGAGGTCCGCAACGAGGCAGCGCGCACGGCGCTGCTTGGAGGGGAGTGACCCATGGACGGCATCGCATTGCTGACGATTTTCGTGCTGAGCATCTTCGTCGGCCTCGAGGTCGTGTCGAAGGTGAGCACGGTACTCCACACCCCGCTCATGTCCGGGGCGAATGCGATCCACGGAATCGTCCTCCTCGGCGGCATCATCGTGACGGGCTCGGCTGAGCATCCTCTGGAGATCACCCTCGGGGTCATCGCGATCCTGCTCGGGTCGATCAACCTCGTGGGCGGCTTCGTCGTCACCGACCGGATGCTCGAGATGTTCAAGCCGAAACGGCCCGCACCCACCGAGAAGGCCGGGGGCTCGGCATGAGCTCCTCCTGGTCCCAGCTCGCGAACCTCGTCGCGGCGGTGCTCTTCATCCTCGCGCTCAAGGGCCTGTCGTCCCCGAAGAGCGCCCGCAACGGCAACCTGCTCGGTGCTGCCGGCGCGCTTCTCGCGACCGTCGTCCTCTTCTTCAGCGGCATCAAGCTCAGCAACCTCCTCCTCATCATCGCGGCCATCCTTGTCGGCAGTGCGATCGGTGGAATCTCTGCCCGTCGGGTGAAAATGACCCAGATGCCGCAACTCGTCGCCCTCTTCAACGGGGTCGGTGGCGGCGCGGCCGCGCTTATCTCCGTCGTGGAATACCTCGAGGCGGGTGCCGGCGAGCCGGTCGCCCTCGCCGCGACCGTGTTCACGGTGGTCGTCGGCTCGATCTCCTTCAGCGGCTCCATCGTGACGTTCCTGAAGCTGCAGGAACTCATGACCTCGCGCCCGGTCATCGTCCCCGCCGGGAGGTTCGTGACGATCCTCGTTGCGGCGGCAACGCTCGTGGCGGCGGTTTGGCTGGTCGCTGCGCCCCAGACGTGGCTGCTCGTCGCACTCCTGGTGCTGTCCCTCGTGCTCGGGATCCTGTTCGTCCTGCCGGTGGGCGGGGCCGACGTGCCGATCGTCATCTCGCTGCTCAACGCCTTTACCGGCCTGTCGGTCGCCGCCAGCGGCTACGTCCTGGGCAATGTGCTCCTCATTATCGCGGGGACGCTCGTCGGTGCGTCGGGCACGCTTCTGACGCGGGAGATGGCCAAGGCAATGGGCCGGCCGATCACCGCGACGCTGTTCGGCGCGTTCAACGGCACGACGGCGGGCGGATCCGGGACGGGCGACCCTGATCGGCCGGTCCGGTCGGCGAGTCCGAATGATGTCGCCATCATGCTCGCCTACGCGGCCAAGGTGATCCTCGTGCCGGGCTACGGCCTGGCGGTCGCCCAGGCCCAGGGCACCCTCCGCGAGCTCGCCGATCTGCTGACGGCGAGGGGGGTCGAGGTCGATTACGCGATTCATCCGGTGGCCGGTCGTATGCCGGGCCATATGAACGTCCTCCTCGCGGAGGCGAGCGTGCCGTACGAGCAGCTCAAGGAGATGGACGAGATCAACCCGGAGTTCGCCATGACCGACGTCGTCCTCGTCGTCGGGGCGAACGACGTGGTGAACCCAGCAGCGCGCACCGACAAGTCGGCGCCGATCTACGGGATGCCGATCCTCAACGTGGATCAGGCGCAGCAGGTGGTGTTCCTCAAGCGATCAATGCGCCCGGGGTTCGCCGGCATCGAGAACGAGGTGCTCTTCGACCCGAAGACCACCCTGCTCTTCGGAGACGCAAAGGACTCCCTGACCAAGGTGGTAGCCGCGCTCAAGGCCCTCTAACCCCCGCAGGCACGAGTAACCCCCGTAGGCACTAGCCATCCGGCCCGGAATCGGGGCGAGATGAACGAAGTCGGACGATTGGGGGGCTGATTCGTTCATCCGGCCCAGTTTGCCGCGCTCCCGGCGGCTGGGTCGCGCCTGCTCAGAGTCAGGTCGCTTGCATGGGTGAGATGAACGAATCGGACGGATTTCAGGTCGGATTCGTTCAGGCGGCCCGGATTCCGGGGCAGATGAGTTGCGGGGTTACTCTGCGACGCCGTAGAGGCGGTCGCCTGCGTCTCCGAGTCCGGGCACGATGTAGCCCTTCTCATTCAGGTGCGAGTCGACGGCGGCCGTCACGACCGTCACATCGACCCCACGGTCGTCGTAGGCAGCCTCGAGGCGCGCGATCCCCTCGGGGGCAGCGAGCAGGCAGATCGCCGTGACGTCGCGGGCCCCGCGCTCGAGCAGCAGGTCGATTGCGGCGATGAGGGTTCCGCCGGTGGCGAGCATGGGGTCGAGGACGAACACCTGCCGGTGCGCGAGATTGTGCGGCAGTCGATCGGCGTAGGTCGTTGCGGTGAGCGAGGTCTCGTCACGGACCATGCCGAGGAATCCGACCTCTGCGGTCGGCATGAGCTTCACCATGCCATTGAGCATGCCGAGGCCGGCACGGAGGATCGGGACCACCAGGGGCTTGGGCTCAGCCATCTCCAGGGCCGTGCATGGGCCGACCGGAGTCCTGATCTCCACCGGCTTGACGAGGAGCGTCCGCGTCGCCTCGTATGCGAGGAGTGTGACGAGTTCCTCAGCGAGGAGCCGGAAGGTCGCGGACGAGGTGTCCTCGGCCCGCAGGCGTCCGAGCTTGTGGGCGACGAGTGGGTGGTCGATGACAAGAGTGCGCATAGGCGCGAGAGTAGTCGCCGATGTGACGCAGCCTACCCCGACGTGCCACGATCAGCCCATGGGCAGCGAAGGCGCGGATGCAGCATCGATCGACTTTGCGGTTGCCTGCTGGCGCGAGGAGGGCCTGTGGACCGTGCTCACGCTCCCCGAGCGAAGCACGTCCTCGGCTGATGCGCTCGTCGCCGCACTGCGGCAATTCCCGGGCGAGGGCGGGGTATTTGGCTTGGTCGGCGTCTCCGACGAATTCTTCGTCGCCGTGCGTCAGATGGGCGATCGCACGCGTGCACTCATCAGCGATGGCACGGCAATCCTCGACTGGGACCTCGCCGAGGAGCTGGCCGACCTCGTCGGGCTGGAGCAGGACGAGGATGACCTCGAGGAGTTCGAGCCGGTCGGCGACCTGGCCCTGTTCGCGGACTTCGGTCTGGACGCGACCGAACTCTCCCTGCTGTGCGGGGACGCGGACCTCTACCCGGACGAGCAGGTTCGGTTGATCGCCAAGCGCGTGGGTTTCCTGCCGCAACTGTCCGCCGCCATGCCGGCTGGATGACCCGCATCACGACTACTGATGCCGCTGCCATGCGCCTGGCGCTGTCTGAGGCTGTGAAGGCCGGGGCGGCCGGCGACATCCCCATCGGGGCGATCGTGCTGGACTCGCAGGGGGAGGTCCTCGCGGCGGCAGGCAATGAGCGTGAACGTGCAGTCGATCCGACGGCCCACGCGGAGATCCTCGCGCTCCGGTCAGCTGCAGCGGCGGTTGGCGATTGGCGGCTGGAGGGCTGCACCCTGGTCGTCACCCTTGAGCCCTGCCCGATGTGCGCAGGGGCGGTGGTGATGTCGCGTGTTGCGCGGCTCGTCTTCGGAGCATGGAATGACGAGTACGGTGCCGCGGGCTCAGCCTGGGACCTGGTGCGCGATCGGCGCCTCAACCATCGCCCGGAGGTCGTTGGCGGAGTGCTTGAACAGGAGTGTGGCAGGCTGGTGCAGGATTACTTGGGACTACGGCGAACAGGAGGCCGGCGTTGAATGCGTTGAGAGAAAGCGTGATCCGGCATCCGCGAAAGCGACGCAGGCCGGTGTGGGCGATCCTGCTCATGGTGAGCCTAGGCACATTGGCGCTGTTTGGACTGGGCTTCGCGATCTCAGTGCTGTTGCGCGACCAGGGCACCCCGGCTGCGGACGAGGCCGGAGTGGCCACCGTGAGCGCCGCTCCGCTGCCCTGCTCGACGACCATGGTGACGCCGGCCGAGGTACTCCCGCGCACCAGCCGGGTGACGATCAACGTCTACAACGGGACGAAGCGGCAGGGGCTCGCAGGCACCACCGCCGATGGGCTTGCTGCCCGCGGGTTCGAAGTGAAAGAGGTTGCGAACGACCCGGAAGGGCAGAAGGTCGTCGGCGTGGCGGAGATCCGATACGGCCCCAAGGGAGCGGAGGGGGCGAAGCTCCTGGCCTACTACCTCCCCGGCGCTGAGATGCTGCCGGACGATCGAAGCAAAAAGGCGGTCGATGTCGTCATCGGCCGGGAGTTTACCGAGATCGTCGGCGAGGCTAAGGTCGCGGCGTCCCTCGCATCGCCCTCGCCTTCTACCTCGGGGCCTGGCTGCGCGGCTGCTGCGCTCATCGCTCCGGTTGATGACCCAACCGCGGAAACCTCGGGCGCCCCGACCCCGGCATTGACCCCGAGTGCATCGACCAGCCCGGCTGAGGGCTGAACGGGGCGTCTCCTGCCGCCGGTCGCCGCATCATCCCCCGGCGGCCTTGGCGTAGGCCGGGTACGCAGCGTCTCCGATGGCGCCGTTCACGTCGAGCATCCCGTACGTCGAGTTCACGGCCAACGCGACCACCGCGCCGGTCTTCGGGTTGCAGGCGACGTTCGCCTCGTATCCGATGGCCTGGCCACTGTGGGCGAGCCAGTCACCCTGTCTGATGATCCCAAGGCCGTAGTTCCCGGCGTCAATCTTCGTGGTCTTCAGGCGCTGGGTCGCCAACTTCGGCGGGAGGAGGCTCGTTCCGAGGCAGAGACCTCCCCATTTGGCAAGGTCGCCGATGTTCGAGTAAGCCCCACCCCCCTCCTTGCCCCAGTCCATGCGCCAGGCCCCGACATCCGAAGTGGTGGTGAGGGAGGGCGACAGCGCACCGAACTCGGCGGTGAGAAGCTCGCCGGAATAGCCGGTCGCCTTGGGGCTCGGGAGGACATTCGGTCCCGCGGGGAGCCTGGACTGCTTCATGCCGGACTGCCTGAAGACCGCGTTCACGAGCTGCTCGGGGGTGAGTCCGGTCACCTTCTTCATCACCTCGCCGAGAATGATGTAGTTGGTCGTGGAGTATCCCCCGGGCGCTGGTATTGCCTTGCCCTTCGCCAGCCCGAGCGAGATGAGGTCGTCGCGGGTGAACGAATGCTGCGGGTCGCTGACCATGATTCCCACTGCGGCGTCGGCGTAGTCCGGGATTCGACTCGTCATGCCGAGCAACTGCTTCACCGTGGCCTTGGCGATGGCCGGGTACTTCCTGGCGAGGGCCGGATCGAGGTCCCTGACCGTGTCCGTGAGAGCAAGCTGCCCTCCGGACACCCGTTCGAGGACGGCCGTGGCGAACACCGTCTTGGTGATCGATCCGATGCGAAACGCATCCTTGGTGGTCGCTGGTGCGCCACCGATCGCAGCCTGTCCGTAGCCCTGCTCGTAGTAGCCCTTCTCCGGGTCCCAGACCGCGAGCCAAAGGCCAGGGGTCTTGTCGATTGACTGACCGAGGTACTGAGCGGCTGCCGTGTCGATCGCTGCGCGATCGGCTGCGGGCATCTGCCTGCTCCGGTCGATAGGCACGGGCTGCGCGAGTGCGACCGCGGTGGGCGCCGGTACTGCCCCGGCGGCGATGGGGGTGAAGGTGGCGGCAAGGGCGGCGACGAGTCCTGCGGCAACGAGGGATGGGATCCTGACCATGAGGCCAGCCTACCCCACCTAACATCATGGATGGTGCCCTGATTGCTCCACCTGCGACGCTATTGGTCGCGAGGAAGCGCGGGCTAGCGGGCGGGCTGCCTCTTCGCCCGGGGAATGATGTGACCTCCGCAGCTCCCCGGGGCCACGCGCGAGAGGATGCCCTGCCTGCGCGCCTTCTCCACCCAGCTCACCACCGTCCGCTCCGAGACTCGGCGTTCGGTGGAAATGGCCCTCGCGTAGCCGCGTCCGATGGCGAGGTACTCGCGTGCGATGGACTCGAGGAAGTCCTCACTCAGTTGCTCGTTCGCGGGGCGCTTGAGCTCTGCTGCGGCGGGGAACCCGGTGAGGGGAAGGTCGTGCGTGAAGGGGTCGATCCCGCGGCCGAGCAGAACCGGGATGCCGACCTTCACGACCTCCAGTGGTGATGCCCATCGAAACTCGCGCTGCATCCGGTACGGATCCATGCCGGACGGAACATGGGCAGTCATTCGAACGAGGGCGGGCTCGCCGTCGATCAGGTCGATCGTCCCCTCGATCAGCCATGACACCTCGCCGGTTTCCGGCTCGACGGACATGTGGTCGACGATGACCGGAAGCGGGAAGGACTGGTCCGGGGAGATCTGCCAGGTGCGCTTGCGGCCGGGGGAAGGACGGATCCGCGACGTCACCCCTGGTCGGTCAACGCGTGCCACCCGGTCTCCGTCCTTACACAGTGACTGCGCAGCATACATTCGAGGTGCGGGGCACTTCTGTGCCATCACCGGCACGGGACAGATACCGGCGAGTATCCGATTCGTACGCCGGCACGGAAGGATTCGATTGCCAGCAGGGTGTTCAGCGTTGCCGCACGATCGAGGCTCGCCGCGAGCGAACACCACCGTCATCGAGATCACCAGGACTCCGACTGCGCAACCGGGGGAGACCTCACCGAATTCTGCGCCCCCATTCCTACACTCCCCGTATGATTCTGCCATCCAGCGCGCCGGGTGACCGGCGCCTGCAACTTCTCAATGCCTACGACGCGAAGACCGACCTGCTGCTGTCGGCCCCGCCCCTTCATCAGTCTCGGGTCAAAAGAGTGGAAGGAGCAGTTGAGCCTGCACGAGTGGCCCCTCGCCTGGCGCTGTCCGCCCGGACCGCCTAGTCCTCAGCATCTATCGGTGGGCCTCAGACTGCTGGGAGTCTCTTCAAGTCCGGGATTCCGTCGAAGTGTCCGTCTTGTGTGGCAAGTTCCAGATCGTGTGCCAGGGCAGTGGCGGCTATCCATCGGTCCGCGACTTGGGCGGGCTGCCCTATGGCGTGGCCGGTTCGCCGGCCCCATGCGCTTAACGCCACGTAACGCTGCTGGGCCTCGACATCGACCGGGACCACGGGAAGCCCTTCGAGTGTTTCGACGAGCCGATTTGCCTTCCTCTCTCCCCAGTTGTTCGTGAGAGGCAGGGCGAGCAGCACGACCCTTGTTTGTACTGCAATCACCAACACGCGGCCGAGTAGATGTTCAGACCACAGGGCACGCTGCTCGCCGCTTCTAACGAGCATGTAGGAGGCCACATTCGTGTCGACAAGAACGGGCCGCGTCTGGGCTGCCGTTGTCATCGGG
>WLOY01000104.1 GCA_009699015.1 Actinomycetota bacterium | reverse complement strand
GACGCCATACGCCCACTCCTCGACAACGCCAGACGACTACGCGAACTGACATCCGAACTCGAGAGCCTCACCCTTCAACAACTCAGGGACGACCCCGCTCAGCCGGATCCCTGAGTCACCTATCCGCGCGCGCTCTTACCTACCGGGTCACCCATCGGTGCCCTCCAGCGCGCGGATTGCGTCGATCCGCCGGCGGGTGGCGCCGCGCAGAGCCGCCTCGGCGTCCCAGCCCACGTCACGTCCGATCGCGACGAGCCCTAGGAGGAGATCCCCGAATTCCGACTCGTCGACGATTCCGGCGACCGCGGCAAGGGCGGGCTCCATGGCGTTCGGCACGCCGAGATCGTCGGTGAACGCGACCGATCGGGCGAGCACCTTCGCGGCGAGCACGAGGGCCGGGAGCTGCATCGGGATTCCGTCAGTGACAGAGGAGCGTCCCTTCTCAACCGCCTTGCGCGCGTGCCAGGTCGCCTCGACCTCTTCGGCAGTACCGGCGACCTCGCCGGCGAAGACATGCGGGTGCCGGGCGACCAGCTTCGCGACGATCCCCGCTGCCACGTCATCGATATCCCACGGCGCCCGCGGATCCTCCTGCGCAATGCGTGCGTGGAAGACCACCTGCAGCAGCAGGTCGCCGAGTTCCTCCTGCAAGCCTGCCCGGTCACCGGTCTCGATTGCCTCGACCGTCTCGTAGGTCTCCTCGACGAGGTACTCGACGAGGCTGTGATGGGTCTGTCGGGCATCCCACGGGCAACCACCCGGTGAGCGCAGGCGGTCCATGACCGCCACGAGTTCAATGAAGGCGTGCCCGGTTTGCGTCGTCATCTCGGCCACCTCTCGCCTATCGACCCTCGCCGGGACTACTCGGCCTGGGGTGACGACAGGTCGTCCGGCGCTGCCCCGACCTGAAGGGTGGCCGCGTCCCACGTTCCGTAACGCGGGCTTACCTCGGTCTCGAGCAGTTCGCTCAGGACGGTGATTGCCTTCACGACCGCTTGGCCCTGAGCCTCAGCATCGGCGTTGGGAGCGAGCTGGAGACCGAGCGCATTCGCCTGGAGGTTCAGGACGATGATCCCGGTGATCTGGCTCGGAGCAATGCCCTGCTCAAGGAAAATGCGCTCGACCTCGGCGCGGCTACCAGCCTGGGCGTCGTAGTCCAGCAACTGGGCATCGATCTGGGCCTGAGTGATCTCGACGCCCGCCTGCACCGCGAGAATATCGACGAGTTCACTCTTCATCATGCGATCAAGGGTCTGGGAGGTGAGGGCGGCGTCAGCGGTGTCGAGCCCCTTCCCTTGGGCCGTGAGCACCGCCTGCACCTGCTTGGTGAGCGCGGTCTCGGAGATCCTCGTGTCGCCGAGCACCGCCGCCGCACCCGGGGTCGGCGAGCCGCAACCGGCGATTGCGATGGCCGCGACGGCGACCACGGCGGCGAGCCTGGGCAGGTGGGACGAAATCACGATGGCTCCTACGCGTTCGGTGTCTGGAGTGCGTTCGGGGTCTGGGATTCTTTCGGCGGCGGAAGGATTGCGCGAATGAATTCAGCCGCCCATTCCAGCAATTCAGTGTCGACGACCGGTTGCCCGCCCATGAGCGCGGTGACCGGCCTCGGCACCATGATCGTACGGACTGCCGCCTTGACGAGCGTGCGCGGGTAGAGCCGGGTCAGGCGCATCTGCCCGGACTCGGGCAGTTCCACTGGGTGGAACCTAATGAACGACCCCTGGGCATTGACCTCGGTGAGGCCCGCCGTACGGGCGAGCACTCGGAATCTCGCGACGGCTAGGAGCGAGAGCACCGGGTCGGGTAGGGAGCCGTACCGGTCGGTGAGCTCTGCCGTGACCTCGTCAACCGCAGTGTCGGTCGCAGCGTCGGCAAGGCGCTTGTAGGCCTCGAGCCGAAGCCGCTCATGCGGGATGTACTCATGGGGGATGTGGGCATTGATGGGCAGTTCCACCTTGATCTCGGCGAAGGACTGCTCGCTCTCGCCCTTGTGCTCCGCGAGGGCCTCGCCGACAAGCCGGACGTAGAGGTCAAACCCCACGTCGGCAATATGACCGCTCTGCTCGCCGCCGAGCAGGTTGCCCGCCCCGCGGATCTCGAGGTCCTTCATCGCGATTCGCATGCCCGATCCGAGATCGGTGTGCTGGGCAATGGTCGAAAGCCGCTCGTGGGCGGTCTCAGTCAGCGGACGCTGCGGATCGTAGAGGAAGTATGCGTAGGCACGCTCGCGGCCTCGACCCACCCGGCCCCGGAGCTGATGCAGCTGGCTGAGGCCGAAGATGTCAGCCCGGTCGACGATGAGCGTATTGGCGTTCGGGATATCGATACCGGATTCAACGATGGTCGTGCAGACGAGGACGTCGATCTTCTTGTCCCAGAAGTCGACGATCACCTGCTCGAGCGGCCCCTCTCCCATCTGACCGTGCGCTACCGAGATGTTCGCCTCGGGCACGAGATCGCGCAGGCGCGACGCGACACGGTCGATCGACTCGACCCTGTTGTGGACGAAGAACACCTGCCCGTCCCGCAGCAGCTCCCGGCGGATGGCCGCAGTGATCTGCTTGTCGTCGTACGGCCCGACGAAGGTGAGGACGGGGTGACGCTCCTCCGGCGGGGTCTGGATCACCGACATCTCGCGGATCCCGGTCACGGCCATCTCCAGCGTGCGCGGGATCGGGGTCGCCGACATCGCGAGGACGTCGACATTCGTCCGCAGCGCCTTGAGGTGCTCCTTGTGCTCGACCCCGAACCGCTGCTCCTCGTCGAGGATGACGAGGCCGAGATCCTTGAACCGCACGCCGGCGGTGATGAGACGGTGCGTGCCGATGACGACGTCGACGGTGCCGTCGCCGATGCCAGCGAGCACCTCCTTGGACTCCTTCTCCGTGTTGAACCTCGAGAGCGCCGCAAGGCGGATCGGGAAGGGGCCGAACCGCTCCGAGAAGGTCGAGAAGTGCTGCTGCACGAGCAGGGTCGTCGGCACGAGGATCGCCACCTGCTTACCATCCTGGACAGCCTTGAACGCAGCCCGCACCGCGATCTCGGTCTTGCCGTACCCGACATCGCCGCAGATGAGGCGGTCCATCGGGACCCGCTCCTCCATGTCGCGCTTGACCTCGTCTATGCACAGCAACTGGTCGGGGGTCTCGACGTAGGCGAAGGCATCCTCGAGCTCGTGCTGCCAGGGGGTGTCGGGAGAGAATGCGAATCCCTTGGTCGCCTGGCGGGCGGCATACAGCCGGATGAGCTCGCCCGCGATCTGCTTGACCGCCTTGCGGGCCCTCCCCTTGGCCTTCTGCCAGTCCGCGCCGCCGAGTCGGTGGACGGCCGGGGCCTCACCACCCACATAGCGCGAGACGAGGTCGAGCTGGTCGGTGGGGACGAAGAGTCGGTCTGCCGGCTGACCCCTCTTGCTCGACGCGTACTCAAGGAGGAGATATTCGCGGGTGGCCCCGGCAACCTCGCGTTGCACCATCTCGACGTAGCGCCCGACGCCATGCTGATCGTGCACGACGTAGTCACCGGCCTCCAAGGAGAGCGGGTCGATCGCGCGTCGGCGCCGTGACGGCATCTTGCGCATGTCCTTCGTCGACGCCCGCTGCCCGAGGATGTCCTGCTCGGTTATGACGCAAAGCCCGATCCCTGGAAGCCGGAACCCCATTGAGATGCGCGACGTCGATACGGTGACGATCCCCGGAGCCGGCGCCTGAGATATATCCGCCACCAGGCGCCCCGCGATGTCCTCCCCTGCGAGGGTCTCGGTGAAACGTTCCGCCGAGCCATGCCCCTCGCAGAGGAGCACGATGCGCTCGCCCGCCTTGGCCCAGGCCGCGATGTCGGTCAGTGACGCCGCGGCGTCACCCCGGTAGGACTCGAGCGCCGTGCCGCCGACATCGATGACCGGCTCGTCGCGGGTCTCGGCATCGACGGTGAGGGGCGTGATCTCCCACCACTGGCGATTCGTGCGCGCACTCGTCGCCCTGATGTCGTCGATCGACAGGTAGCTCGAGCCGGATAGGTCGATCGGGGTCTGGTTCCCGACGGCGGCGTTGTGCCACGAGGCGGCAAGGAACTCCTCCGCCGTCCGCACGAGGTCGTGCGAGCGGCTACGGATCCGCTCGGGGTCAAGGACCACAACGCTCGCGTCGGCGGGCATCACCTCGAGCAGGGTCGTCATCGAATCGGCGAGCACCGGGGTGAGCGCCTCCATCCCCTCGACGCAGATGCCCTGGGCGAGCTGATCGCACATGTCGGAGAGCACCGGTACGCCCTCGGCCAGCCGCCGGGCGCGCTCGCGGACCACCGGGGTGAGGAGCAACTCGCGCACCGGCGCGGCGAAGACGCCGTGGGGCGCCAGTTCGAGCGAACGCTGGTCGGTGACCGCGAAGGTGCGGATCTCCTCGACGGAGTCACCCCAGAACTCCACGCGGAGCGGGTGCTCGTCAGTGGGCGGGAAGAGGTCCAGGATCCCGCCGCGCACCGCGAGCTGGCCGCGTCGCTCGACGAGGTCGACCCGCTCGTAGCCCATGTCGACGAGGCGCTGAACGGTCTCGGTGAGATCCGCAGATGAGTCGGCGGTCAGGCGGACGGGCTCGACATCTCCTAGGCCCGAAGCCATCGGCTGGAGGATCGCCCGAATGGACGCCACGACGACATCCACCGGTGGCACGAGCGGGTCCGAGGAATCGGGGTGGGCCAGCCGGCGCAGGATGGCCACCCGCCTGCCGACCGTGTCGGACGAGGGGGAGAGCCGCTCGTGCGGCAGCGTCTCCCAGGAAGGGAACACCGCGACATGCTGGCCGGGCAGGAGGGCACGAAGGCTCGCCGCTACGTCCTCGGCCTCTCGCCCCGTAGCCGCGATGATGAGGAGCGGAGAACCCCCGCCGATCGGCGCCGGTGCTGCCAGTGCCGCTGCGACGAATGGCTGGAGGGCGGTGGGCGCGACGACTGTTGCCGAGCGAGTACCCGTCCGGCTGGCCACCTCTGCAATCTCACGGAAGGCTGCCGCGTCGACGACAGCGCCCAACAGTCCGGCGAGGCTCACGAGTGGGCAGCCTGCGCGAGGCTCTCTCGCAGGGCCGCGGCGATGAGCGGGTGCGAGACAACGAGATCGGTCACATAGGGGGGCATGTGGTTGAAGGTCATCGGCCGGCCGTCGACGTGCGAGGCCTCGTACCCATAGTGGCGTGCCACTCCGAAGGGCGCGGCGACATCCCACTCGTAGAATCCGGTGTCGTGGACGTAGGCCTCGGCACGTCCGGACAAGATCACGTTCACCTTGGCCCCGACAGAGCCGACATCGACGATCTCGACGCCCTGGTCGGTCACCCCGGCCTGAGCCAAGCGATCGGAGAGAATCTCGATCGCAGCCTGAAGGGACTTCGGCGGCCGTGACCGCGAGGCCACCACCCGGATCGGGCGATCAACCGGCAGGGCTCCCGGCCCGCTCACCTCGTCGAGCACCGATCTGGTGATGCCCTGGGCGGGCAGGTCGACACTGCACGCCGCCAATACCTGACTTGCCGCTACCCACAGCGCGACGTGCACGGCGAAGTCCTCGCGGAACTGTCCGTACTCCCACGTGCCGTCGAGCGGATCGACGATCCACACCCGGTCGGCTGTCAGCCTGCGGTCATCGTCCTTGCCCTCCTCGCTCAGCAGGGCGTCGTGGGGACGATGCTCTGCCAGTGCGGCCGCGAGGAACTCGTGGGCGACGAGATCACCCTGCTTGCGAAGGCGATCTGCCTGCTCCCGGTCGCCTGGATCGACGACCCCGTAGGACTCGCGCAGGGCGAGCAGCATCGCCCCGGCCTCGCGCGCGATCACCTGGGACAGTTCAGCATCGGTCAGCGTGCTCTCAGCATCGATCGGCATGCTCATCGCCTCCAGTCATGTCATCTCGCGCTGGCTTCCGCCAGATTGGTCGGTCGGTCGTTCGTTCGTCAGTCATTGAATGCCTGCTGCGTCCGCTCGAGGCCCTCCAGCACGAGTGATTCGGCGGCCTGGCCCGCCCGCTCGGTGAGCGCGGGCAGTTCGACCCGCTCCGCTGACCCGAACCCCGAGAGCACGTAGTCGGCGGGATCCTGACGGCCATTGGGACGGCCGATACCCACGCGCACCCGGAAGAAGTCTCCCGAGCCGAGGGATGATCGAATACTCCGTAGACCGTTGTGGCCATTGTCGCCACCGCCGAGCTTGGTCCGGATGCTCCCGAGCGGCAGGTCGAGCTCGTCGTGGATCACGATCAGTTGCGCGGCATCGACCCCGTAGAAGCCCATGAGCGCCTTCACCGGACCGCCCGACTCGTTCATGAACGAGAGGGGCTCCAGGAGGACCACGGATTCACCCGATCCCGGGGCTCCGAGCCGGCCCTCTGCAGCGAGCGCCATAGCTCGCTTATGACGGGCAAGCCTGGCCCCGAGTTGCACCGCCAGCCCGTCGACAACGGCAAAGCCGATGTTGTGACGGGTGGCGGCGTACTTCGGACCGGGGTTGCCAAGGCCGACAATGAGCCAGGTCATGGACGTCTCGCCCCCTTAGCCGTTCACCCCGCGCGCTCTGGTGCTGTGGGCGGTCAGGAACCTGCGGCCGCGGGCTCGACAGCCTCTTCGGTTGCGGCCTGGGCGTTTGCCTCTGCGTAGCCCTCGGCCTTCTCGCGCACATCGGACAGCGCATGGTCCGCTGCGTCCGATGCACTCTCGCCGTGGGCGATTGCGTCCTCCATCGCGGCAACGGCCGCGGCGGGATCCATGCCTGCCTCAGTCGCGGCAGCCTCGGTGGCCCTGATCGCGTCAGCGATCGCGCCCCGCTCTGCCGCCTCCTCCTTGGAGATGATGATGAGGTCGATGTGCTCGATGATCCGGCGAACCGGCTCACGCTGGACATCGCGCGGCTTCGCGATGATCGATGAGCCTGCGTAGTCGATGGCGAAGACCACACGGCTCGTTCGAAGGGCGAGGCCGAGCTCGTGGGCCGGAAGGGTCACATGAACGAGTTCTGCGCCACGGCCGTAGATGACTGCGGGAACCTGGCCGGCACGGCGCAGCTTGCGCGCGGCACCCTTGCCGAACTCGGATCGCGGGGAGGCGGTGATGGCAATTGCAGGCACGAGCATTCTCCTTGTACGTCGGTCAACCTCGGCGAAGCGCGTCGGGCGCCGACCACGTCGATCACGGTGCACCAATGTGCTGGCGGCACACCCTCGCCGAGGAGTTAACGGAAGTCTACCCTCGCAGGATCAGTGCGAGGACGACCCCCCAACCGGCGCATCCTCGAACATGCTGGTAACGGACCCGTCGGTGAACACTTCGTGGATGGCCGTCGCGAGGATCGGGGCGATCGACAGGATCGTCAGCTTCGGGAAGCGCTTCTCCTCCGGTATCGGGAGCGTGCTCGTCACGACCACCTCGGAGATCCGGGAGTTCTGCAGGCGCTCACGCGCCGGGTCGCTGAGGATCCCGTGCGTGGCGACGACGATGACGTCGGCCGCTCCGTTGTCGAACAGGGTCTCCGCTGCCTTGACGATCGTGCCGCCCGTGTCGATCATGTCGTCGACGACGACGCACACGCGATCGCGCACATCGCCCACAACCTCGAGGACCCTGACCTGATTGGGGATATCGGGATCGCGGCGCTTGTGGATGATCGCCAGCGGCGCACCGAGGACATCGGTCCAGCGCTCGGCGACGCGGACCCGGCCGGCGTCGGGTGAGACCACGGTAATGCGGTGGTCCTCAATCTTGCTTGACACATACGAGGCGAGGAGTGGGAGGGAGAACAGGTGGTCCACCGGGCCGTCGAAGAACCCCTGGATCTGCGAGGTGTGGAGGTCGACCGACATGAGTCGGTCGGCGCCGGCGGTCTTGAACAGGTCCGCCATGAGCCGGGCGGAAATCGGCTCACGTCCGCGGTGCTTCTTATCCTGTCGGGCATAGCCGTAGAAGGGCGCGATGACCGTGATGCGCTTCGCGGACGCCCGCTTCAGGGCATCGACCATGATGAGTTGCTCCATGATCCATGTGTTGATCGGGGTCGTGTGGCTCTGGAGGACAAACGCATCGCACCCGCGCACCGACTCCTGGAACCGCACGAAGATCTCACCGTTCGCGAAGTCGTACGCCAGGGTCGGCGACAGTTGGATGCCGAGCCGTTCCGCCACCTCGCTAGCGAGTTCGGGGTGGGATCGGCCGGCAAGGAGCACCAGTCGCTTCTGCGTTGGGACGACGAGCTTGGTCAACGGTCCTCCTGGGCCTTGTTCGGAACCTGAGATGCATGTGGTGAGAGGGTTTCCGCGGCCGACTGGGCCGATGACGTGCCCGGCCGGCGACGAAGCACCCAGTCGACGATGTTGCGCTGACGTGCCCGCCCGACCGCCATGGCGCCGGGGGGAACGTCGTCGGTGATAACCGAGCCGGCGGCCGTGTAGGCGCCGTTCCCGATCGTCACCGGCGCGACGAGCATGGTGTCGCTGCCGATCCGAACGTGATCGCCGACGATGGTTCGGTGCTTCTCGACCCCGTCGTAGTTGACGAACACTGTCGATGCCCCGATGTTGGACCCGGTGCCGATCTCGGCGTCGCCGACGTAGGACAGGTGCGGGACCTTCGAGCCATCGCCGATCGTGGAGTTCTTGATCTCGACGTAGGCACCGGCCTTCGAGCCTTCGCCGAGCACGGTACCGGGACGCAGGTAGGTGAACGGCCCGACCGACGCCCGTGCGCCGATGACCGCGAGCTCGGCCCAGGTGTGGATGACGGACGCATCCGCGCCCACCTCGCACGAGGTCAGGGTCGTGCCCGGACCGAGGCGAGCGCCGGCGGCGACAGAGGTCGGTCCGCGCAGCGTCGTGTTCGGCAGGAGCGTGGCGTCGGCCTCGATCTCGACATCGACATCAAGCCACGTCGTTGCGGAATCGAGGATCGCGACTCCATTGCGCATCCACCTGGCATTGATGCGATCGCGCATGATCGCGGCCGCCTGTGCGAGCTGGAGTCGGTCGTTGACCCCGAGGATCTCGGACTCGTCGGTGCACAGCGACGCCGCGACTGGCTCATGGTCTGATCGCAGCAGGCCGATGACGTCGGTCAGGTACTCCTCGGACTGCGCATTTTCGGTTGTGACGCGGCCGAGCATCGCCCGAAGCCCATCGGCCGAGAATGCGTACATGCCCGAGTTGACCTCGGTGATGTCAAGCTCGTTGAGGCTGGCGTCCTTGTGCTCGACGATCCGGTTGACTGCGCCCTCGGCGTCGCGGACGACTCGGCCGTATCCGGCCGGGTCTGCGAGCCGGGCCGTGAGGACGGTCGCGGACGCGGACGAAGAGGCGTGTTCGCTCATGAGGCAGACGAGGGTCGCCCCGGTGAGCAGCGGGGTATCGCCGGTGAGGACGACGACCGGTCCCGAGCCGAGGTCGATGTCCCGGCCGGCGAGAGCGTCGAGGGCTACCCGGACCGCGTGGCCGGTGCCGCGCTGCTCCTCCTGCACGACCGTGATGGCCCAAGGGGCGATCTCGCCGACGTGCTCGGTGACAAGGTCGCGTCCGTGACCCACGACGACGACGAGGTGCAGGGGCTCGAGGGTCGATGCGGCCTCGATGACGTGCCCGAGGAGCGTGCGGCCCGCCACCGAATGCAGCACCTTCGGGGTCGCGGATCGCATGCGCTTTCCCTCGCCTGCAGCGAGGATGACGACGACGGACGGACGGTTCACGGGCACTGGCCACCTTCTCGGGCCGTGGGCGGAAGGGCGAGCCTGCTGGACGCCCGAACTCTACCGCTGACGTCTGCCTTGGTGATCCTTCAGGAGTCCGCCGACACCGATGGGGTCGCCGACTTGGCAAGCTTTCGCTCGATTCGCTCAGCGCTGGGCCACTTGACGTCCTTCACGAGGCCCATGCGCTCCATGAGTCGGATGACCACGGCCGAGGTGTCCATCTGCCACGGCAGCACTCCGTGGCGGGCACTCGTCGGGTCGGCATGGTGGTAGTTGTGCCACGACTCTCCGCCCGAGATGGGTGCGAGCCACGCAACGTTCGCGCTGCGGTCGCGGGTCGCGAAGGGCCGCTTGCCCCAGACGTGGCAGACCGAGTTGATCGACCAGGTCATGTGATGGACGAGCGCCACCCGAACGAGGGTCACCCAGAAGAAGGCCTGGAGCGCGCCGGCCCAGCCATCGACCGCGTAGCCGATTGCAGTCGGCACGACCATGCTGATGACCGCGATGACGGGCCAGAGTTTCGAGATGCGGTCGATCGCACGGTCCGCGATGAGATCGGGCGCGTACTTGCGGGTATCGGTGCCCGCGTAGGTGAAGAGCCAGCCGACGTGGGCGTGGGTGAACCCGCGGGCGAGGCCGCGAGTGCCGGGGCCGTACTCCCAGGGGGAGTGCGGGTCGCCATCGGCGTCTGAGAATTGGTGGTGCTTGCGATGATCCGCGACCCAGTCGACGACCCTGCCCTCCACCGCCAGGCTTCCGGCGAGCGCCAGGAAGGCACGCATCTTGGGTCCGGCCTTGAAGGCATCGTGGGTGAAGAGGCGGTGGTACCCAATCGTGATCCCGTGGACGCCGACCGTGTAGATGACGACGAGCATGACGAGATCCAGGACGCTCACCCAGCCATTGACGAAGGCGATGGGCACGCCGATCACCACTGCGAGCAGCGGAATGACGACGAACACGCCGAGGACGGTTTTGTCCAGGGGGCCGGGCGGGTGGGTCGCGAAGCTCTCGGTCGTCGGGGTGGGGGGGGTCGCAGTACGTATCTGATTGACGATGATGTTGCCTTCCGCGCACCGTGCTTGGCTGGGTGATCCCCGATAATTCAGAGCCTACGTTGTCGGCACGGCCCGAAATGCAACTTCACGGGATCAGGCTCGGCAGGCGCAGAATTCCCGATGATCGTGGTCTTGCCCGCTCGAGCTCCCGGGGGTGGGATCGAACCACCGTTGACGGATTCAAAGTCCGCTGTCCTGCCGCTAGACGACCCGGGAATGGGCGTTGTCCCGCGTGGGCTCCTTGCTTTCTGGCCTCTTTCGAGCCCCGGTTGCGCCCCGCGTATGCCCCGCCAGACCCCCAGAAGTGCCCTGTCGGGCCCCTCGACTGTCTGCCGCGCCCCGACATTGTTCCAGACCGTCTCAGGTCGTATGCGCCGGGAGCACAGGCAGACACAGTTGAAGGGCGTGAACATTGAAAATGAATGGCTGACCGCTTCGGAAGCCGCTCGCGAGGCTCGGGTTTCTCGGGCCACCCTCTACCGCTACTGGCCCATTGGGGTCGGGCCGCGGTACTCCCAGCTCAGCACCCGTCGGCTCGTGCGACGCGCGTGGCTCACTGACTGGTTGCTCGCTCAGGAAGCCGACCGATGGGGATCACGGTCGACGTCAGCGTTGCGGAATCCAGTGGAAGTGTCGCAAGGCCGCCCTTCGGAAACTCGGATACGACACTCAATTCGGAAACGACACTCGAACATCTGCCACACTCAATGTCCAACTGCGACACTCGCGAATTCCGATCCCGACTTCGTTATCGACTCCATCAAGCGCCTTCACTGACTGTCCCCTTCGTGCCAGAATGCCGTTCCGCTGCAGTTCGTCAACGGTTCTGGGGAGCGGCTCAACACTGGTTCGGTGAGCCATTGCCATCGTCGCGGCGATGCCTCTACGTCAGGGCGTTCGGCGGCAGGATCGTCGTACCGAACAGACTGTCAGCTTGCTCACGCGTCAGCCCGACCTCGTCCGCTACGTCACGCCATGACTCGGCAATCACGTCAATCTGCCGGTCGAAGATCTCGGCGGCCTCGCGGCCGCTGAGGTTGTACTCACCGGCTGCGTTCACACACGTGGTACGAGTGCTCCTCCGGTCACCGTTCT
>WLOY01000103.1 GCA_009699015.1 Actinomycetota bacterium | reverse complement strand
TCGGCGTGCTCGCTGGCCGGGGCCTATCAAGTGGGAGTGTCGAGCGGATCGTCGCGACGCTGCGCGCCGCGCTCTCGGCCGCAGTCCGCGACGGCCTCCTCGCATCCAACCCGGTAGCCAGCGTTCGACTGCCGTCAGTGGTGCCGGCCCGGCCAGCACCGTGGGGCACGGGCCACGTCCGTCGCCTCCTTGCGAACGCCGATGGCGTGATGGGCGTCCTCGTGCGGCTCGCGGTGGCGACGGGGATGCGCCGCGGTGAGCTCCTCGCCCTGACCTGGGACGACGTCGACCTCGATGCGGGATCCGTGCATGTGCGTCGTGCGCGGGTGCAGGTCGGCAGTCGCGTCGTCGCAGGACCGCCGAAGTCCCGTGCCGGCCAGCGCACCATCTGGCTCGACCACGCCACGACGCACGCCCTCAACGAATGGAAGGCCACCCAGCCGTCCAGCATGTCGGGGCTGGTGTTCATCGACGCGGACGGCCTGCCGCTGATCCCGTGGCAGGTGACCCGGGGGTTCACCCGGATGCTCCAACGGCTCGGGCTGCCGGTCATCCGGTTGCACGACCTGCGGCACCTGTCCGCACGCCTCGGCCTTGCGTCCGGTGAGCCGCTGCCTGCGGTGAGCGAGCGGCTCGGGCATTCGAGCATCACCACGACGGCCCGCTACTACGGCAGGACCGCACCGAGCGTCGCACAGGCCTCGGCCATCCGGCTCGCGGGCCTCATCAACCCGGACGCCGCATGAGCGAGGCCGACGGGCAGTGGCAGCGGACCCGCGGCGCGATCGCGGCATGGATCACCGCGGTACGGGTCCGGCACTCGGACCTGCTGCGAACCGACCCCGGGTACGGCCGGGACCTCGCGGCAGGCATCGGCGCCATGGCCAAAGTGCTGCTCGCGCATCCGGCGGTGACGGCGGCAGCAGCGACGCTGGCTGCCGGGCTGCTCATCGCACCCGTCCGGCCAAGGCCCTCCCCGCAGCGGCCCGGCTCGGGTTCGCGGCTGTGGGAGCAGGACTGGGAACGCGACCAGAACTGGGACAGCCCCGGTGCGTGGGACGACGACGAGTAGCCGCGTCATCGTCCCGGTGGGCGGCCGCACCCCAGCGGCCGCCCGTCATCAGCACGCTCAACACGATCGGCCCGCTTCGGGCACCGGCCATCCGGCCATCCACGACCCGCCGGTCATCGCGGCTAGCGGACTACACAGGAATGAGACACCATGAACGAGCACGCGTTCCAACGGCTCACGATCACTGAACCATCTGCCACCGTCGCGGCGCACCCGGCCGGCGACCGGCACGCACCGAGCACCCAAGCCAGTTGGGGTGCGATCCGCATGACGGCGCTCCTCGCGGAGGCAGTCATCGCCATGGCGGCGAGCCCAGCCGGGTACGACGCCATCCTCGGCGCTGGCGCAACGACCACCCGGGCAGCCGCCAAGGCTGCCGCCGGCACCGCCCGGGCGTCACGGCGAACGGCGGCCGTCATCGCGATGCGGATCGCCGCCGGGATCAACCGGATCCACGGACCCTCGGGCACGGCGTCGGCCACGGCCACGGCAGCGGATGCGTCGATGGGGGTGCTCGGGCAGCGATGCTGCCACGCGGCAACCAGGGCCGGCGCGCGGATTCACCAAGCGGCTTCATCCCCGGAGGTCCGCACGGCGACGACGGCGACGGCGAACGCGGCCCGGATCATCCTCACCGTCAACCGGTTCACGTCCGGTGTCCTCGTCACTCAGGTCGCCGGGCGCAGCGCCGTCGCTGGGCGCATCGCGAAGGCATCGACGAACCCATGGATCCTCCTGGGAACCGTCGCGGCATCATTCGTCATCGCAACCGGTGTCGCGGTGATTCGGACCGCCGCGGCAACTCCGGCACCAGTCACGTCCCCGACGCCGGCTCCATCAACGGAACCGGTCACATCCCCGACACCGGCTCTATCAGCGGCACCGGTCACGTCCTCAACACCGGCGCGGCCAACACCGGCGCGGCCTCGACCGGCGCGCAAGGCGACCGTCAGCCGTAAGCCGGCCGCAGGACGCACCCGCAGTCAGGGACCTGGCAAGAGGAAGGCCGCATAGGAAGAATCGAAAACACGTCGCGTCCCCGTGGGGGCCTAGGCAGCCAAATCGGCTGCTTGGGCCCCCTCGGCTCCTTTTTCGTGTTTCCGGGGCTGCCTTGGAACATCGTCGATACCGGGTCACGCCTGCTGCGACACCACAAAGGTGCCGGCAGGTCGAAGATTTTCGTGAGATTTGGCGATGCTGCCGTGAGACGAACAGCCAATACGTGAGGGATTTTCTTGTTGTATCGGAGGTGTCAACCGATACACGTGCCGCTCTGTGAGGTGTCGATGCGTCACCCTGAGCCAGCGCTAGGGCCACGGTGCGCCGGGAGGCGGCCGGGGGTTCGAACTGCGCTGGCTCAATATGCGTCTCGGACTCGCGAAACGAGTCGCTATACCGACCAGAAATCAAGGCAGCGCCTTGCAGGCATGCGGCGCTGCTAACGGGGCTCGAGGAGGTGCTGATGACGGCCGAGCCGCTCGGTCTCTCCGAGGCTCTACGCGAGGAGACCGCTCTGCCCCTCGACATTGAAGCGTTGGCCGCGAAGGTGCTCGCTGCCCGGAGTGCAGAAGGCGTGTAACCCTTTGCCTGGTCGACCGCCAGGAACTCCGTGGTGAGGGCTCCCATGATGATGTCGCCGTGCGGCCAGGGACGCTTGTCACGCCCGTGCCCCCTGATTGCCGTATCGGCCCCTCGCGAGGCCCCCATCGGCCCTTGGTAGTGACGCAGTTCCGCAATCAGTGGCGAATTGAGGAGAGTGTCCAATGCTTGCTCCAGCAGGTGTGGGACATCCGGAGTCTTGCTGGATTGATTTTGGGGTCCCGATCACTTCTACGTCCCTGGTCCTTCAAGGAGTGGCACACTCCAATCGATAGAGGCGACGAGGTGGAGGATGGCTGTGCTAGGCAAGAGAAGCAGCACGATTCGTGAAGGCGAGTCAACGGCGAAGGTGCTGGTTGACGCCGCGAAGAGCGGATCGACCGAACGGGTGTCGAAGTTGATCCTTGGACCTGAGACCTCGGACGAGGGACTTCAGTCGGCGTTGGTGATCTTTATTCACGTAGCTCACGACAACCCCGACGTAATCGACTTGGTTCGGGAATCTTGGGAAGGTCTGCCCGAGTTCTGCGATACCGCGTTTGCCTCGGGCTTGGCGTGCGCAAGACTGGGTAACGCGAGTGGATTTGAGGGTGGTACCGCAAACGGTCAGGCGATCTTCCTTGCCGTGATTGCCAGGGCAATCGCACTTAGCCCGGGCGCGATGTCGGACATGGAGGCACTGCGCTCGAATTTCTTCGACGGCATACTTGCACTTCTTGCATTAGCAGCATTCACCGGCAAGGTGCTCAGCGTCTTGGGGGCCACCTTCGAGAACATGGCCTCCGGCACTTGGCGCAATGGTGTCTTTGAGGTTTCGACTGTGGTTCTGCTCATTTCGCTCAATTGGATGGTCTTTCGCCACTTCGGGCGACGCCGGATGCGAGTTGAAAGTCGATGGAAAGCCGTTGGTAGTGCTGCTTCTTGGCTGTGGTTAGGGGTTGTCTCGTGGCTAATCGTGAACTTCTTGGTTGTCAGGGCTCTGTCCGCATTGGGAATTAGTTCGGACTTAGTGGCGTACGTCGCCCTGATCTTGGGGACTCTGTCCGCCGCTCTCGTGCCGTCGCTTGTTTGGCTGCCGATCTGGACGCTCATTCTTTATATGCGAAGGGGGAATGACGAGGAGATTGCCGGTGCCGTTGAGGTGGGTGAGAACGATTCGGGGCATCGCGCTCCGGTCCTCCGGCCCGGTCAAGGCGTCCCTCCTGCCGTCAAGCGGGCCCTCGAAAACGAGTTGGACTTCCTCGAAGACGAGGAGCCTTTGCGAATGCGTTGGACTCCTTTGGGGGAGGGCAAGTTCATCCACGTTGACCGTGAAACGAAGATTCTTTGGCTGAACTCTCAATACCGAGAGTCGGTGTTGAAAGGCAGTCGCGCCGGGGTCAATGATGCGCCCCTACTCAAGGCTTTGCTGTTTCTCCTTTTCGAGGAGGTTTTCCGTGGCGATACCTACGGTCCTGAAGACACGGACAAGGTGGCACTATGGCAAGAAGTCCTCGTCGCTGCTGCCGATGCCGAAGGTCAGGTCCGGTGAATGAGTTGCGGGAAACTCCCGGGCTCGGTCGCGTGCCACTGGGGGAGCATGAGCGGCTGGTAAGAGCCAGTAGTGTCTCGGCCCGACATCCGGATAAGGACCAGGTCGACTGCTGTGCGACTCGGTATCGGCAAAAGTGGCGGAAGAACTCAATTGGTGACGGTGGCCCGCCGTTCAAAGAAGTAGCGGAGTCAGCAATGCTTCGCGCCCAGCCAGCTCATACAACAGGTGCCTCGGAGCCCCGTTGCGTGCGGCAGAAGCAGCGGTAATCCCACTCGTCAATGACGGCCGAAGATGCGCCTTTACCTGACCGCTAAACTTGCGAGTGCGAAATCGTTTCCAAGGAATCGGACCCGAAGGCCGGATCGCACTGGCACCGAACTGCTCGACTGAACTGTGAACCCGTCCTTGGCGGTGTACCCCTTGCCGAGGGGCTTCCACCGCCCTTTCCCTCCTGAGCGGTATTCCAGCACGACGTCGCCGTAGGTTGTCACGACACCGCACTTCGCCGATTCGGTTGTGACCTTGCCGGAGACTTGAGTGCCCGAACTTCCGCTCTTGACCTTAGAAATGGTGACCACTGAGGACGTCTTGGACATGGTGAACTCAGTAGCGATAGGTACCTTGGCGTTCGTGTAAGGAACGTCGTATTCCAAAGTGGTGAATTCTCCTTCCACCAGCATGCGGCCTACACCGTCAGAGGGGCAGATCTGGATGGTCCCAGTGGATGAACCGGAGTTCAGCCCCCGAATTCGACCAGTGGAACTCAACGGAACAGTGCCAGGCTGGCGAAAATTCACATCCACGTACCACTCTGTGTTGGCTTTCACCGTCGCTGAAGCGGAGATGGGCGCTTCAAAGCAGAGCCCACTTCCATCTAGCACCACATCAGGAAATCGAAGGAAACCGTTCCCCCACTTGTGGCAGCAGTGCCAGTGCCAGCGAAGGCTGAGTTGGAGGAAAGTGCCGCAGAGGCTACGAGCATGCATGCAATTACCAACGAAGTCGAGCGCAGACCGTCCATTAAATGCGACTCCCCCTTGAAGCACCAAGTGTTTGATTTCAACCTACATGCTTGCTTCCGGTCACGTCCACGGAACTGCCGTACGTGGTCGATGTGGTGTGATTCTTGAAATGGATGCTTGGCATCCGAGAGTGATCATCCCGGTGGCCCGCGGTCGCGGGCGAGGCCCGGGACAACTTCGGCGACTTTGCCTTCGTGTCGTACGTCATCGACACCCATGCCTCCGTCAACTCACCGAGCATCACTGCCAGATCCTGCGGCGGCAGCGACCGCAGCAGGCTCTCCCGGATCACCGCCAGCTCAGTCCCATGACGGCCTTCCTCGCCCACCTCTATCCGCGATGGGCTGCCCTCCACTGCGATAGGGACGTGGTGCTGCCGGTAGCGCCGCCACGGCAACAGCACTGCTACGGAATGCTCATAGCCGCGCACGTCATCCCTCGACCCGCCAGTGAGGACGAACATGTTCCAGAACGCTTCTGGCATCTGCACGACTAGCCAATCCCGAACAGCATGGCCCGTTCATCAATGCCCCGCAGGCAGCGGGCCAACGCCCGGGGTTCCCCCTTGAGCGCCGCGGGCAACGACTTCCCAAGCGTGTCCTCCGTCGCCAGGAACCGTTGCACGCGATACGCATCAACAGCCATATCGCTGCGTTCCTTGATCGTGCGCATCACCGCCTTGCGCGCCGCTGACCGGTGGGAGTATTCCAAGATCACGGCGAGTTCGTCGTACGTGCAGCCCTGCATGCGCAGTTCCACTCCGAGAGCCCCGCGGAACCGTGCCTTTGCCATGTCTGCCGGCACTTTGGCCTCTTTCGCTAGTGTCCCTCTGGGTGTCGTATTCGTTGGTGTCCTTGATCATTGTCCTAGAGATTCGGGCCCTGTGCGGGTTTCGGGGCGCAGCAATATGCGAATGGTTGATTGCCCGACGTGGCGTTCACATTCGAGATCAACCCGTTCATTGCGTGTCAGGGTGTGTCGTTGAGAGGACGGCCCTCACGTCCACTGCTGGCATGACAATCACGTCGACGTTCAGCTTGATCGAATCGTCGGACACGGTGAGTCACCTCGGATGACGAGTGATCAACAATGGAGTGGGTCAACGTCATCCAATTGGTGTGGATGCCCGAGGCGTAATCCCCCATGTGGGGGATTACCTTGGACGATCTGCCCCCCAGGCGCACCAGTCCTCTGCGATGTCCGCGAACATGACGTGACCGCGAGTCCATGACAGGCTGCGCCAACCCTTCGCAGGCACCCATCCTGTTCAGGTCCGCAGCGCACTGGGAACGGCACGCAGCACCTCGTCGGCGATCGCTTGCTTGACCTCCAGCCTGGCTTCCTTGCGGATCTCCAATGGGACGTCCGGGCGGACGGTGACGTGGTGGACTCGTGGGTGAAGGGATCCAAGCCTGAGCAGTCGCCCTTCACGCTGGAGTTCCCGGGCCTTAGACCAGGACGCCACCACCGTCACCAGCAACGAAGAATGTTGCAAGTTCAGTCCCTCCTCAAGGGCACTGGTCCCGACCAAGATGTGCCGTCCCGTCGACATGTGACGGTGCACTGCGTCGTTGCGCTGCTTGGCTGGCATCGACCCGTCAATCCGGATGACGCTCTCGCCAGCGGCCTCCAAACCGTCGACCAGCGGATTGACGAGATCGAAGAAGTCGGAGAACACCACGATCTTTTCGTGGCCCGTGCCGCCGATGCCGTCGGTCAGCAGTAGCACAGTGGCCTCGACGAGGGCGGATGAGGATCGGGACACCGACTGCTGACCCTGATGGCCTGGAAGCCCCTCCTTACTCAGTGCCGCCTCGTACAGCAACATGTCTCCCGGGGACAGGGGCACGTCCACCGTCGTGCGGACCATCACCGGCAGGGACTGATGGATCTCACTCGCCGTCGTCCGGATCGCATGCAACGTCAGCGGGGCAGTCATCAGGGCAAGTCCTCGGTCGGTGATGCCGGAGATGAATTCCCGAGTCCGGCCATACGCTGCCGGTATCTGAGCCCGATGCAGGTGCCGGTAAATGGAGTCGCGGGACGGGGTACCTGGAATGCAGCCGACCTCCAGGAGCGCGAGGAGGTCCATCGCATGCTGACTGCCCACGGGTGTCGCCGTGGCCAGCACCGACCGCCCCGACCTCCGGGACAGCAGTCGATGGGCGGCGTACGTAGGAGCCGCCGGGTTGATCCCGCCGCATCCGACAGCAGCTGCCTCGTCCACGATCAACAAGTCCGGGACCAGCCAGTCCAATGAGCCGATACGCCGATAGATCTCCCCATGCGTCGCGAGCACGAACCGTGACCCCGGGACGTCGTCCTTCACCGGCATCGGCTGCATGGACGCTGGCAGCCACACCTCGGCCTCCGCCTGGAGCTGCCTGACCAACCCCTTCTTCGTCGCCCACACCACTATGCCGCCATCGCCGAGCACCGACTGGGCGTACGCGAGCAGCGTGGCGGTCTTCCCGCAGCCCGGCTCGGACAGCAGCAGCGCCCTCGACGTCCGCAGCAGAAACGCGAGCTCTGCAACCTGATGCGGATGCAGCGCACCACGCCTTTGGACATTGCCATCAAATGGGGGTGTCACGACGGCAAGCCCAACCGCTGACGCTCAGCACGGCGTTCATGCAGCTTCTCCCATCGACGAACTTTGAACCCGTACCTGTCGCGTTGCCGAGCATGTTCGTCACGCCGCATGCCCCCCCTGCCTCCAAGCCGCATGTGAGTGACCCATTCGTCCAGGACGGTCACGGCATTCGGGCCAGTCAGCCAGATCTCCGACTGGTCCTCTGCTTGATCAAGCAACCCGCCACTGAGGAGCGCTTGCACGGCGCGCTTAATCGTCGTGCGGGTCTTTCCCGTCGCGTCCACAACATCCCTCAGGGACCTTGTACCCCCCTCCAGCACGAGGAGGACGTCACCGCATGACTTCGCTAAGGAGATGCCCTTCCCATATTTGGTGAAGGCATCATGCTGGAGGAGTTGATGCAGCCGAACAGTTCCATGCTGACCATCAACATCCTGCGTGATAAAGCGTGACAGTCTCTTTCTGGGGGGATGGATGAATGTCACGTTTTGTTCGGGTGCCGGGATGCGGAAGCGGTACCGATTTGCCTCCATCGCCTTCCTTGAGCTTGCCCGCGAAAGGAGCCGCAGCTTCTGGAGTATCCGCAGGTACCTATTAGCCGTCTGTGCGCTGACGTTCATCTGCTCAGCAAGCTGACGGCACGACATTCCAACAGCATCCTTATGCTGCGCCGCGAGGAATGTCTCCCGAAGAACGATGGCAGCCCGACGAAGCGCCAAGCGAGAGACCCCAGACATCGAGGCCGTCGCAGCCTCCACTGCCTTTTGCCATGACGAGATGAAGGCCGACTCCTGCGCCGCGGCAGCGCCGGCAGAGGCCAGCGTTGCCTCCACTTCGGAGGAGGCGAGTCCGCTCTCAAGGGCTGCCCTACGAAACAACTCCTCAAGCTCGACGCTGCCACCAAGAGTGAGCGTCGCCAGGTAGAAGTTCCGGTTCAGTAGGGTGTTGCGATTATCCGTAGCATTTCGAACATCCTCCACGAGAGGCGCAGCGCGGTCGCACATGGGCTGCACAGCGGACCAGGCACCGCTGCGTTCGCCTCCCTTTATCGCCTGCAACTTCCTCGGCCTGCCCATCTGTCCTTTGACGATCGCTTTCAGCCATGCCTCAGGCAGCTCCGGAACGTCTTCGTCATTAAGGTTCAGCCAGAAGTTGTCGTCGTACACCTTGAAGTAGCGGTAGCGGGAATGGATGACGTCGATGTCCGCATCGGTGCCGTCGGCAAGACCGACGTGAGAGCGCAGCAGGGCACTGGCCGGTATCACTGCACGCTTGAAGATGCGGTGATCGCCACCACTCTTCGTGAAGGTGATGGGGCCATTCGGCAGCGGTCCAATTTCAGCCTCTAGCTGGGCCATGTGTTCACGACCGCGCTTGCCGTCCTTGATATCCGTGTCAAGGCCGATCCACCTGCCCGGGCAAACGATCCCGATACCCAACGCCCGATCCCAGACAGAACTGATGAGCTTTGCCTGCGGGTATGGACGGTCGCCGAAATAGCCCGACCACAGGGGCTGATCATGCTCGTTACCCGCTTTGACACCCCATGGGATAGCGCGGTGCCCGGCAGCATTCAACGCGAGGGCGCGATTCATCAGCGCCTGGCCGGCTTGTGTCTGCGGCTCACGTGAACTAGCCATGAGAGCTCACCTGAGCGATTGCTGGAATGTAGCCCGCAGCGATGAACTCCTCCACCGCACTCGCGGGGATGCGCACGTACTTGCCGACCTTGACGAACGCAATACGGCGGTCGCTCGTCAGTCTGCGGACCATGCGGAAGGGCACGCCCATACGGGACGCAACTTCATCCAACGTGAGCAACTGGTCGACGTTAATGCGGTCGGCACAGGGCCATGAATCGTGATCGTGAATCGTTGACATGGAATACCTCCATAGAGTTTTGGAGGTTCAGTCGGGCTGCGCCCCCAGGCGCAGGGGATTCAGGCAATAAGTCCGACGGAACCGACGATTGGCAGCGCCTTGGTTCCGGTATTCGGTCCATTCGAGGGTGCGACTGTTTGGACGAGCCGCACGCATGTAGGCAGGTCAAGGTGAGCGGCAGCATCCGGCCGACGATCCAAGTTCGACGTCGCCGGCTCGAGGTCGGCGAGTAAGCGCAGCTCACGGCACAGTGCCCGTAGACGACGCGCCAAGGCAACGAGGCTGGCCCGCATGAGGCGTGCGTGATTGAAGGCTCGAGCCGCCGCGCGAAACGCTGATGCGAGGTCGATTGAGGATTCCCGCAGCGCGTGGTCGGCAATCTCGGCCATGGATGCGGTAAACATCGGCACGTCATAGGCCAGTCCGAGTGCGAGATGCGCTGCTATCTCGTCACGACGATCCATGTCGCTGCCCGCGACAAGAAGTGCGGCGATCGTCAGTTCTGCACGAAGCGAGTTGAGTCGAAGTTGCTGGGCGCGGACGGACTTCTGGCGACGGACCTGCCGGCCGACACGCAGGCCAAGCACTGCATACGGATGCGAGTTCTCAACGCTTCGCACTTGAGAGTCACGCTCGGTAAGCCGGTGCATACCCAAGAGGCTATATCGGCCACAACCGGATTTCACAGGGCAGCGATGGGCAATACTTCCGTCCTGCCAATATGTTTTTCCCTGACACGTGCTGATCCTTCCTGACAGAAGTCTTGTCCAGAATTCATTTCCCCACATCGGGCGTGTCGTCTCCGATGGACTGCCGACATTCCCTGTTTCGGCCTTCGAGGAACTGCTATGACACTGGCGTTCAGGATCCGGGCGGGGTCGCTGGCGGCAACGACAGCACGGGCGGGGCGGAGTGAAGTGAGGGTCGCTTGGCCCCTACTGTCGTGGCGGCCATGTCAAGCGCTCTCATCATCGTCATCACGGAGGCGAGAAGCCTGCGGCCCTTCTGCGCCCATGGCCGGGTCGTTCAGGATGCGGGGAGAGCGGAGTCGGATGAGACGCCATCTCTGGTTGTCGGGCCCTCCCCCCTTCCCCCAAATCACAGTGTTCGGCAACAGGCGGCCCTAGTTCGCGGGAGTGTCTGGCAGGAAACTGCTGGTAGTGCGGGAGGAATCGCGATTCCTACACGCCTGGCTGGACCGCCTAGTGCCGAACACTGAAATCACGTTGGCGATCGGCGAGTGCGGCATCCGGCGCCGGGCGTCCCCCTGCGATGGAAGGTCAAGAAAGAACCGGCTCGAAATCGCAAGGTATCGAACCCGAGGAGCCCGTGCATTTCGCGGAGAAGGTGACGCTCACCGTTTTCTCCATGCACCACGATCGCCGCGTAGCGATATTGGCGCTCCAACGAACTTCACGCAGGCCGTCAAGGGGTCCGTCATCAATTTCCTAGGGGCCTCACCGCCCGAATGCCCCGTCACCGCGTCGCCGGATGGCATGTTCCTCGTCGTTCTCGACACGCCCCTCTAGCCAGCGCGTATCGTCGCAGGCATGGCAGTCAAGGACGGCATCACCCGGCGCGGGGACTCCTGGTACGTCGTACTGCGGGAACCCGACCCCGCGACCGGCAAGACCAGGATGGTGTGGCACTCCGGCTTCGACAGCGAGGACGAGGCCAAGGCGTTTCGGGACAAGCGTCGCGTCAAGCTGCGTAGCGGATCGGCAGTGCGCAAGGACACGCTCACCGTCAGCGACTACCTGGACCTGTGGCTGCCAGCCCACGCCGCGACGAAGGACCTCAAGCCGTCATCTGTTGACTACTACGAGGACAAGATCAACCTGTACATCAAGCCCCGAATAGGCGGGACGCGGCTGCAACTCCTCACCCCTTCGCAAGTGCAAGGCATGTACATGGACCTGCTGGGCGACGGACTGTCCCGCAGGACCGTGGAGATGACCGGAACCATCCTGCGAATGACGTTGAAGCACGCTGTCATCCAATACCGGTTCATCGAGACGAGCCCTGCGGAGAACATCCCCATCCCCCGTCCCCGCAAGAAGGAGGTGCTGACGTGGACGACTCCCGAGATGCGGCTGATCCTCGATGCCGTATCCAACGACAGGTACGGGGCGCTGTTCTACTTGCAGGCCATGACCGGTGCCCGAGGTGGCGAGCTGATGGGGTTGCGCTGGGATGACGTCGACCTCGACGAGGGCATCGTCTGGTTCCACGTGAACAGGGTGCGCTTGAAGAGCGGGTACTCGGAAGGGACGCTCAAGAACGACCAGGGCAAGAGAGTCACCATCGACGATGCAACGATCGCCCTGCTGAAGGCCCATAGGAGGCGTCAGGCGGCCGACAAGCTGAAGTCCCGCAAGTGGCTGGACGACCAGTACGTGTTCTGCAACATCAACGGGGGGC
>WLOY01000102.1 GCA_009699015.1 Actinomycetota bacterium | reverse complement strand
TGCGCGCCTGCGTCGGAGTCGTCTTGCGCGCCTGCGTCGGAGTCGTCTTGCGCGCCTGCGTCGGAGTCGTCTTGCGCGCCTGCGTCGGAGTCGTCTTGCGCGTCTGCGTCGGAGTCGTCCTGCGCGTCCGCGCCGGAGTAATCGTCGGCAGAGCCGTCGCCCGCGAACGCGTCGAGGGCTGCCTGGTCGACTTCGTCTGCCTCGGCGACGTCCTCGCTCAGGTCGAACTCGCCGGAGTCCTCGTCGAACTCGGCCAGTGCGTCGATGACGTCGCCGTTCTCGGTCTCATCGTCGACCGCGAACTCGCCGACCACGTTGCCGTCCTCGTCGAGGTATTCAATGTCGGCGACGCCGTCGCCCCCGGTGTCGACGGTCATGTCGATGTCGTCGGGCAGCGGGAAGTCGACACTGTTGAGCCCGTTCGAGACGTTGACATCGGCCTGCGACCCATCGGCCGACGCCACCTCGACCTGACCGCGGCGATTGACGGTGAACGAGGTGTCGGCCTCGGTGGCCTCGGAGGACGCCGCCCGCACGGTGATGCGGGGGCTGCCGACAGAGTCGATCGACATCGTGACTGGCGTCTGGCCCGAGCTGCCGTTCCGCGCCCTTGGCGATGCGCTGAACGACTTCACGACCGAGCGGTCGACGGTCACCGCCATCCCCTTGCCGGACAGGACCGCGCCGAGGGTCGATCGCGCCATGACGCCCTCGGGCAGGACCACCGCGGGATCGGTCGTGTCGTAGGTCTGGCCATCGACGGTGACGTCGAAGCCGACACGGGACTGGGGGTCCGGTGAGGTGACGAGCAGGTGGGACACCGTATTGCCCCGCACAGCGCCCTTCGAGGCGGAATCGTCGAATGGCGCGGCGACGGGCAGACCGCGGCTCGCCATCGGGGTCAGCTCGATCGTGCCGATGCCGCCCTCCCAGCCGCCGGTCGGCTCGTCAGGGTTCGTCGAGCCCATGGCATAGCTCCATTGCTCCGTGGCCGGGTCGATCATGATCCGCTGCACGGTGCCGGGAAAGTTGTTGTCGTAGACCGAGATCGCGATCCGGTCGCCCTCCTGAGTCACGGCGAACGGGGTTATCGCGTGGGCACCATCAGGGGAGTAGATCCCCATCGTGTAGCCCTCGCCGGTCTGGAGCCCGACGGCGAGCTCCGCCGCGATCTCAGAGGGCTGGTAGTCATGAAAGGCCATGTAGGCCTCCTGGACGGGCGCGAGCATCTGCGTCGACCACCACAGGTCGATCGCGCCTGCGACATCAGGGTCCTCGAAGGCCAGGTCGAAGGTCGACTCCGCGTCCGGATCGAGATCCGCGAGCTGCGCGTCGCCCCGGAACAGGCGCGCTGCCATGACCGCCATGCCCTCGCAGTGACCGCCGGCCATCGCCTCGTTGACCTGCTCTGCCCACTCCCTGGCAGCCGGGTAGAGCACGCAGCCGCTCGACGTCCTCTTCGCGCAAACGGCCTTGGCCCCGAACAGCGCCACCATGCCCGTCGCGTCGAGTTCGCCGGTCTCGCCCCAGTTCGCGAAGCTGAAGCCGTCGACCGACGGGTCGAACCCGTCGTAGGAGCAGTTCGCCGGATCCTGGCCCGTGCAGTCGGGCAGGGGATAGCTGTCCTGCGATGACGCCGCATCATCCGTCCCGGTATTGACTCCTGACAGCGCCGACGCAGAGGCCCCGGAGGGCTCAGGCGCACTCGAACCGCACGCCGACAGGACGCAGGCGAGCACCGCGATCGGCACGAGCGTGGTCATTCGACGAGATGTCCGAGCCAGCATGAGTTCTCCCATTTCGCCGTTCAGTGATCAGGGCTATGCCTGAAGCCTCGGTGAAGCCTGCGCCCTGCGCGCCAAATGCGCAAGTGCCAGGACATCAATAGACAGTCGCCTTGCGAAAGTGGGGTGCTAGCCCCCTGTGAAAAGGCCTAGCGGCGCCGGGAGGAGGCGGTCACCACGCCGAGGTCCACCGCGGTGCCCTCCCACTTGACGGTCTTCGCGTCAACGCGCGTTGCGCCTGTCTTGCTGTACCGGTAGAGCTTGCCGGGGAACTTCACGGTCACGGTCACGGTCGCGGACGTAAGGTCGACAGTGTCGGCGGTCGCGGCAGGGGCCGGGATGCCCAGCAGCGCCGGGTCGAAGACCGAGGTGTCCATGGAGAAGGCGATGCGAGTTCCGGCAATCCGGGCGAACGTCTTGGCGGAGTCATCGAAGGATGCCCTCGAGTAGGTGGTCGTGACGTTGTACCCGGAGTCGGAGTCGGTGTAGACGGCATCGGCGAAGAGCTGGCCGGCTCCGGGGGATGTCGCAAGCCGTGCCTCGATGACCTGCTTGAACCCATCGACGGTCGTCACGTTCGCCGAAGCCAGCGACTCCTTGCTCACATCGACGCTGATGGTGCCCGTCACCCGGGCGCTGGAGTCGATGCTCAGATCGGCGGTCGCGCAGCCTGAGACGAGGACGATCGCAGCGGCGCTTGCGGCAGCGAGAAGCGAGCGGCGCAGCCCTGCCCGTGCCGGCTTCACCTTGGAGGAGGCGCGATGCCGCAGCGGATCGACGCCGGACGGTGATTGTTGTGCTTGCGGGTAGTGAGGGGCATTCACGGGGCGCGCCTTTCGCTGTTGGTCCCACCGGGAACCTGATGACCGGAGAACTGTCTCGTACGGGGACCTGATGACTTGATAACTCTCTCGTACTCGCGCCACGGTGGTCAACGCCAGAGGGTCACTGTTCTCCTACCGCTCAGGAATCAGGGGGATAGCCACACACTGCGGCATGGCGGAGGCCGGTGGCGTCGACCGTTGTTAGAAGCAGCCGTCGAAACTGCAGACTCCAGCGGCGCTGAGGGCCACGAAGGCCTGTCCAAGGGCGAGAACGACGATGACTCCTGCCGAAATTATGCTCGCCGCTAGCGATATCGGCCTGCCCGACAACGATTCGGGTGAAGTCCTGACATCGCGACGCGCCCGAGACGCGATGAGGAGCGCGGTGATGGGGAGGGCGAACGAGAGGAGGGCGAGTCCGATCAAGATGGCGATCAGGGCCACCGTGAACGAGACGGGGTTGCTTTCCTCAGACGAAACGGTCGCAACGCCGAACAGCGCAACGTACTCAGCGAAGTACAGGACCGGGCAGACGAGCACGGCGATGACGGATAGGACGAGGGCAACGGTTGCTTTGGTGGAGTGTGGTCGCATGATGCGTCCTTCAATTTGTGGGGAGTAGGTTCAATCGACCGGGAGTGTGGGGGGAGCGCTGAGGTCGGACCATCACAGAAGTCGGGCGACCCGTCAACGCCCGCCTGCGATGCCATGGGGCGGCCGGACATTATGTGTGGCTAGCACCCCGGATCCGCAGTCGAAGCGGGGGAAAGAGCGACCCGTCGTTGACGGGAGGGAGACATGAGTTCGATCGTTTGAGGCGACCTGCCGCCCAGATCGGTGAATGACTGGTTCTGACCTCCGCTGGATCCCGTTCAGTGGGTCGAACTCAGTTACCGGTGCTCGCGGCACCAACGAAATCTCCGCTCGATGAGAGGAAAGCAGCGCATGTCATTTTTCAAGAAGCTCAAGAACGGCCTTGGGGTCGGCACGATCAAGTTCGAGCTCGTCGTACCCGGGCAGATCGATGGCAGCTCGGGCCAGCTTGTGGGCGACATCGTCCTGACGGCCAAGAGTGACCAGCTCGTCAAGGATGTCGAGGCGATATTCGAGCGGGTGCACACATGGGACGAGCGCGAGTCGGACTATAACTCGACGACGGAGCGATACGAGGACCGATGGGTCCAGCGGAGCCACACCGTCCAGTTGGGTCACTTCATGGACGAGACACCGTTCGAGATCGCATCCGATGAGAAGCGGACCATCCGGTTCGTCATCCCCTTCCAGCCGATAGACCCGCAGCTCGCGTCCAGCTCAGGCGGACTGATGTGGAGCTTCATGGACAGTGCGCTGTCATATGGCTCGAACTGGCGCAACGAGCGGGTGCACTACACCGTCCGGGGCGACGTCGATCTGGAGGACGTGGCATTCGACAAGGGTGACTCCAAGATGATCGCCGTCATGTAGCGAATGGCTCGAAGGGGTGCTGGCTCCGAGTCGACGGTGAGGGTGCGCAAGTGCTGGCGCGCACCCTCACCGATTTGACTATGCGGGGTCCAGGACCGTGACGTTGAGCGTCATGACGGTGGCACCGTCGGCGTTGCCCGTGACGGTGCATACTGCGTCGCCGGCCACTCCCGGATTCCCCATCGTGTAGATCCCAGTGAAGCTGAAGTCGCCGTCGGGGCCGGCCAAGGACATCGTGCTCGCCATGCCCGTGCCCTCGCAGGCGACGCTTACTCCGGCGATGTCGATGAAGGCCTGGTCCGGATCCTGGATCTCGATCGTCTGACCGTCCATGTCTGGGGTGATGCAGTAGGCGTATGCCTCCAGGTCGCATGCCCCTGCGGCCTCGTACACGACCGGCTCCGGATCCGGGGCGTTCGCGCAGAACTGTGTTGCATAGGCGTACATGTAGTCCCCGTAGGCGGTCCACTCCTGCGCATTGGACTTCGGTGCAATCGCGACGAGCGCATCGATGTCAGACGGGCTCGGCGGTTTGAGGCCCTGGCAGCTCTTGGCTAGCTCCTCCGGCGTGTCGAGCGATGCGGCAGGGTCGGCGCCCATGGAGGCCCAGACGTCATCCTCGACGCCGCTGGGTCGGGGCGGGTTCCACTCAGTGGCCGCGACAGGCCCCGCGCTCATTGCGCCGGATGACGCTGCGGCAGCGGCTGCTGCGGACGATGTTGCTGCCGTGGTTGAGTTGCCGCCGCAACCGCCGAGCAGGAGAGCGCTGGAGATTGCGAGTGAGCCGATGATGGCCACTGCGCCTGTTCGTGAATGCATGAACGTCCTTCCGTGATGATGGCGACCGCGACTACGCCCGCTGACGGCACAGTCCCGCAGACTGGCGGGCCATCGCAATGACCGTGAGCCCGCTCACGAGGCCGGCCGCAGAAACCGGGGGGATAGCACCACGTTTGCCGTTGGCGTCCCTCATAGGACTGCCCTCCGTCGTTGCCAGCGTTGGGTGGCTCGTGTCAGCGTGCGGGCAGCGGTCGCGTTCGCGGCCGCCGACATCCCTGGAGGACTCAATGCGCTCACGCCCCAAGGCAGCAGCAGTCATCGGCTCGCTCGCCATCACCGCCACGCTCCTGCTCGCCGGGTGCGGTGGCAGTTCGACCGCCGACGCTCCGTCCGCCGCAGCATGGAACCCGCCCCGCCCCGCCGGCATAGCGGATGACCTTTGGGCTTCGATGTCCAAGGACCCCGCTGCCACGGACCCTGCGGTACTAGCCGAAGCCTGCACGGATCTTGCGCCGATGAGTGCGAGCGACATCGACGGTGCGATCTCCTTGTCCGAAGGCTCCACGCCGGAAGAATGGCAGGCGTGGGGCGACTACGTGCTCGCCTACCTGACGCCACTGTGCGCGAGCCTGCCAGCGGGTGCTGCCGAGGAATCGACCGAGCCCAGTGCCGAGGCATCCGCGCAGGCCGCAGCAACGACCGGCGGAGTGTCGGCAGATCAGGCAGTCTTGTTCGTCAAGGTGCTGTGCGATTTCAACAGCGAGAACGGCGGCACCGCCGTGTTCGACCAGGCCGCGGGCACCTGCACCGGGCTCGGCTTGGGCACCGACGGCGACATGATCAGCTCGGAGTACATCATCGAGAACCTCAACGCCTACATCATGTCGCGTTCATTCGTCTGTCCCGATGCCAGTGATGCCGAGCCGTCGGCCGAGTGCCAGGTGGCCTTCATCGAGTCTGAGGTCGCTGCGGCTGAATAGTGCAACCCGATGCGGTGCAGTCGATTCACTCGACTGCACCGCATTGCTATGTCCTTCTCGTCGTACGCATATCAGAAGCGCCGGACCGGACGCACGAGGAAGGCGCTGTCCTTGCCGTATTCCCCGCGTCGTCCGCTGTTGAAGAAGTAGTTGTCGGCCATGAACTCATTCCTTGCCGTTGAACTCCAGTAGCGGGTCGGGGCGAACCCGCCGACCGCCGCACGCTGCTTGTACAGCCAGCCCAGCTCGGCGATGGACGGCAGCTTCCAACCGGTCGTTCCGCCTCCTCGGTAGGCGGCCGATGCGGTCAGGGCCTGGCTCCATTCGAGAGCCGGGTCCTGCGATCCACCGCTCCACGAATTGGGAGCAGCCTCGTAGGTCTTCCTGCCCGTATTGCCCTTCGTCGTCGGCAGTGCGAACACGATGCCGCCGCCGGGGCCGATCTCGCCGATTGCGCACGGCCCACCCCTAGAGCACCGGGTCGCCTTCTGCAGCGCAAGGGCCGGTGCCGTATTCACCCGCGCGCTGCGGGCCATGGCGTTCTGGGACTGCACGCTAAAGATGTACTTCTGACCGCGGGTCAATTTCTGCACGGTGCAGGCCAGGCCCGAGGTGGAGCAGGTGCGGTTGCCCGGTGAGGCGGTGACGATGTATCCGGTGACCTCGTTCCCCGCTGTGGCGGGGCTCGCAGGCGATGGGGCTGACCACCGGACTGCCGCGGAAGTCGGGGAGGCAGCATGAGCGCTCACCCCGGTCGGCGCCGGGGGCAATGAACCCAGGAGGGAGAGGTTGATGACGCGGATCTCGGGGGAGCCGTAGCTGACGTAGAGTCGGTTGGACGGGTCCAACGCTCGGGTGATGAGCGGGCCGTCGCCTGCCCGGATGGCACCGGTCACCTGATTGGCTGCCGTGTCGATGACGAGCATCTCATCGCCCTCGGCAGCAGCCAGGATGTACCTGCCGGTGAGGTCGGCCACCACTACGCCTGTGATCGGCTGGCCGAGCGGAACGTTGACGGACGGAAGATTGGCCGGAATGGGAGGGCTTGAGAGGTCGCCTGCATCGATGAAGGCGGACGAGACCGTGGAGTTCGACGCCGGATCAATGTCGAAGAGGAAGTTGTTGTACCCGGACTTGGGTGCCGCTTGCTGTCCGTAGACGTAGGCGTGACCAGGGGTCGGCCCGGTCGTGAAGTAGGCGTTCGCGATGGCGTTGCCAACCTGTAGCGACGATGACTCAACGGGCATCGGACCTGTGATGTCGTAGGTGGTGAGGAGTCCGGTGCTCGAGATCGCGTAGAGGGAACTGCCCGTGGCGCTGACCATGAGGTCATGGGGGACCGTCGTGGTGGCCACCTTGGCGAGCAGGGTCGGTAAAATTTCTGCCGCATGCGCGGGTGGCGTGACCGCGACCCCCAAGCAGGTCGCGAGCGCGACCCCTGCGAGGGAGAACCGTCCAATCGGAGCAAGCATCTGGTTCCCTCGGCTAGGTGCACGCTGTTTTCGTTCGAAAGCGATGACTCTCGGCCGTGCCGACAGTAGCAGCGCCATCGTCCTCGCCGATGAGGCTCGTTGCGCGGGAGCCGCACGCTCAGCACTCCTGCGGCACCGTCTCGTGTACCTTCCAAGACACGCCACCGCACGAGGGGAGACTCCGATGACCGATCATGCCGATACCCACGGGGCCGAGGATGACGCGCGCAACGAGTCGATCCTCATCTGGGTTGACGGCCGGCTGGTGCCCCGGGCCGAGGCTAGCGTCAGCGTGTACGACTCTGGATTCATGATGGGCGATGGCGTGTGGGAGGGCCTCCGCCTGCACGAGGGCACGTGGGCGTTTCTCGACGAGCACCTCGACCGGCTGTTCGAGGCGGCCAAGGCGATCGACCTCACCATGGCGCTCGACCGTCAGGGCGTCGCTGACGCGCTGGTCGACACCCAGCGGGCCAACGGCATGCACACGGGCGTTCACGCGCGGCTCATGGTGACTCGGGGAGTGAAGGTGCGGCCCTTCCAGCACCCGCGGCTGAGCAGGTCCGGGCCCACGATGGTGATCATCATGGAGCACTCCGAGCCGTCGATCCCCAGGCCGATCAGGCTCGCCACGGTGCCGCATCTTCGCGGCCTCCCGATGACCCAGGACCCCAAGCTCAACAGCCACTCGAAGCTCAACTGCATCCTCGCGTGCATCGCCGCCGACAAGGCCGGGGCCGACGAGGCGCTCATGCTCGATATCCACGGATTCGTGAACACCACCAACTCGTGCAACCTCTTCATCGTCAGGCGGGGCGAGGTGTGGACGAGCACGGGGGACTACTGCATGAACGGCATTACGCGGCACAAGGTGATCGAGCTGTGCCGGGCGAATGGCATCCCCGTCCACGAGCGCAACTTCAGCCTTGTCGACACGTACTCCGCCGACGAGGTCTTCCTCACCGGAACCTTCGGCGCCCAGACGCCGGTGGGCTCGATCGATGGCCGGGTCATCGGAACAGGCGAGATGGGGCCCGTCACCGCGCGGTTGCGTGCGCTCTACGGCGACCTGATCGCGTCATGCACCTAGCCGTGTGGTCGGGGCCGCGAAACCTTTCGACGGCACTCATGTACTCGTTCGCGGCGCGCGGTGACTGCGCGGTGTGGGACGAGCCCTTCTATCCGGCCTACCTCGCCGCCACCGGCATCGACCACCCCCTGCGGGATGAGGTCATCGCGGCGGGGGAGTGCGATCCGGAGAAGGTTGCGCTGGCGTGCATTGGCCCGATTCCGGGGGGCGCGCCTGTGTACTACGAGAAGCACATGACCCTTCACATGATTCCGGCATTCGACCGCTCGTTCATGCGCGAGTGCGTCAACGTCTTCCTCATTCGGCATCCGGCCCGCGTGGTCGCCAGCTATTCGCGCCAGCGCGCGAGCGTGACCCTCGACGACATCGGCTTCGCTCAGCAGGCTGATCTCTTCGACGAGGTGGCCGCCTTCGCGGGCGATATTCCCGTGGTCGTCGACAGCGCAGACATCCGAGCCGACCCGAGCGGCGTGCTGTCCAAGCTCTGTGCAGCCGTGGGCATCGAGTACACGGAGCGAATGACCCGGTGGCCAGCGGGAGGCCATCCCTGCGACGGTGTGTGGGCGCCCCACTGGTACGAGGCGGTGCACCGCAGCACCGGATTTGAGGGCGCTGAAGGCCCGCTGCCGAACCTCGCAGGAGCTGCGGCCGATCTGGTGTCCTGGGCGATGCCCTCGTACGAGCGACTGAAGGCCCACGCCATCTGATGCTTGCCGACCAAACCGGTCGGTTGGCGCGGCAGCGGAGTCGAGCCGACAGCACCGTGGATGCAGATCTCCTTGGGGAAGGATGCCCCGGGCGTATCGCCACCGCGAAGCCCATACTGAAACTGGGGAACCGCAGTTGGCCCATCACGAGTAGTCCTTGGGTGCAACAGTGTCGCGTCCAGAGGCGTTCGACCGCTCGGGTGTATCTCACGGAAGCGGGCTGGCACCGGAAATCAGGTGAAGTCTGTCATTTCACGCGCAGTCGGGCCTGCATCCGGGGTGAACAGACGCAGTGCGCCCTGGTCCTTGTGTCCCAGAGGTTTTGCTACGTCAAGGGTGTGTCGCTGCTGGACAATGATGGACTCTCCTCGGTGGGCCTCGCCGCTGTTCCGCGGCCACCGGCAGATATCGCCGTGGCGAATATCATGAGTGCACACGCCCCGACTACGAATGATGCGTTCGTGAGGACACCCGATATCTGATCGATAATGAGCGCGGCTATCAACTGCCCCGCAATGAGACTCAGGCTAAAGACGAGTACTCCGGTGCGCTGCACCACGTACGCGTTGACAATCACTACAGCCGAACCGAGAAGGCCGCCGATGAGTAGCCACGGTGAGGCTGCTACCGCATTGATCAGACTGCTTGTCCCATTATTTGCGAACGAGCCTTGGCTGATGGCCAATCCGAGCAGGAAGACAGTGGCTACAGCGAACAACACCCAGGCTGCGACAGTCGAATCGCCTGAAGCCTCGCCTACACGCGCGGTCATCGCGAATTGAATCGCTGCGCCGATTCCGGCGGCAACGACGAGGAGGAAGTAGATGGTCGGCGCAGACTGCAGGCCGAGGTAGGGAACAACCGCGAGCAGGCCCGCGATGAGCGAGATCACGACAGCAGTTATTCGACGTGGCGTGAGGGGCACTCCCGTACCGCGGCTCACGCCCCACTTGTCAACGAGAAGTGATCCGACATTCAGGCCGCAAATCGCCGCCAGTGAGAACATCGCAACACCGAGAGTTGTAACGGTCCCCGCCTGAAGTACGACGTAGCCAGCGGACAGCAGGCCACCTGTGAGCACCCACCAGGACAGGGAGCGCGAGCGCAGGTCCCGACCGACCCGCATCATGGAGGCGCGGCCACCGGATCTGGTGAAAATGAGGGCACTCAACAATGCCGTTCCGACGCTGAATGAAACAAGTGCGGCGATCAGCCAGCTTTGTGAACGGTCGGCCAACTGGCCGTTTATTCCCGACTGCACGGAAAGTAGTCCGCCCGCGAGCACAGTGAGAAGCATCGGTGCCACATTGTTGATCCGTGTCATCAACACTCCCTTGTGCTACGGCTGATGTATCAACCAAGCGATTGGTAGCATAGTCGTTTAGTGCACTGGCAGCACTAGTTCCCTTGATCCGCCGAACAAATTCGGAGAGGACCCACTCGCCGGGCACGGGGAGGAGTGACGGACGTCGCCAGGGGTCAGGTGAGATCCGACCCACCGCACGTCGGCGTGGGCTTCACCATCCCCATCCCATTCGCTGTCCCATTCGCTGTGCGATGCGTGGCGCTGCAGGGATCTGAACCCTGACAGCGACCCGGTGGGCCATGGCGGCCTGGTCGCTGTGATCCGACGCAGCAACGCTTACCAGGTGCTTACCGAGCGCGAATTCGTTCTGATCGTGCGTCCTGCAGGCTGGCGCCAACCTGGGGAACACCGAGACTTTGAACTGAGGAGATGTCATGGATTTTATGCGGAAAGCCGTTCTTGCAGTGACGTTGACGGCGGGGGTCGCCGGTGCTCTCGTGCTGTCGACGTTGCCCGCCCAGGCTCAGCCAGGTGACCGGAACGGCAATGGCCGGACGGTAGGCAATGGTGGAGGGTTGGCTGTCTCATGCGGGTTCAGCCATGCTGACTCCGCCGATCCCATTGTCATGCCGGGGCATGTGGGGATGAGTCATCTGCATGAGTTCTTCGGCAACACCACGACCGACGAGAACTCGACCGGAGCATCCCTGCTCACTGGGTCGACCACCTGCGACGATCGACGGGATCTTTCGGCCTACTGGGTGCCTGCGCTCTACCAGGACGGTGTGCGGGTCGCGCCGGTCGGCGCGCGGGTGCGATACGAAGGCCGTGGAGGAAGAGTGACCGCGTTCCCGGCGGGGTTCATGGCGGTCTCCGGCCGAACCGACCAGACGGCAGCATGGGGCTGCGCGACCCCAGGCCAACGCCCGGTGTTCGGCACGAGTGCCGCCTCGGTGCCGGTGTGCTCGGGGGCCTCGCAGCTCGTCGCGCAGATCACCTTTCCGCAATGCTGGGATGGAACGAGCCTTGACAGCGCAAACCACATTTCGCATCTGGTATTCGCAACCGAATTCGCAGGGCAGGCGCCGGTGTGCCCGGCTGATCATCCGGTGCAGGTACCCAAGGTTGTCATCGAGGTGCGGTACCCGGGGGCCGCGACGGGCGGCGCAGGTGTGACGCTGGCGAGTGGTGCCGCCTCGACGCTGCATGCGGACATCTTCGAGGCGTGGACCGGGACGAGCCTGCAAGATCGGCTTGGCGGTCGGGGAGAGGCCGGCGGTCGAGTTGGCAGAGGGGCCAGAGGGGCACAACCGGCGGTCGTCGCGGCGTAAGAGCCATCGCGAGTTCGAAAAGCAAGGCCGGCCCGCTGCACAAGGCAGCGGGCCGGCTTCTGAACAGGTGCCGAGCCCCGCAGGACTGCGGAGCCGCAGGACCGTCGATCCGGGCCCTGGCGAGCCGCAATGGTCAACCGACGATCACGTCCGAGCCTTGTACTCCTCGAGAAGACGGCGTCCGATGATCATTCGCTGGATGTCTGCGGTGCCCTCGCCGATGAGGAGCATCGGCGCCTCGCGGTAAAGGCGCTCGATCTCGTACTCCTTGCTGTAGCCGTAGCCGCCGTGGATCCGGAAGGAGTCCTCGACGACCTCCTTGCAGTACTCGCTTGCGAGGTACTTGGCCATGCCCGACTCGAGGTCGTTTCGCTCACCGGAGTCCTTCTTGC
>WLOY01000101.1 GCA_009699015.1 Actinomycetota bacterium | reverse complement strand
TGCGCGCCCTGCGGTCACTGCGGAACAAGCGCGGCAATCGCCTGCCGCGCAAGCACGGGAACATCCCCCTGTGAACCCGGAGTCTGGCCCGCCCGTGCTGAGGGTGATCTCGGGCGACCCAAGCGAGGAGGAGCTCGCCGCGATCATCGCCGCCGTAAGCACGAGGTCGCGAAGGGCCGCGCCGGCCGCGCCCCACTTCAGCCTGTGGGCGCGCAAGAGCAGGCAGGTACGCCCCTCGCAGCGACCCGGCTTCGGTGCCTGGCGCGCATCGACCCTGCCGAGGTGAGCGTCGTCCGACTCGTCCTCGCCTCCGCCTCCCCAGCGCGCAGGCGCGTGCTCACCGAGGCCGGCATCACCCCAATCGTCCAGGTGAGCCAGGTCGACGAGGATGCGCTCACGGCAGAACTGCAGCCGATCGGGCCCGCCGAACTCGCCCTTGCGCTCGCCCGGGCCAAGGCCCTAGACGTCGCCGCCCACTTCGCGGGCCGCGATGACACCCTCGTCGTCGGCTGCGACTCCGTCTTCGACCTCGACGGGATCGCCTACGGCAAGCCGCTCACGAGCGACGTTGCCATCGACAGGATCCGCTCGATGTCCGGGCGCACCGGCCACCTCCATACCGGCCACTGGGCCATCCGCGGCAACCGTTCGACCGGCACCACCACCACGACCGGGCTCACCTTCGCCGAGCTCAGCGAGGAGGAGATCATCGGCTACGTGGCCACGGGCGAGCCGCTCAACGTGGCGGGGGCCTTCACCCTCGACGGGCACAGCGCCCCGTTCATCCGTCGCATCGTCGGTGACCCGAGCAATGTCATCGGCATTTCCATGCCGACGATGCGCGATCTCGCACGTGATCTTGGGCTCAGTTGGCCCGACCTGTGGACATCCACGTAACGCGAATCGCTACGCTGCCCTAGCGCATGATGGCCGACGGAGGCTGCCGGCGCCCTGCCTCGGACCCAAAGGAGCACATGTGCGCACCGTCCTCATCGCCAACCGCGGCGAGATCGCGATCCGGGTCATCCGCGCCTGCCGCGATGCCGGTCTGGGCTCCGTCGCCGTGTACGCCGATCCCGACCGCGATGCCCTCCACGTGCAGCTGGCCGACCAGGCTTTCGCGCTGGGCGGCAGCACAGCGGCCGAGTCGTACCTCGTCATCGACAAGATCCTCGACGCGGCCGCGCGCTCCGGCGCCGACGCCGTGCATCCCGGGTACGGATTCCTCTCGGAGAACGCCGACTTCGCCCAAGCCGTCATCGACGCCGGCCTCACCTGGATCGGCCCGCCGCCCGCCGCGATCAGGTCGCTCGGCGACAAGGTCTCCGCTCGACATATCGCCCAGAAGGCCGGTGCCCCGCAGGTCCCGGGCACGGCTGAGCCGGTCAAGGGCCCCGATGAGATCGTCGCCTTCGCCAAGGAGCACGGGCTGCCCGTCGCCATCAAGGCAGCCTTCGGCGGCGGCGGTCGAGGCCTGAAGGTCGCCCGCACGATCGAGGAGATCCCCGAGCTATTCGATTCCGCCGTGCGCGAGGCCATCGCGGCCTTCGGCAGGGGCGAGTGCTTCGTCGAGCGCTACCTCGACAATCCGCGCCACGTCGAGACCCAGTGCCTCGCCGACCAGCACGGCAATGTCGTCGTCGTATCGACCCGCGACTGCTCGCTGCAGCGCCGTCACCAAAAGCTCGTCGAGGAGGCGCCTGCGCCGTTCCTGTCGCAGCACCAGCTCGATGAGCTCTACACCTCTTCCAAGGCCATCCTCAAGGAGGCCGGCTACACCAACGCCGGCACCTGCGAGTTCCTCGTCGGCGTCGACGGCACGATCTCCTTCCTCGAGGTGAATACCCGGCTCCAGGTCGAGCATCCGGTCACTGAGGAGGTCGCCGGCATCGACCTCGTCCGCGAGCAGTTCCGCATCGCCGAGGGCGGCGTCATCGACTACGCCGATCCGGTCCTGCGTGGTCACTCGATCGAGTTCCGCATCAATGGCGAGGATCCGGGCCGCGGGTTCCTCCCTGCGCCCGGCGTGCTGAGCACCTGGCGGCCGCCGAGCGGGCCGGGTATCCGCGTCGACTCGGGCTTCCGGGCCGGCGACGTCATCGGGGGCAACTTCGACTCGCTCCTCGCGAAGCTCATCGTCACGGGTCGCGATCGCGCCGAGGCCCTCGAGCGTTCGCGGCGAGCCCTCGACGAGTTCGAGGTCGACGGCATCGCCACCGCGCTCACCTTCCATCGTGCGGTCGTGCGCGACCCCGCATTCGCTCCCGAGAGCCCTGACGAGGCCTTCACCGTCCACACCCGCTGGATCGAGACCGAGTTCGACAATCAGATCCCTGCCTACTCCGGCACTGCCGCCCAGGACGAGGGCGACCACGAGCGCGAGACCATCGTCCTGGAGGTCAACGGCAAGCGGGTCGCTGTCACGATGCCCGCAGGTCTCGGGGCAGGGACCGCCGGGGCAGGGACCGCCGGGGCAGGTACCGCCGCGCCGGCGAAGGGCGCAGGCCCGGCCAAGCGGTCGGCGAAGAAGGCCGCCGGCGCCGCCTCGGGCGATTCGCTCACCGCCCCGATGCAGGGCACGATCGTGAAGGTCGAGGTGAGCGAGGGCGATGTCGTCGCCGTCGGCGATCTCATCGTCGTCCTCGAGGCAATGAAGATGGAGCAGCCGCTCACCGCGCACAAGGCCGGCACCGTCACCGGGCTCACCGCTGAGAAGGGTGCCACCGTCTCGTCGGGCACCGTGCTGTGCGAGATCAAGGGCTGAGGGCCCCAATTTCGGCAGCACCTCTCGCGCCCAAGGCACGGCCGCGTAGCCTGACCCCCATGTCGCCACGTCGTGTTCTCGTCCCGCTCCTCCTCGGAGCCGCGCTCCTGTTCGCAACGGCCCCGGCGGCGCTCGCGTCCGCTGAGGTCGACCAGGCTGCCGCCGCCCTCGCCAGCGGAGAGTCGGTCTACAACGATCCGACCGCCGAGAACGCCCTGTCCGACAGCGATGTCGAAGTGCTCACGAGCCAGGTCTCGGCAACGGGGCTACCGATCTTCATGGCCGTGCTGCCCGCCTCGACCGGCGATGCCGACTCAGTCCTGATCGAACTCAAGGATGCCGTGGGCCTCGGCGGGATCTACGCGGTCGTCGTCGGCGGCAAGTTCCGCGCCGGTTCGACTACCGGCAGCGCAGCGGGCCTGGCCACGGAGGCATTCCGATCCCAGAAGGAGAACGGGGTCGCCGCGGTCCTGGGAGAGTTCGTCACCCTTGCCGACGCTGAGTTCAATGGCGGTGGCGGTGGCGGTGGCGGTTCCGGCGACGCCTCGACCGAGGAGGCCGGAATCGTCGGCATCATCTTCGGTCTCTTCTTCTGTCTCGGCCTGCCGATCGCGGCGATCGTCCTCGTCATCCTCTACTTCGTCCGCAAGAGCAAGCGCGAGGCGCTCGATCTCGCCGAGGTCAAGGCCGCGGTGGAGGAGGACGTCACCGAGTTCGGTGAGCGCCTCGCCGCCTTCGACATGTCGAATTCGAAGATCGACGACGCCGGCCGCGCGGAGCTGAAAAGCGCCCTCGACAGCTACGAGAAGGCCAAGGGTGCAGCGGAGCGACTCCGCGGCGCGCGCTACGCCTCGCTCGTCACCGCACCGCTCGAGGAGGGCCGCTATTCGCTCGCCTGCGTCGAGGCGCGCCTCGCCGGCACACCGCTTCCGGAGCGCCGCGCCCCCTGCTTCGTCGATCCGCGGCACGGGCCGAGCGTCGCTGACGTCATGTGGGAGGCCCCCGGACTCAGCGCCCGTGCGGTGCCGATGTGCGCGGCATGCAAGAGCGATGTCGAGACCGGCAACAGCCCGCTCGCCCGACAGGTGGGCACCAGGTCCGGGGCGCAGCCGTACTGGATGGCCGGTCCGCAATACGCGCAGTACGCCAGGGGCTACTACTCCCCTTACGACAGCGTCATGGTCCCGGTGTGGGCGGGCACCATGGTGGGCTTCGGCACGGGTGCCGGCCATTCATCTCGATGGTCTGGCGGCCGGTCTGGTGGCACGAACTGGGGCGGCAGCACTGATGGCGGCGACTTCAGTTCCGGTGGCGGCGGGAGTTTCGGCGGGGGAGACTTCGGCGGCGGGGGCGGCAGCAGCAGCGGAGGCGGCGGCGGCAAGAGCGGGGGCGGCGACTTCTAGCCCCGCCAGTCCAAGCCGAGGTCCCCCAGTAACCACCTCCACCCCTCCCCCGTCGTTTCATCCGGATGCTGGACGAAACGGCCCCGAAACTCGTCAGATGACGTGATTACTGGTCATCTCGTCCCGGCGGCGTCGTCAACTGCCGAGGCGCGACGCATCTTCCTGGGGCAGGGCGTACGGTGTTTCCATGCCGATCAACAGAATCGTCCAGTCACTCCTCCTTGCCACGGCGGTCACGCTCGGGCTCAGCGCACCAACCGCCCTTGCCGCGGGATCCATCGACTCAGCAGCCGCAGACCTGCGAGGCGGTGCCTCGGTCTACGTCGATCCGATGGCCGAACTCCCCCTCTCGGCGGCCGATGCCAGTGCACTGTCGGGCGAAATCGCCGCCACCGGCCTGCCGATCTTCATCGCCGTCCTCCCCTCATCCGCGGGCGCTGACCCCGATTCAGTGCTTGTCGAGCTCAAGGATGCGGTCGGGATCGGCGGTATTTACGGGGTGGTGGTCGGCAACGCCTTCCGCGCCGGCTCCACCTCTGGCAGCGTTTCGGGCCTCGCCACAACCGCGTTCCGCGCCCAGAAGGACAACGGTCTCGCTGCGGTCCTCACTGAATTCGTCACTCTCGCCGACGCTGAGTTCAATGGCGCTGCGCCTTCGGCATCCAATGAGGAAAGCGGGACAGGCGGGTCCGTCATCCTTCTCGTCCTGTTCGCCGGTGCCATGGTCGTGCTCGTCGTCGTCATCGTTCGGCGACGTCGTCAGCAGGCCCTGCAACTCGCGCAGGTCAGGCGCGTGATCGATGAGGACGTCACCGAGTACGGCGAGCGGCTCGCGCGGTTCGACATGAGCGGCAAGACGCTCGACGAGGCTGGGCGCGGCGATCTGCAGCGCGCCCTCGACGACTACGAGGCCGCCAAGGTCTCGGTGGTCACCATGCGCTCGCCGGGCGACGCATCCGCCATCACCGCCTCGCTCGAAGACGGTCGCTTCGCCGTGGCCTGCCTCGAGGCCCGCGCGGATGGTCGTCCGCTCCCCGAGCGCCGGGCACCATGCTTCGTCGATCCGCGTCACGGCCCGAGCGTTGGCGATGTCGAGTGGCAGGCGCCCGGTCTCACGACCCGCGAGGTGCCGATGTGCGCAGCCTGCCGTACCGATGTCGAGACGGGCGGCAGCCCTGCGGCACGTGAGGTCGATGGCCCAGCGGGCCGCCAGCCCTACTGGCAGGCCGGCCCGCAGTACGCGCCGTATGCCCAGGGCTATTACTCACCCTTCGGCAACGTCATGACGGCGGTCATGATGGGAACGATGATCAGCAGCATGTGGTCGATGCCGGGGATCACGTCCGGCGCGAGCGGCGTCGATTCTGCCGGGATCGGTGGCGCAGGCTCAGACGGCTGGGGATTCGGCGGCGGTGGGGGCGGCGACTTCGGCGGCGGGGACTTCGGGGGCGGGGACTTCGGCGGCGGCGGGGACTTCTGACGTCCGCCCCCTACTGCCCCACGGATGAAGTGACCACGAATTCCGACATATCGGACATTTTTTCGTCATTTGGACCGGATACTGGATGAAATGCCGGGAGTGGGGGTCAGTCCTCGATTGCCGTGCGGTAGGGGTGCTCTCGCAGGCGTTCTACGTAGTCACGCGGTGCCCCGGCAGCCTCGGCGGCGTCGGCTATGACGCCGAGGTAGTGCTTCGACGGATACCCGCCCTCGTAGGCGTCGAGCACGTACATCCACGCGAGCTGCTCGCCGTCCATCGTGTGGATCCTCGCCCGGATCTTCGTCCACAGGCCGAGGTCCGTGCCCTCCCAGGCGTCGAGCGCGATCTCGTCCTGATGCGGCACGTCGTAGAGCATGACGAACACCCGATCCACCGGATCCTCGACCACGGTCGCAAGGGCGCCATCCCATCCGACGTCCTCCCCGCCGAAGGTGAGCCGCCAGCCCGGCAGCCAGCCGATGCCGAACACCGGGGAGGCCGGTGCCCGCTGAGCCATGCGATGCATATTCAGGTTCGACCCGTACGCGGCGTAGAGCGTCATGGAGCCACAGTAGGCCTGCGAGCACCGTGAGCCTCGGATAAGGCGCAGACTCCGGACCACCGTCCGGATGCTGCAAGGGGTACGCAAGGATGGCTCGTGTGTCGTCCGTTGTGGTGATCGGTGGTGGCCCCGCAGGGTACGAGGCAGCACTCGTCGCCCGGCAGCTCGGCGCGGAGGTGACGCTCATCGAACGTGACGGCATCGGTGGCTCGGCCGTCCTCACCGATTGCGTACCGAGCAAGACCCTCATCGCAACCGCCGACGTCATCACTCGCACCAGGGAGAGCGACGCCCTCGGCATCCTCATCAACGGCAGCGAGTCACGCGACGCCTCGATCTCGGTCGACCTCGCCACCGTCAACGGCCGCGTCAAGGAGCTCGCCCGGGCGCAGAGCGACGACATCCGCGATCGCCTCGTCCGGGAGGGCGCCACAGTCATTCGCGGAAGGGCACGCCTGCGCGGGCAGCAGGCCGTCGTCGTCAGCGCCTCGGGCGAATCGGATCGCGAGATTCCCGCGGAGACCATCCTCATCGCCACGGGCGCGAGGCCCCGCACCCTGCCCGATGCCATGCCCGATGGCGAGCGCATCCTCACCTGGGAGCAGCTCTACGACCTGCCGGCACTGCCCGAGCGCCTCATCGTCGTCGGATCCGGCGTGACCGGGGCGGAGTTCGCGAGCGCCTACCACGCGCTCGGGAGCAAGGTCGTGCTCGTGTCGTCGCGCGATCGCGTGCTGCCCGGCGAGGACCCCGATGCTGCGCACGTTCTCGAGGACGTCTTTTCGCGACGCGGGCTCGAGATCATCGGGCAGTCTCGGGCGGTGAGCGCGGTCCGGACGCCTTCGGGGGTCGAGGTCAACCTCTCGGACGGACGAGTCGTCGCGGGATCCCATGTGCTCATGGCCGTCGGATCCCTGCCGAACACCGACGAGCTCGCGCTGGCCGAGGCCGGGGTCGCCACCGACAGCGCGGGGTTCATCACGGTCGACCGCGTCTCGCGGACCTCCGCACGGGGCATCTACGCAGCGGGCGACTGCACGGGCGTGCTCATGCTCGCCTCCGTCGCCGCCATGCAGGGCCGGATCGCGATGTGGCACTCGCTCGGCGATGCCGTGACCCCGCTCGATCGGACGATGGTGTCGAGCACAGTGTTCACCGATCCCGAGATCGCCACGGTCGGGCTCACCCAGAAGGACCTCGACGACGGAACGATCCGCGGCGACGTCGTGCTCCTCCCCCTCGCGACGAATGCGCGGGCCAAGATGCAGGACATCGACGTCGGCTTCGTGAAGATCATCTGCCGCCGGGGCACGCGCATCGTGGCCGGTGCCGTGGTTGTCGGCCCGCACGCGAGCGAGCTCATCCACGCGCTCACCCTCGCGGTCGACCAGCGACTTACCGTCGACCAGCTCGCCCTCACCTTCACGGTGTACCCGAGCCTGTCCGGCTCGATCGCCGAGGCGGCGCGGCGCCTGCACATCGCCGCCGAGTAGCGAAATTCCCAGGGGGATCGCATTCGCCCGGTCGCATCTTCTGAATTGAGTGCCCCCGGCGCAGTAGGTTCATCCGGTGACCAACCATCCCTCCACGATCGCCGCCCAGTCCAGGGCCGCCGAGTCCGCAGCCGCCCTCGCCTCACTCACCGGAATCGAGCGACATGACATCGCGGTCGTGCTCGGATCCGGATGGGTCCCGGCCGCAGACCTGCTCGGGACCACCATCGCCGACCTCCCGGTGACCGACCTGCCCCACTTCACGCCGCCAGCCGTCGAAGGCCACGCCGGTCGGGTTCGCAGCATCGACGCGGGCGGCAGTCGGGTGCTCGTGTTCCTCGGCCGGACACACCTGTACGAGGAGCGCGGGGTCGATGCCGTGACCCATGCGGTTCGCACGGCGGCCGCTGCCGGCTGCACGACGATGGTCCTCACGAATGGATGCGGCGGCCTTGACCCGGCATGGTCGCCCGGCACACCCGTGCTCATCCGCGACCACATCAATCTCACCGGCGTGTCGCCGCTCCACGGAGCCCACTTCATCGACCTGACCGACCTGTACTCGCCGCGCCTGCGCGCGCTCTGCCGCCAGCTCGAGCCCTCCCTGCCCGAGGGCGTGTACGCCCAGTTCCACGGGCCGATGTACGAGACCCCCGCCGAGATCACGATGGTGCGAAGCATCGGCGGGACCCTCGTCGGCATGAGCACGGCCCTCGAGGCGATCGTCGCCCGGTCCCTCGGCATGGAGATCCTCGGCCTGTCGCTCGTGACGAATCTCGCGGCCGGGATGAGCGGCAAGGCCCTGAACCACGTCGAGGTGCTCGAGGCGGGGCAGGCGGCTGCAACGCGCATGGGCGATCTCCTGGCCCGGGTGCTTCGGGACATCTGATGGCCGGCAACGGGGGTCTACTCGCCCGAGGGAGCGCGGACGTCATCTCGCAGGCCCTGGCCTGGGCGGATGAGGACCCTGACGACCGCACCCGGGCTGAACTGCTCGACACCATCGGCGCAGCACGGGCGCACGACCCGAAGGCAGCCGCAGAGCTCGCCGATGCCTTCGGCTCCCGCCTCGAGTTCGGCACCGCCGGCCTTCGCGGGCGCCTGGGCCCCGGGCCCAACCGCATGAACCGGGTCGTGGTCATGCAGGCGGCGGCCGGCCTGGCCGAGTACCTGCGCGAGCGGGGTGGCGGCGCCGTGGCGATCGGGTTCGATGCCCGCCACAACTCCGACGTCTTCGCGCGCGACTCGGCGATGGTCTTCGCCGGCACCGGGCTCACCCCGCTCCTCCTGCCTCGGCCGCTGCCGACCCCGGTGCTCGCCTACGCGGTCCGCCATCTCGGATGCGCAGCAGGCGTCATGGTCACGGCGAGCCACAATCCGCCGCAGGACAACGGCTACAAGGTGTACCTCGGCGAGGGCTCCCAGATCGTCCCGCCCGCGGATGCCGAGATCAGCGCCTTCATTGCGTCCATCGCAGGCCGGCCTCTCTCGTCGATCATCTTGAGTGACGACTGGACGACCCTGGGCGATGACGTGCTCGACGACTACGTGACGCAGGTCGCGACCCTCGTCGGCCGGCACTCGCCGCGCCAGGCCCGCGTCGTCTACACCCCGCTCCACGGGGTCGGCGGAGAAACCTTCGAACGGGTGCTCGACAGGGCAGGGTTCCCGGCCGCGATCCGCGTCGATGCCCAGTTCGAGCCCGACCCCGACTTTCCGACGGTCGCGTTCCCCAATCCCGAGGAGCCCGGCGCCATCGACCTCGCGATCGCGGAGGCGAAGCGGGCGTCCGCCGATCTCGTCATCGCGAATGATCCCGATGCCGACCGATGCGCGGTCGCGGTTCCAATACCCCGCACTCCTGGGTCGCCCGGGTCGCACGGGTCCCCAGTCGAGTGGCGGATGCTCACCGGCGACGAGGTCGGCTCCCTGCTCGGCTGGTGGATGATCGAGCGCGGCACGACCAGCGGTGTCTTCGCCCGGTCGCTCGTCTCGTCTTCGATGCTCGACGCGATCGCCGCTGCGCACGGCCTGGCAAGCACCCAGACCCTGACGGGGTTCAAGTGGATCGCCCGGGTGCCCGGCCTCGAATACGGGTACGAGGAGGCGCTCGGCTACTGCATCGACCCCTTGCACGTGCGCGACAAGGACGGCATCTCGGCTGCCCTCCTCGTCATCGAGATGGCGGCTGCGCTCAAGGAGCACGGACGCTCGCTCACCGATGTCCTCGACGACCTCGACCGCGAGCACGGCATCCACGCGACGTCGCAGGTGTCCGTCCGGGTGAGCGACCTCGGCCAGATCACCGGCATCATGCATGGCCTCCGCGCGAACCCGCCGGCAAGCATCGCCGGCATCGACGTACTGGGCATGGACGACCTCGAGCGGCCAACCGACGGCCTCCCGCCCACCGATGGCCTTCGGTTCTCCCTCGCCGGCGGCGCCCGCATCATCGTCCGGCCGAGCGGGACCGAGCCGAAGATCAAGTGCTACCTCGAGGTCATCGAGTATCCGAACGGCACCGGCCTCGAAACGGCTCGGGCATCGGCCGCGCGACGGATGGAAGCCCTGCGTGGCGCCGTCGCTCCGTGGCTAGAGTGACCCATATGACGGTCACCTTCCCGGCCGCCCTCGCGGGGGCCACCACCTCCGCTGCATCGCTCCGGCAGTTCCTCCACGGACTGCCCGGAGTCGACGAGGTCGGGGCAGCCGGCCGGGCGGCAGCGCTCGGCACGCGATCGGTCAAGGCCGCGTCCAAGGCCTGGGCGATCGACCTCGCGATCAGCATGGTCGACCTCACGACCCTCGAGGGCATGGATTCGCCCGGCAAGGTGCGGGCCATGTGCGCGAAGGCCCTGCGTCCCGACCCCACCGATCCGAGCGCGCCGCCAGTGGCCGCCGTGTGCGTCTACGGCGACCTCGTGGCCACGGCTCGGTCAGTGGTCGGCGACAGGGTCCACGTCGCGGCAGTCGCGACCGCCTTTCCGAGCGGACGCGCCAGCCTCGCCGTCAAGCTTCTCGATACCCGTGACGCAGTGGCCGCCGGCGCCGACGAGATCGACATGGTCATCGACCGCGGAGCCTTCCTCTCCGGCGAGTACCAGCGGGTGTTCGACGACATCGTCGCGGTCAAGGATGCGTGCGGCGAGGCGCACCTGAAGGTCATCCTCGAGACCGGCGAGCTTCGCACCCTCGACAACGTGCGCCGAGCCAGCTGGCTCGCGATGCTTGCGGGGGCCGACTTCATCAAGACCTCGACCGGCAAGGTCGTGCCGGCTGCCACTCCCCCGGTGACCCTCGTCATGCTCGAGGCGGTCCGCGACTTCGAGGCGATGACCGGCCGGCTCATCGGCGTGAAGGCCGCCGGCGGCATCCGCACGAGCAAGGACGCCATCAAGTACCTCGTCATCGTGAACGAGACCGTCGGCGATCGCTGGCTCACCCCGGACTTGTTCAGGTTCGGCGCCTCGACCCTGCTGAACGACCTGCTCCAGCAGCGTCAGCGCATGGCGTCCGGCCACTACTCGGGCCCCGACTACGTCACGATCGACTGACAGGACAGACGAATGACCTTCGAGTACGCGCCAGCGCCTGAATCCCGTGCAGTGGTCGACATCGCGTCCTCCTACGGGCTCTTCATCAACGGGGAGTTCACCGCGCCGGCGGGCGGCGGCTCCTTCAAGACCGTGAACCCCGCGACCGAGGAGGTGCTGTCGGAGATCAGCAGCGCCGGGCAGGTCGACGTCGACGCGGCTGTCAGCGCCGCTCGCCGGGCCCATGGCCGAGTGTGGGGGCCGATGGCCGGACGTGACCGGGCGAAGTACCTCTTCCGCATCGCGCGCCTGATCCAGGAGCGGTCCCGCGAGCTCGCCGTCCTCGAGACCCTCGACAACGGCAAGCCGATCAGGGAGTCGCGCGACGTCGACATCCCGCTCGTCGCCGCGCACTTCTTCTACTACGCCGGCTGGGCCGACAAGCTCGAGCATGCGGGGCTCGGGTCGAACCCCCGCAGCATCGGCGTTGCGGCTCAGGTCATCCCCTGGAACTTCCCGCTCCTCATGCTCGCCTGGAAGATCGCGCCCGCGCTCGCCGCCGGCAACACCGTCGTCCTGAAGCCCGCCGAGACCACGTCTCTCACCGCGCTCGCGTTCGCCGATATCTGCCAGCAGGCCGACCTGCCGCCGGGCGTCGTGAACATCATCACCGGCGCCGGCGAGACCGGCCGGATGCTCGTCGAGCATCCGGGGGCCGACAAGGTCGCCTTCACCGGCTCGACGGAGGTCGGCAAGTCGATCCAGCGGGCCGTCGCGGGCACAGGCAAGCGGCTGACCCTCGAGCTCGGCGGCAAGGCCGCGAACATCGTGTTCGAGGACGCCCCGATCGACGAGGCCATCGAGGGCATCGTCAACGGCATCTTCTTCAACCAGGGCCACGTGTGCTGCGCCGGCTCGCGCCTGCTGCTCCAGGA
>WLOY01000100.1 GCA_009699015.1 Actinomycetota bacterium | reverse complement strand
GCACCTACAACGACTGCGGAATGTCGATCACCGTCACCCGCCAAGCCGACGACGACTGGATCAACTTCCTCATCGACGTCAAGTAGCAGGTCCAGCATCCCTGCCTCCCCTCACGCCTGTGGGCATCACCAATGAGGACCCCCACGCACATCACAGCGTTCGTCCTCTCTGTCGTGGTTTCTGTCACGCGTGATCTACGGGGAGAGGCCGGGCCTAGCGTGCGGTTTGGCCATCACGGCCCAACCGCGCGTTGCGGGACCCTTCGGCACGGGCCGACTTGAATCGAGCGTCGCTCCCCACTCACGCTCGGATCATCACCGCGCAGACACCACTTCATGGACAACCGCCGGCCAGACACGTCTTGGAAGATGTTCGAGATTCAACTCGTGTAGGGCCATTCGCTAGGAGTAACCCATCGTGCCAATCCGCGCGATCGCGACCGTCTGCTCTATCACCCTTGGCTTGACCTTGCTTCTGTCGGCATGCGGTCAACCTGACGAGACCGCCGGTGGCATCACCGTCCCGGCACTATGGGCGAACGATTCAGGAGTCGGCGGGATCGAGCCCGCCGGAATTACCGTCAACACGTCGGCAGACACCCCTAACTTCGCGGTAAACCTGGAGGACGTTGACGCGAGCGGTGCCGGCCCCGCATGGCGAGCTGCTACCGCCAGCGCCGTGGCCACCGCAACGCTGCTTTCCGGGGTGGATCCCCGCCATCTCAGTGCCACGTACACGATCACCGGCCCGATAGACGGACCCTCAGCGGGCGCGATTCTCACCGTCGGCACACTCGCTGCGATACGCGGTCGGCCACTTGACCCCACTGTCACGATGACCGGCACGGTCTCTCCCGACGGCTCCATCGGCCGCATCGGTGGCGTTGGCACCAAGATCAAGGCCGCAGCTGACAACAACTTCGGGACAGTGCTCCTCCCAACCGACAACCTCTTCTTCCGTAACCTCAAGGGCGAGCGCATCGACGCAGTCGTCTACGGCTCGAGTCTTGGCGTTGCTGTTCGCGGCGTCGGCTCCATCGCCGAGGCTTACCAACTCTTCACGGGTCACGCCATTTCCGCGAAAGGAACCCTGAGCGCTGCAGGTCTTCTATCTCCCATCGCCGATACGGCGACCATCGTCACCAGCGCTCTCATTCGCAACACGCAGAACGTGCTCGATGACGTGGCGATGGGCAAGGGTCGCTCGACAATTGGCGTGGAGTTGCAGGCTGCGCGTGCAGCATTCGAGGATGACGACCACCCGACCGCTTATGGTCTGGCTGCCGATGCCTACAAGCGATCAGTGCGCCAGATCGCCCTGGAGCAGACCTCGTCACGCCTTCGCATCGAGGGCAGCGGGTCAGTGCGCTCGGCCCTGCTCGCCGATGCGGCAGCGATTCAGTCGCAAGCGGAGGCAACCATCACTGAAACACGGGCGATGCCCAATCTCGGGCAGGGGCAGCAGGCCCTCCTTCCGACCACCCTGCGATGGGCGGTGCTCGCCGATGCCTACGCCGGAGCCGTTCGGGACGGCCTTGCCACCAGTGTCGCTGATGACGTACTGGTTGCCGCTGCCATGACCCTGGCAGGACAGCGAGCGGGGCTTGATCAGTTCCTGCCTGACGCGCTGCAGATCCTCGATTCGATGTCGAACTCACCGGCCGTGGATGCTGCATCTGCTGCCGACTTCGCCTCCGGCTACTCGCACTTCCTCCTCGCTGCAGCCGATGCCAACAGCGCGTATCTTCTCGCGGTTTTCGGCCCACACCAAGAGGAAGACCCCACTGATACCGGTTTCATCGCCGCCGCCGAACGGCAGTTGGCCTCGCGCGCCACCAACCTGCCCCGCGACGAGGCCCCACTGGGCGAGCAGGTTCAGGGTGTCGCTCAGGCGATCGCCTACTACCTGCTCAGCGCGGCCCGCGTTGATGCACTGCAGGTCTTCGGCACCGATGGGTTCGGAAGCTCCGTGACCTACGCCGAGGATGCTCCTGCCATGGAACGCGATATCGAGGCAACGGCCCGGCTCATAGATGCAGGGGTTGAGTCCCTTGGGAGCCAAGAGGTCGACATCTGCGGCGCGGCATGGAGTGCAGCGTGGGCCAAGGGGCTTTCCCGAAACCAGTCAGCGACACAGAATGCCGTGTCTGCCAACGCCTTCAGCCTGACAGAGATCTGGTTCAGTGCGGTGAGCGTGCAGATGCTCAATGCAGCCCGATCATCCTGACGTCCGCGCTTTACTGCTATGCCTCAGGACGATTTACTGCTATGCCTCAGGACGATTTACTGCTACGCCTCAGCACGATTTACTGCTATGCCTCAGCACGATTGAGGCGAGGACCATGCCGTCGCCTTAGATCAAGGCATGCTTGTCGAAGCCCGTTTCAGTGAAGGCGCCACGGCTCAATTGGAGCCCGCATCCCGTCAGAAAGAACAGGAGTACGTGACATGTCCCGATAGACCAGCCTCACGCCTGCTCAGCAGTGGAGACACGCCCTAGCTTCGGCTCAACTGCGAGAAAGGCGCGCGATCTGCCCGCTGCTCCTGCGGCAGCCCCAGCACTCGCTCCGCGATGATGTTGCGCTGCACCTCATCGGTCCCGCCCGCGAGGCGGTAGCCGGGGGCGCCAAGGACGTGCTCTGACCATGCGAACTGCCCCCACTCGCCCGTGTCCGCGACCAATGCCGACCCGAGGAGCTCGCTCGCGACATTGCCGATGCGCACGAGGTTGTCTGATGCAAGAAGCTTCCCGAGCGAGCCGGCAGGGCCCGGCTTGTCGCCGGCTGCGTTCGCGCGTGCGACCTTCGCGACCATTGCCGCATGCAGCTGCGTGCGGACGTAGACGTCGGCGATCCGCTGTCGGATGACCGGGTCGGCACTCACGCCGAGGGAGCGTGCCAGCGCCACGAGATCATCGGCAGTGCCCCCCTTGCGCCGATGGCCCGAGCCCGAGGAGGAGCGCTCGAATCCGAGGGTCGCCGTGGCGACCCGCCAGCCGTCGTTCACCTCTCCGATGCGCAGCGAGTCTTCGACCCGTACGCCGTCGAAGAAGACCTCGTTGAACGATGAGGGTCCGCTCATCTGGCGGATGGGCCGAATATCGATGCCGGGGGCATCCATCCGAACGAGGAAGGCGGTGATCCCCGCCTGCTTCACGACATCGGGATCAGTGCGGGCGAGGAGGAATCCATACTCGGAAACCTGCGCATTCGAGGTCCAGATCTTCTGGCCGTCCAGGATCCACGAGTCGCCGTCGCGTACCGCTCTCATCGACAGCCCCGCCAGATCCGACCCGGCGCCGGGCTCGCTGAACAGCTGGCAGCAGAGCCAGTCGGTCCGCAGGAAGGGGCGCGCATAGCGCTCCCGCTGCTCCTGCGTGCCGAAGACGCTCACGGCCGCGCCGATGAGCCCGGTCGTGACGCTGATGATCTCTGAGGACGGCGGGATGTCGAATGCCCTCTCCTCGTCGGCGAAGGCGACGGCATAGACGCTCGGCAGTCCACTGCCGCCAACCTCCACGGGCAGGGTCAATGCGCCGTAGCCCGCATCGAACCGCTGCCTGCGGTAGGCGCGCACCCGGTCCAGGTGCGCGCGCTCGTCCTCCTCGCTCATCACCCGGAAGATCTGCAGATCTGGGTCGCCCTCGCCCCAGACCCGCACCTCCTCGGCGCGCGGCTTGGCCAAGGTTGAGAGCCAGGCGCGCACCTCGGTGCGGAAGTCCTCGAGGTGGGCCGGGTCGAGTTCGGTCATGATCATGCTCCTTCGGCGACGAGGACGGTGCAGGCGCTGATGCCCGGGGCTCCGTAGACGTGGGTGAATCCGATGCTCGGATCGCCAGGCACCTGCTGGCCAAGAGCCCTGCCCTGCAACTGGGTCATGACCTCGTGGACCTGTCGAAGCCCCGAGGCACCGACTGGCTCCCCGTTGGCGATGCAGCCACCGTCGGTGTTCACCGGGATTCGGCCATCGACCCGGTAGTCGCCATCGAGGTAGCCAGCGGCCTGCTCCCCCGCGAGGCATAGGCCGGTCTCAGCCAGATGAATGATCTCGGCGCCGCTCTCGGTGTCCTGCACCTGGGCGACCTGGACGTCCTGGGGCCGTACGCCTGCCGCGTGGAACGCCGCCGCTGCCGCGTCGACCGAAGGACTGGTCCGGACCCCCGGGGACAGCCAAGGGGAGAAGACCTCGAAGGAGCCAGGGCGGCGGCCGCGCAGTTCGACGGCCGCGAGGCGGATCGGCTTGTCGCACAGGTCGAATGCCCGCGGGCCCCGGGCCAGGATGAGCGCGACGCCTCCGGCGTCGGGTGAGCAGAACATGAGCCGAGTCAGCGGATCGTTCACCATGTCGGAGTCCAGCGCCTCGTCGATGGTCACCGGGGTGCGGCGCCATGCCAGCGGGTGAGAGGCCGCGTAGTCGAACGCCTTCGCCGAGACGTAGCCGAGGGTTCTCGGATCGATGTCGTGCTCGTGGAGGTAGCGCTGGATCTTCAGCGCGAAGTATGAGGTCGTGACCATCATCCCAGTGGCGCCGTACCAGGCGCCGATGCCATAGCGCGCAGGCGATGCACTGAAGGCGCCGCGTGCGTGGTTGTCGTATCCGACCACGCACGCGATCTCGCGCTGCTCGGCGATGAGGCCATTGCGAGCCGTGCCCAGGGCAACTGCGCCCGTGGCACAGCCGTTCTTCACGGTGACGAACGGGATCCCAGTCAGGCCCATCCGCGAGACGAGGTTATCGGGCTTCGTCTCGCCGTTGGTGCCGCCGGCGGCGAACTCGACGTCTCCCCAGGCCAGGCCGCAGTCGCCGAGGGCGCCGCGAACTGCCTGCTCCGCCAGATCCTGGTCATCGCCCTCGAATCGGCCGAACGAAGTTCGTGATCCGCCGACGAGGTACACGTCATTCGCTGCCCCGCTCATGCGACCGACTCGAATCCGTAGGTGAAGACCGGCTCGCCGTCCTGGGTCCATGCCTTCGCGAGCGCGAGCCGGACTGGCTCACCGATCACCCACTCGATCCTGCCGAGCAGCCAGCCCTCGACGATGACTGGCCCGAGGTCGACGTAGCCGATGCTGAAGGGCGCGAACTCATCGGTGCGGAATGGTGGCTTCGGGGCGTGGTGCTGCGTGGTCCACGACCAGACCGTGCCCGTCGTGGGGAGCGCGACCACGGAGACCTCGGTGCCTGCGCACATCGGGCACGTGGCCTGTGCCGGAAACACGTGCGCTGCGCACGCTACGCACGCCGAGCCCTGCAGCGCGACCGGATCAAGGGATGAGAACAGGCTCGCATCGACAACTTGGATGCCCATTGCCGCTGCTACTCCGAGAGCCGGACGAGGGCCTTGCCCACGTTCGCGCCTGAGAGCAACCCGGCCAGGCCAGCTCCCGCATTGGCGATGCCCTCGACGATTGTCGAACGATCGACGAGCTCACCGCTCGCGAGCCAGTCGCTCACGCGGCGCTCGAATTCGGGCCGGAGGTCCTCGTAGTCACGAACGATGAAGCCCTGGATCGTGACCCGCCTGAGAATGGTCTCGATGAGAACCGCGGTCGAGGGCTGGTCCTGCGTGCTGAAGTTCGAGATCGCGCCGCACATGGAGATTCGGCCATTGATCTTCATGTTCGCAAGCGCCGCTGCCAATTGCCAGCCGCCCACATTGTCGAAGAACAGGTCGATGCCATCGGGGGCAACTTGCGGCAGTTCGGCGGCAAAGTCACCATCGCGGTAGTTGATGACAGCGTCGAATCCGCAGTCATCGCGCAGCCACGCGCATTTCTCGGCTCCGCCCGCACTCCCGATCACACGACCGGCGCCCATGAGCCGGGCGAACTGACCCGCCATCGAGCCAACGGCGCCGCCGGCGCCCGAGACGAGCACGGTCTGGCCCGGCTGCAGCCTGCCGACGGGAAGCAGGCCCGCATAGGCGGTGAACCCGGTCTGCCCAAGCGAGCTCAGCCATGCGGTGGCCGGGGCAACCGAGATGTCGCAAACGGTCGCTGCGGCGTCGTCGACAACGGCGTACTCGCGCCATCCCATGCGATGCCGGACAGTCGCCCCGATCGGGAGCTTCGGCGATGATGACTCGACGACGACCCCGACCGCGGAGCCATCGAGGGGACCATCGACCGCGAAGTTCGTCGTGTACTGCTTCTCCCCCGGATCCATGCGCCCCCGGGTGGAGGGATCAAGGCTCATGTACTGGTTCCGGACGAGCGCCTGCCCCGCGATCAGATCAGGGAGATCGATCGTGCCGAGGGCAAGATCCTCTGCGACGAAGGTACGCTCAGGCCGCCTCGCGAGGATGACCGCGGTCGTCTGCATCATGAGTTCTCCTGACGACGGGCGCGAGCCTCTGGCGTGCGCCCCACCCAGCCGAGAACCTGGAAGTCGACGTCGCGGATATCCCCCTCGAACCACACTCCCTTGTCATCGAAGACCCCGTAGCTCTCGGAGTTCGGATCACGGACGTCGACGAGACCGACCTCGTTCACGGAGTAAACCATTCCCGTTATCGGGTGGTTGTAGACCTTGGCCATCAGGGCTCCTCGCGGGCGATCAGCGGCACATGCTGAAGGCAGACTACACAACTTGTGACACGGTACAGTAACTGCGAGAGAGACAAATATCCCTGACGCACCTCGAAGGAGCTCTTGATGGCGGCATCGGCCCTTCCGACCGAACTCGTCCAGATCGCGTACACGGTTCCCGACCTCGAGGCGGCCTGTCGCGAGTGGGCCGAACGCGTTGGCGCCGGTCCCTTTCTCATCCGGCCCCATATGCAGGTTGTCGCGACCCATGACGGCCAGCAGGCCATCTACGACCACAGTGCCGCATTCGGCCAGTGGGGACCGCTCATGCTCGAACTCGTCGAGCTCCACGAGTGCACGCCCGCTCCGCTGAACGCGGCCTTTCGCCACTCGGCGCCCAATGAGGTGAACCACTACGCCTACTTCGTCCAGGACCTCGAGGAAAGCAGTGCGGCGCTCCAGGAGCAGGGCTTCCCGCTGATGATGGAGCTCATCTCGTCCTCAGGCATGCGCGTCCACTTCCTTGACGGCCGCAGCACGATCGGCGGACTCATCGAGATCTACGTGGGAACCGAGCACCTGCGGGCGCACTATGCGAGGGTCGCCGAACTCGCTCAGGGCTGGGACGGCTCCGACCCAGTTCGCACCATGTAGCAGCCGGTCGCCCGTCCAGGACTTGCCGAATAGACGAATCAGCGAATCAGCGAATCAGCGAATCAGCGGCGGAACGTGCCGAATCACCAGCCAGGTTAGCCACAGCGCACACTCGACACGGAGCATTGGAGGCCAGCCATGGCAGCAACAGGAGTGCTCGCAACACTCGTCTCGCCCCAAGGACGGCGGGCTGAGACCCTCGCCGCGATTCAGGCGCTGCAGTCTGCCGCAGCCGACGAGCCTGGGACCACCCTCTTCTCGATCAATGAGCACCGGGACGAGCCCGGTACCTTCAGCGTGTTCGAACGATACGAGAGCGACGCAGCCGTGGACGAGCACCGTCACAGTCCCGCGATGCAGGACTTCAGGGAAGCCCTCATTGCCCTCGGCATCCGTCCGGCCCTCACCTTCACCCAGCCGATCGATCCGGCCTGAAGCCCGCGCGTCCTGTGCTTCCACGCGACCTCGGGATCACCGGCTGCGATTCAGCGATTGGTGAGCAGCCCCGCCCGCCCGATGAAGTGCGCATGATCATTGAAGGTGAGAAGCGAGAGTCCGCGCGAGCCTGAGAGCACGGTCGTGATCGACGCGTTCACGCTGACCCTATTGAGGGCGATGACGCCGCGGGCATCGAGGCCCAGCAGTTGCCCGACCACGGCTGCGGTCACCCCCGCAGACGTCGCGACGATGGCATCGGAGCCCTTCGGAGTTCGCTTGGCAATGTCGAAGAGTGCCTCCAGGGCTCCATCGCTGAAGGCACTCCACGATGGGCCCCCGCCGTCGATCCAGGCCTGCATCTCCTCATCGAGCTCCACCTGGAACTCCTGTGAGGAAAGTCCCCCGGAAGCGCCGGCGCCACCGAGCCTCTCGTCGACGAGCGCGTGGGCATCGAACTCATTCCAGCGCGCATCGGTGCCCAGTTCGCGGACCGCGACACCGAGCTCGCCAGCGATGATCTCGGCGGTGCGACGCTGCCGCTGGAGCGAACCGCTCACCATGATCGGTGTACGGGACCCGCGGCGGGCGAGCTCTCGTCCGGCAGCAGTCGCCTGCTCGTGGCCGAGTTCCGACAGAAGGTCGTAGTTGTCGGTGCCGAAGCTCGCCTGCCCGTGCCGCACCAGGTGGATGACGGGCATGTCAGGCTCCCGGGAGCAGCACCAGGGGTCGTGCGAGGAGCTCTGCGATGGTCTGGAGGAACTCTGCAGCGGGTGCTCCGTCGACGGCACGGTGGTCGAAGGTGAGGCTGAGCGTGAGGACCTGGGTCTTCACGAACCGGTCGTCATCCCAGCGACCGGAATCCCGAAGACGGCCGACACCGAGGATCCCGACGTTGCCGGGATTGATGACCGGGGTGAAGAAGTCCACCCCATAGGTGCCCAGTGACGTTACCGCGAATGATCCGCCTTCGAGGGCATCGAGCGAGATCGACCCTGAACGGCAGCTCTCGGCCAGGTCCCGGGTTGCTCGGGCCAATTCGAAGATCGAGAGCGTGTCAGCGTCGCGGATGACCGGGACCATGAGCCCACCCGGGACAGCCACAGCCATGCCCATGTGAATTCGGCGCAGGAGGTGGATTTCGCGATCGACGATGGTGGCGTTGAGAATCGGGTGCTTGCGCAGGGCGAGGGCGGCAGCGCGAACGACAAAGTCATTCAGTGACGGCACCTGAAGGCCGAAGTCGCGGTACTGCTCCTTCAGCGTTCCGCGGAGCTCGACCACTGAGTCCGTGCACACCTCATAACCGTGGGTGAGCTGGGCCATCTCGGTCAGGCTCTGCACCATGCGCGCGGCAATCGTGCCCCTCATGCCCTTCAACGGGATGATCGACGAGCTCTCCTGGCCGGGCGGGATGACGGCCGGTGCGGGCGAGATGGGCGCCGTCGAGGCCGGTGTGCCGCTCCCCTGACCTGAGATCGCCTCGCGGACGTCCTTGCGCGTGACGTATCCGGTGTCGGTCGGCAGTCCGTTGACATCGATGCCGGCTAGCTGGGCATCTCGCCGTGCGAGCGGCGAGGTGACCTTCGTTGGCTGCGCCAGCGCGGACTCCTCGACGTCCTCGGACACCACCCGGCCGCCCGGACCGGTGCCGCGCAGGGCGGCTATGTCGATGCCGAGTTCCTGTGCAACACGGCGGGCGTTCGGCGAAACGAGCTGCCGGCCCAAATGAGCTGCCGGTGCGGTTGGCGCGGCTGCTGGCGCGACAGCGCCTCCGGGCGCAGCCTCCCCCGGGGCGAGGAGCCATCCGAGCACCGAGCCGGGTGCGAGGGTCGTGCCGTTCGGGACGGCCTTGGCGAGGATGCCCTCGGATTCGGCCTCGACATCGACATCGATCTTGTCGGTCGCCAGGCGCAGGAGCGGCGTGCCGACGGCGATGAGGTCGCCATCGTTCACGAGCCACTCGTCGACGGTGCCCTCCTCCATCGTCAGGCCCAGCTTGGGCAGCAGCACTTCGATGGCCACGACTAGCTCCGTTCAACCAGTTTGCGCGCGGCTGCCGTGATTCTCGCGGCATCCGGAACGTAGGCGCTCTCGAGGATCGGTGCGTACGGCACCGGCGCAAAGGGCGCTGCGAGCCTGGTGACCGGCGCGTCGAGGTAGTCGAACGCGGACTCCTGCACCTGCGATGAGATCTCCGCACCGATTCCGCCGAACTCAACGGCCTCATGGACGATGAGGACACGGTTGGTCTTCTTGGCGGAGGTGACGATGGTGCCGATGTCGAGGGGCTGGACGGTGCGCGGATCGATGACCTCCGCGGAGATTCCCAGCTCCCCGAGCGATGCAGCCGCCTTGGTGGCCTCGATCACCATGCGCCCGATCGCGACGATGGTCACGTCGTCGCCCTCGCGGACGACATTGGCGACGCCGAGGGGAATCGCGTAGAGCTCCTCGGGGACTGGGCCCTTGACTCCGAGCATCTTCTTGTTCAGGACGACGATGACCGGGTTGTCGTCGCGGATCGCTCCGACGATGAGGCCCTTCGCGTCGTAGGGGCTCGCCGGCATCGCGACCTTGAGCCCGGGGATGTGCGCCAGCCATGCCTCGAGGCTCTGGCTGTGCTGGGCAGCCGCGGACATCCCGGCGCCACCGGCGGTCGTGATCGTCAGTGGAACGGAGACCGCGCCACCGAACATGTACTTCATCTTCGCGGCCTGGTTGAAGATCTGGTCCATCGCCACCCCGATGAAGTCCATGAACATCAGGTCGCAGACGGGGCGAAGGCCACGCGCTGCAGCGCCGACGCCCAGACCGATGATCGCCTGCTCGGCGATCGGGGTGTCCTTCACTCGCTTGTCGCCGTAGGCGGTGAGGAGGCCATCGAACATGTGGAAGACGCCGCCGTAGCCCGCGACGTCCTCTCCGATGAGGAAGACATCCGGGTCCTCGGCCATGATCTGGTGCATGCCCTCGTTGAAGGCCTTGACGTAGGTGAGTTCACGCGTGTTCACGGGGGTTCCTTCTGGCTCAGACGGTGTAAACGTCGTCGAGGATGTCGGCCGGATCCGGATCGGGGCTGCTCCGGGCGAACTCGATGGCGTCGGCGATCTCCGCCTCCGTCTGCGCCCAAGTCGCCGCGAAGTCCTCAGGCGTGGCAAGGCCCCGCTCGACGCCGATGACCTCGAGCAGCCGAATGGCGTCGCGCGCCTTCCACGCCTCGACCTCGGCGGGATCGCGATAGGGGATGCGCATGCCCTTGATGCCCTGATGGTCGAAGTAGCGGTAGGTCTTGGCCTCGATCAGGGTCGGGCCCTCGCCGCGCTTGGCGCGATCCACGGCGATCTTCGCGACCGCGCGGACCGCGAGCGCATCCATCCCGTCGACGACAACGCCCGGGATGCCGTATGAGTTCGCCCGCTCGGCGATGTCGTCGAGGCGCATGTGGTTGCCCTGCGCAGTGAACTCCGCATACCCGTTGTTCTCGCATACGAACAGGACCGGGAGGTCCCAGACCGCCGCCATGTTCACCGACTCGTGGAAGGCGCCGATGTTCGTCGCGCCGTCACCGAAGAAGCTGGCGGCAACCGAGCCGTCACCGCGGTACTGGGCCGCGAATGCCGCTCCGATCGCGATCGGGATTCCGCCTCCGACGATCGCGTTCGCGCCGAGCATGCCCCGGCTCATGTCGACGATGTGCATGCTGCCACCGCGGCCCTTGCAGTAGCCGGTGGTCTTGCCGTACAGCTCCGCGAACATCGGGCGGAACTCCGCGCCCTTGGCAATCGCATGGCCGTGACCACGGTGGGTCGAGGTGATCTGGTCGACGTCATCGAGCACCGACATGACGCCAGCGGCCACGGCCTCCTGGCCCACGTACAGGTGGAGGAACCCTGGCATGTCGCCTGACTCGACGAGCTTGCCTGCGGACTCCTCGAACATCCGGATGCGCACCATTCGCCGGTGGAGGTCCACAACCAGATCGCGAGTGGCGCCCGCGGCATAGCCCTCAGGGGGCCCGTAGGTCACGCTGGGGGCCGGTGTTTCCGTCATTCAGATGCTCCTCACAGTTATAGGAAGCAGACTATAGTAACTAGGCGGACCGCGTAAGCCCCCGTCCATGGATGTGACCCCGTCACTCCACGAGCCGCCTTCATGGCAGGAGTTCCGATGACTGCAGGCAAGCGAATCCTCGTCGTCACCGGCGGGCACCGAGTTGCCCTTGACGATTTCCTCGGCGCGATCAGCGCCGTCTGCCGCGATCGAGGATGGGTTTGGGCTCATGCGACCCAGCCGACCGCACAGGCTTGGCTCGACCCCGCCTACGCCGGGTGCTGGGATGCGATCCTCCTGCACGACATCCCCGGGCTTGCGCTCGCGCGCGGTACCGAGCCCGCCCCGATTCCGCCAGGTCCCGGGGTCGCCGAGGCGCTCGTCGGGCTGCTCGACTCCGGTCAGGGGATTGTCGTCCTCCACCACGCGATCTCGGCCTGGCCCTCTTGGGAGGGGTGGGCCGAGGCCATCGGCGGCCGATTCAACTACCGGCCGGCGCGCATGCGCGGCGAGGACCTCCCATCTTCGGGCTACCGGATCTCCACCTTCAACGTGGAGGTCGCCGACCCGTCGCATCCGATCTGCGCGGGGATCACCGACTTCACCATCGATGACGAGTTGTACTTCGCGCCCGTGCTCAACGATCGCATCACCCCGTTCATCACCCATGACGCCGACATGTCGGGCGCACTGTTCCAGGACACCTTCGACGAGGTCACGAACGGCTCATCGACGGGTGTCACATGCGCTGGCCGCAATGACGACGCCGGGCTGCACGGCGGACACCGAATCATGGGCTGGACCACCACCGCCGGCAGCAGCCCGGTCGCG
>WLOY01000010.1 GCA_009699015.1 Actinomycetota bacterium | reverse complement strand
GGCGGGTTAATGTCGCTGCGAGGGTTTCTTCCGATGCCCGCAGCGACATTAACCCGCCCAAACTCGGGGTGGCCCGAACCCGGGGTGGCCCGAACCCGGGGTGGCCCGAACCCGGGGTGGCCCGAACCCGGGGTGGCCTAGCTTGTGAGGCGCTCGCGCAGGGCTGCCAGCTGGTCGCGCAGGGCGGCCGGCACGCGATCGCCGAATAGGTCGTAGTACTCGCTCGTGAGGTCGGCCTCTGCGAGCCAATTGTCGACGTGAACAGCGAAGAGGTCCTCGATCTGGGCTTCGGTGAGGTCTAGGCCATCGAAGTTCAGCGCGCCCGGTGCCGGGAGCAGGCCGATCGGGGTTTCGACCGCCTCAGCCTCATTGTCGAGCCGATTGATGATCCACTCGAGGACACGGGAGTTCTCGCCGTAGCCCGGCCAGATGTACTCGCCCGCAGCATCCTTGCGGAACCAGTTCACCTGGAAGATGCGCGGCAGCTTCTCCGGGGAGGTGAACCCACCGACGGTGAGCCAGTGGTTCCAGTAATCCGCCATGTTGTAGCCGCAGAACGGCAGCATCGCGAACGGGTCGCGGCGCAGCTCGCCTACCGTGCCCTCGGCCGCGGCGGTCTTCTCGCTCGACACGGTCGAGCCCATGTAGACGCCGTGGTTCCAGTCGAAGGACTCGGTCACGAGCGGGACGTTCGTCGCGCGTCGTCCGCCGAAGAGGATGGCATCGATCGGCACCCCCGCCGGGTCCTCCCAGTTCGGTGCGATCGACGGGCACTGCCCCGCCGGAGCGGTGAACCGGGCATTCGGGTGGCTCGACGGCTCACTCGATGCCGGGGTCCAGTCCTGACCCTTCCAGTCGATGAGGTGCGCGGGCGCCTCGTCGGTGAGGCCCTCCCACCAGATATCGCCGTCGTCGGTGAGCGCGACGTTCGTGTAGATGCAGTTGGCATACAGGGTCTTCACTGCGTTCGCGTTGGTCTCCATGCCCGTGCCGGGAGCCACGCCGAAGAAGCCCGCCTCGGGGTTGATCGCGCGCAGCCGGCCATCGTCGCCGAACCGCATCCAGGTGATGTCGTCGCCGACGGTCTCGACCTTCCAGCCGGGGACGGTTGGCTCGAGCATCGCGAGGTTCGTCTTGCCGCAGGCAGAGGGGAATGCCGCGGTGATGTAGTGAACCGTCTGCTTGGGGGAGGTGAGCTTGAGGATGAGCATGTGCTCGGCGAGCCAGCCCTCATCGCGTGCCATGGCAGAAGCGATTCGCAGTGCGAAGCACTTCTTGCCGAGGAGTGCGTTGCCCCCGTAACCCGAGCCGAAGGACCAGATCTCGCGGGTCTCGGGGAAGTGGACGATGTACTTGTCGGAGTTGCAGGGCCAGCTCACGTCGTCGCGTGCAGCACCATCAGCGTCAATGAGCGGGTACCCGACCGAGTGGACGGCCGGGACGAAGTCGCCGTGCTCGCCGATCTGGTCCAGGGCAGCCTGGCCCATCCGGGTCATGATGCGCATATTCACGACGACGTAAGGCGAATCGGTGATCTCGACGCCGAGCTGAGCGATCCGCGAGCCGATCGGGCCCATCGAGAACGGGACGACGTACATCGTGCGGCCGCGCATCGCGCCGTCGAAGAGTCCCTTGAGGGTGCCGCGCATCGCGGCCGGCTCGGACCAGTTGTTCGTGGGGCCGGCGTCGACCTCCTTCTGCGAGCAGATGAAGGTGCGATCCTCGACACGCGCCACATCGCTCGGGCTAGACCTCGCGAGGAAGGAGTTCGGACGGATCTTTGGGTTGAGCCGGGTGAAGGTGCCGGCTTCGACCATCTGCTCGGTGAGTCGATCCCACTCATCCTGCGAGCCATCGCACCAGACCACGCGCTCGGGCTTCGCCAGCGCCGCCATCTCGTCAACCCATTCGAGCAACTGCTTATTGCGGGTTGGGGGATTCTCCAGACCAGGGATGCTCATTGGAACTCCAGACGATGATGGGACGCGGCCTACGACGTCAGGCAAGCATGCTCCCACTGGAGCGGAGATTCACCACGAAATGGCGTGAAAACGCTTCCTTGTGACGAACTGCACAAGGCCGGGCGCGCATTCATCGTCCGGCTGTGGCGTTGGTCACGCCAGTTCGTCAGGAGGCTGCGGCGACTGCCTGTTCGATCATCCTCGAGTAGCCCTTGGCGCCCACGGGGCGCAGATGCGTGCCGTCGGAATAGACCCACTTCGGGTGTTGCGCCACCGACGCATTCCAGTCGATGACGAAGGCCCGGCCCGGGTTCGCCGAGACGCAGTTCCGGATCACCGTGTTGTTCTTGGCCTCCCACGGACGCGGGACTGCGAGGGTCAGGAAGAAGACCCGGCGCGTGGGCCCGGCTGCGGCGATCATGGCTCGGCAGTCGTCGGCGGTGAATATTCCGTTCGTGCCAAGGTGCACCACCACATTCATCGGCAGGTTCGGGCCGCGCTTCTTCAGCAGGCCGGACCCCGCAGCCGCCTGTCGGTTCTTGACGGCGTCGACAACCTCGATGCCGTCCTTCTCCAGCACCCAGCGGGCACCCAGCATGACCGAGTCGCCGATCGTGATGATGCTCGACTCGGCCGGGTCGCTCGCCGGGGAAGGACTCGCCGGGTCCGCAAGCGCGATGCCAGTCAGCGGAACAAGGAGGATGATCCCGCTCATCACAGCGATTGCCAGTGCGCGCAGCCCCATGCTCGCCTCCGTCTTCATCGAAGCTTCCCTTCGGGGTGTCTCATTAATGATGCGTCAATTCCCGGTTCCGTCAAAGCCCGGCTCATTCGATCGAGGATGTCGGCGAGGATCGCCGGGCTCGTGCCGAAGTTCAGGCGGACGAAGCCTTCGCCGCCCGTGCCGAACGTGGGGCCTGAGCTCACCGCCACCCTCGCCCGCTCAAGGAGGAACTCCGCCGGATCGCCGATGATCGCGGAATCGGAGAAGTCCATCCACCCAAGGTACGACGAGGCGGGGGGCACATACCGAATCGCGGGCATCGCAGCGGCCACGTGCTCATGAACAGCGAGTGCGTTGGCAGCGATGAGCGCCCTCACCTGCTCGAGCCACGGGCCACCCTCGCGATACGCGGCGATCGAGGCGAGGACGCCGAAGTGCCCGGTCGCATAGGTCACTTCGAGCGGAACCCGTTCGGCCATGATGTCCATCACCCGCTGCGACGCCGCCACCACCTGCGCGCACTTTGCCCCGGCGATATTCCAGGCCTTCGATGCGGAGATGAGCGACACGGCGGTGAGGTCATCCGAGGACACGGTGAGGAACGGCGTGTGGATGGTGCCCGGGTGGGCCAGCGGGGCATGGATCTCATCGGCGATGACCGCGACACCGTGGAGAAGCGCCAGCTCGGCAATGGAGGTGAGGGTCTCTGCTGAGGGGGTCAGCCCTGTCGGGTTGTGCGGGCTGCAGAGGAGGTAGCCGGTCACTTCCGGCCGGGCGAATGCCTCCGCGAGGCCCTCGAGGTCGAGTTCGTAGGTGCCCTCCGGATCTCGAAGGAGTGGGACGTCAACGAGCGCGCGGCCGCAGATATCACGGACGGTGCTGAAGAACGGCGGGTACACGGGGGTGTTCACGACCACGCCTTCGCCAGGCGCCGTGAGCGCCCAGATGGCCTGGGCAACCGAGGTCAGTACATCCGGGAGCACGACGACGTGGTCGGGGTTGATGTCCCAGCCCCACGTGGCGCCAGCGAATCCGGCGAGGGAATCGGGCAGTTCGCCGATCCAGCGGTAGCCGACATCGGAGCGGTCGATCGCGCCGTGCAACGCAGCGCTAATGGGCTCGGCAAGCGGGAAGTCCATTTCGGCCACCCATGCCGGGATGACGTCAGGCTCGTAGACACGCCACTTGGCGCTCGTGCGCTGGCGAAGCGCTTCCAGCGTTATCGCGTCGACGTCGAAGGCGCTCACGCGAGGGACAAGAACAGCCTCTCGAGCTGCTCTTCGGTCATCGGGGCATTCTCGCCCTCGAGGATGCACTGACGAAGACCCGTTGCCACGACCTTGAAGCCGGCGCGGTCTAGTGCCTTCGACACGGCCGCCAGTTGGGTCACGACGTCGGCGCACGGCCGGTCGTCCTCGATCATGTTGATGATCCCGTCGATCTGGCCCCGAGCGCGCTTGAGCCTGGTGATGATGTCGCGGCTGACCTCGGGCTCGATATCCATGACGCCATGGTAGCCCGGATACCCTTCGGGGTATGTCGTCGCGAAGGAATCTCCTCACCTACCTCGCGACCGCCACCCTCGCGAGAGCCGCCACGGAGGCCACCGGTCCCGCCCTGCTGCTCGTCTCCATCGCCGCTCTCGGCAGCGGTGCGAGCGGCGCGTACCTCGTTGCCTCACTGACCGGGGCGGCCGCTATCGGCGGCCCGGTGGTCGGCGCACTCCTCGACCGTTCGTCGCACCCTCGCCGAGCGTTCGGCGGCGCGATACTCGGGCTGTCAATCGGCATCACCGGGATAGCGCTCCTCATCGAGCGGGCTCCCCTGCCCACGCTCATGGCGCTGGCTGCGGTCACCGGACTTGCCTACCCAGCCCTCACCGGGGCGTGGACGGCGCAGTTGCCACCGCTCGTCACGCCGCGATTGCTCCCCAAGGCCTACTCCGCCGACGCGGGCACCTACAGCGTCGCATCGATCATCGGACCTCCCGCCGCGGCCGCCCTCCTCGCGGTGGCGATGACCGCGCCGCTGTGGCTCCCGGTGGCCCTGCTCCTTCTCGCCCTCGTCATGCTGCGGTTCGTCCCGCTCGTTCCCCGTCCTCGGCACGAGCAGCACTCCCTCGTCAGCGATCTCCGCCATGGCATGTCGATCATCGTGCGGCGCCTGTCCCTGCGCCGCACGATCCTCATCACGACCATTGCCTTCGCGGGTCAGGCCGCCGTCTTCATCTGCTCGCCCCTCATCGCCCAGCAGCTGACCGGGTCACTCGAGTTCACCGGCGTGATCTTCGGCTGCCTCGCTGCCGGCGGCGTTCTCGCCGCCGGGTTCCTCCTTCGATTCCCGGTGACGCGTCCGGATGCCACCGTCATCGTCACGACGATCATCTCCGCAATCGCGCTCGCCGTCATCGCGGTCGCAAGGAACCCCCCGCTCGTGCTCATCGGCGCCTTCGTCATCGGCCTCACCGAGGCACCTCAGCTGACCGCCATGTTCCTCGTCCGCAGCAGGGAGTCGCCGGAGCGGGTGCGCGGACAGGTCTTCACGACCGCGTCAAGCCTGCGGATGAGCGCCTTCGCCGTCGGATCGGCAATCTTCGGCAGCATCCTCGTGCTCGGTACCACGGCCGTCCTCTGGGCGGGGGTCGCCCTGCATGTCATCGGGCTCGGCATCGGGCTCCTGGCCGGGCCGCCAATGCGGCTGCACCGATTGCGCAGTGGGCGCCGGTCAGGCGGGCAGGCCGCGACAATCCCGAGCCGCGACGATCCTCGTACGCTGGGCCCATGACAGCCGGACGCATCGCCCTTGTCGGAAGCGGCGAGTACCTCCCTGTCATGGGCGAGGTCGAGGCCTGGCTGCTCGAGGGCCGGCCGCAGCGCTTCGTTCAGCTCGCGACGGCTGCAGCTCCGGAGGGCGCGTCATCGCTCAAGCGCTGGCACGATCTGGGCGCGGCGTCGGCCGCACGGCTGGGCGCCGAGCAGGTGGTGATCGATGTCCGGATGCGAGCCGATGCCGATGACCCGTCATGGGCCGAGAAGATCAAGGGCGCCGGCCTCATCTACCTCTCGGGTGGCAATCCGAGCTACCTCGCCAGGACACTCGCCGGCACGAAGGTCTGGTCGGCCATCGAGCGCGAGTGGCGGGCGGGCGCATCGCTCGCCGGCTGCAGCGCAGGCGCAATGGCGCTCGCCGGATACGTCCCGGACTTCCGGCACCCCCGCAGTGGCGGCGTCGACGGGCTCGGCGTCGTCCCCGGCATCAGGGTCCTGCCCCACTTCGACCGCTACACCAAGTGGATGCCGGACTTCGCGATGAGGCCCCTCGTCACCGAGGTGGCGCAGATCATCGGGATCGACGAGGACACCGCCTTTGTCGCCGAGCCGTCGAGCGCCCCGGAATGGGCCTTCAGCGCGCGGGGCCGGCAGTCGGTGTGGCGGGTCGAGGCCGACCGCCGCTACCGGGTCAACTCGCCGATGAGCCTGCAGGTCAACTGCTGAGCACCCGCCATCAGCGCGTGGGCTAGCGTCGCCGACATGTCGATACGCACCTACAAGCCGCGCCGCGGACGCGTCACCCCGCGTCAGGCAGCGGCACTCGGCATCCCGGATGGCCTGCTCATCGAGCTCGGGCGACCGGGTTTCTCCCTCGAGGAGGAGTGGGCCGGCCGGCCGGTGATCATGGAGATCGGGTTCGGCACGGGCGCGGCCACAGCGGTGATGGCCGGGCAGCAGCCCGATCACGGCCTGCTCGCCATCGACGTCCACACCCCGGGCATCGGCGATCTGCTCCACCGGATCCGCTCAGCCGGGCTGACGAACGTCCGCGTCATGGAGGCCGATGCCCTCGAGGTCCTTCGGTCGATGATCGCGGAGCGTTCCCTCGCCGGCGTCCGCACGTACTTCCCCGACCCGTGGCCCAAGGCCCGGCACCACAAGCGCAGGATCGTCACCGTCGAGCACGCGACCCTCATCGGCAGCCGATCGGCACCGCACGCTATCTGGGATCTCGCCACCGACTGGGCCCCCTACGCGGAGCAGATGATCGAGGTGCTCGGCGGGCATCCGATGTGGGAGGGCGGGCCGGTCGAGCGCCCGGCCGAGCGTCCGATCACGAGATTCGAGCAGACCGCGCTCGACCAGGGTCGGGTGATCGCTGACCTTCGCTACGTGCGGTCACCCGCATAGCCGGCAGGTTCGGTCGGTCGGTTGCGTCAGGCAGGCGACCCGAAGGTCCGACGAAGCCCGAGCCCGCTCATCTCATAGACGGCATCGATCATGCGCATGCTCTCGACCGCGTCATCTGCGTCGGTGGGAATGGACCCTCCCTCCCGAATCCACTTCGTGAACGCCTCGAGCTGGTAGGTGTAGGAGGTGCGCGTTCCGAGCCGCTCGACGCGCTCGGATCCCCCGACCATCACGGTGATGCGGTCATCGTCGGGCGGGGCCAGCAGATTGTGCGCACTGGCCTCGCCGGCGGAGCCGATAACGCGAAGGCTGAATCGCACCGCACCAGCGGCCATAGTGCAGTTCGCCGCCCCGGTCGCACCCGACGGGAACTCGAGGTCGGCCTCGATCCACTCGTCGACGCCCGGTGCCCCCGGGTGCTCGCGACCCCTGGCCGCCACGAGCACGGGATCCCCGCCGAGGAAGCCGCCAAGGGTTCGGTTCGCGTGCAGGCTGTAGCAGCCGAGGTCCATGAGGGCACCGCCTGCGAGCTCGACCGACCAGCGCGGGTCCTCCAGCGGCGGAGCCGGAATCTCCATATTGGCCTCGATGCGGACGATGGTTCCGAGCTCGCCGCCGGAGGTGATCTCCATCATCCGGAGCATCACCGGGTGGTAGCGGTAATGGAACGCCTCCATGACCAGCACCCCGGCCGCATCGGCAGCATCCCGGACTGAAATGGCCTCGGTCAGATTGCTCGCGAACGGCTTCTCGGCGAGGACGTGCTTGCCGGCGGCGATCGCCCGGAGGTTCCATGGCCCGTGCAGGCCATTGGCGAGCGGGTTGTAGATCGCCTCGACCTCCGGATCCTGGACGAGGGCCTCGTAGGAGTCGACCACTCGCTCGACACCGTGCTGCCTGGCGAAGGACTCGGCTCGCGCGCAATCGCGTGCAGCGACCGCGACGAGCCGGGTGCCGGTGAGGGCAGCGGGGGTGACGATTGCGTATTCGCTGATGCGGGCGGCTCCGAGCACGCCGATGCGCAGGGGTTCCATGCCATGACCTTACGGGTCATGAGCCGGGACGTTCGGCCCTCGATGGCACTGTCCGGATCGTCGTACCGTCTTGTGATGGACGCTTCCCCTGCGGCGAATGACGTCGAGGTGGCGCGTGACGTGAACGCATCGTCGGGCGATCAGCCGTCCATTTCGCTGCGGGGGCTCACGAAGTACTACGGCCGCGATCGTGGCGTCGAGGACCTCACCTTCGAGGTGATGCCCGGGGAGGTGTTCGGGTTCCTCGGCCCGAACGGCGCCGGAAAGACAACGGCTCTGCGCATGCTTGTCGGGCTGCTCGGCATCACCCGCGGGTCCGCGACGATCCTCGGCACCGACGTCGCAACCGCCCCCGCGAGCCTGCGGCATCGAATCGGCTACCTCCCCGGCGCACTCGCGCTCTACGGCAATCTCACCGGCGCCGAGTACCTGAGATTCCTCGCCCGGATGCGCGGCCGGAGGATGGACCGCCGGATCGCAGAGTTGAGCGAGCGGCTCAACCTCGATCTCACCCGGCATATCCACGACCTTTCGAAGGGCAACCAGCAGAAGATCGGCGTCGTGCAGGCATTCATGCACTCCCCCGAGATCCTCATCCTCGATGAGCCCACCGCCGGGCTCGACCCCATCGTCCAGCGGGAGTTCGAGGCCCTCATCGACGAGGCACGGCAGCAGGGGGCCGCGATCCTCCTGTCGTCACACGTCCTGAGCGAGGTCGATCACCTCGCTGGCCGAGTGGCCATCGTCGATGGAGGTCACCTCGTCGTCGTCGAGGACATCGCCACCCTCAAGCGACGGGCCCTTCGGACGATCGACCTCGACTTCGCGCAGCCGGTCGATGCCGAGCCGTTCACCCGACTCCCGGGGGTGACCGACGTGCGATCACGCGGCTGCCAGGTGACGTGCACCGTGACGGGAGCAGAGACGGATCTGTTCCGGCATGCCGCCGGCCTCGGGGTGCTGAGCGTTCGAACGCACGAGCCGAGCCTGGACCAGGTGTTCTTCGCCCTCGTCCGAGGGGGTGATCGCCATGCTGACCGCCCTGCTGACGAAATCGTGGCGTGATCATTGGCGTGGACTCGCGTCGTGGGCCGGCGGGCTCATCGCGATTGCCGCGATCCAACTGTGGGTCTACCCGAGCATCCGGCAGTCGTCGGAGGGAATCAGCCAGATGATCGAGGGCTATCCGGAGGTCTTCAAGGAGATGTTCCGGATGACCGACTACACCTCCGGACCCGGCTTCCTCAACGTGGAGCTCTTCAGTTTCATGGTCCCCCTCATCCTCATCGCGGTCGGGGTGAGCTGGGGTGCGGCTGCCACGGCCGACGAGGAGCACCGTGGCACCGCCGACATCCTCCTTGCCCTGCCGGTGTCGCGCTTCTCGATCATCGTGACGAAGATGATCGCCACCGCCCTCGTGCTCCTCGGCCTATGCCTCGCGCTCACCATCACGCTCATCATCGGCACGCGACTCGTCGACATTGATGTCGCGGCTGCGAACCTGTTCGCCGCATCATTCTCGTGCGCCCTGCTCGGGATGCTCTACGCATCGCTCGGATTCCTCTTCGGTGCGCTCGTCGGCCGGCCAGGGATCGCGATGGGCGCAGGGATCGCCCTCGGTCTCGCCGCCTTCGTCTTCTACTCCCTTGCCCCGCTCGTCGACACCTTCGATGCCATCACTCCAGTGAATCCATTCCAGTGGGCGCTCGGCAACGACCCCCTCGTCAACGGCCTGGCCCTGTCGAATATCGGCTGGCTTGCAGGGACCTCCGCCGTCGTCCTCGCGGCGTCCGTCGTCGCCTTCAACCGTCGAGACATCTCAACCTGACGCACCCGACGCCTACGTGAAGGACGCCACCGCGAGGGTGAGAAGCGGGGCGACGATGAGCGCCGGGAGCATGTCACCGACGGGCACCTGCCGAATATTGAGGATTCGCAGGCCAACTCCGAGAAGCATGACGCCGCCCGTAGCCGTGATCGATGCGATGAGTGCGGCCGACAGGAAGGGACCGACGACGGCCGCGAGCACGGTGAGCAGGCCCTGGATGATGCCGACGGAGATCGCCGCCGCAGCCACCCCCCATCCCAGGGAGGCAGCGAACGCCAGCGATGCGAAGCCGTCGATCGTGGATTTGAGGGCCAGCTGCTCGATGCCCTGGCCCAGGCCGTCACTCAGCGAGCCGAGCACCGCCAGCGGCCCGATGCAGAAGATGAGCGAGGTGTCGACGAAGCCCTCGACGAAGCGCGACTTCGACTCGCCGGCGCCGGACCGGGAGAACGTCCGCTGAATGAACCGGCCGCCGATCTCAAGCCGTTCCTCTATCCGCAGGAGTGAGCCCGTGACGCCGCCGATCACGAGCGCTCCCAGGACGATCAGCAGGGGGGCCGCATCTCCGACGGCGTCAGTGAAGTCGACGTCGGTAAGCGCCACGATGTTCAGGGCCCCGATTACGAAGGTCACGAGCCCGAGCGCATCGGTCACGGTGACGCGGACACGCTCCGGCATGCGATGGCCGAGGAGCACGCCGAGCGAGGCGCCCACGAGAATGGCCGCGACGTTGATGATGGTGCCAAGGCCGATCAAGGATTCCTCCAGGGCGTCGAGTGCGATGACCCTCGCACATGTCGCCCTGTCCCTGATCGGCAGGTGCCACGGTCAGATCTGCGGGTGCCCCCGGAACTTGCGCATCCCCTCGTCGATCACGATGCCGCAGCCTTCATCTCGTCTCGGGCATCGGAGGACCGATCACCAGCAGCCCTGGAATCGCCCGACCGGCGCCGCCTGAACTTCAGGAGCTCGGCGAGGAGCTCGTCGACCTCTACGGTCGCGATCCCCGTCATGCCATCGGCGATCCCGTAGGGAATGACGAGGACGTCCTCGTGCTTGAGCGAGCCGCACGAGTACACGACATTCGGGACGTAGCCGTTGCGCTCCTTCTCATTGGCCGAGAGCAACGGGTGAGGAAGGGCCGCGATCATCCTCGTCGGATCCTCGAGGTCCAGGAGAACGGCACCGATGAAGTACTCGCGCATCGGACCGACGCCGTGCGTGAGCACGATCCAGCCGGCGGCCGTCTCGATGGGGGATCCGCAGTTGCCCAGGTGCACGACCTCCCAGGGCTGGGACGCGAACTGGAAGGTCTGGCCCTCGTCCCAGTGGTAGCCGTCGCCCGAGTAGGCGATCGAGTTCGACTCGCGGTCCCAGCGGGATACCGCTGCGTACCGGCCGTTCACCTTCCTCGGGAAGAGCGCGAGGCCCTTGTTGGCGACCGCGCGGCCGGTGAGCTGCATCGATGAGAAGCGACGGAAATCCGAGGTCTCGAGTCCTCGGATCACCACGTCGACACCGTCGTACCCCCCGTAGGTCGCGCGGTAATTGACCCTGCCATCCGGTTCGGTGAACTGCACCCAGCGTGCGTCCTCCATCCCGTGCCGCTCATTGCTGACGGTCGGCCACATGACCCGCTCGCTCAGCTCGGTCGACTCGTCGAAGTCGACCTCGTAGGTGCTCTTCGCGAGGTCCCGCAGCTCGTTCACGACGTTCGCGATCGGGGTGGTGCCGCTGCGCGCCACCTGCAGCAGTTCCATGCTCACTTCCAGCTCCTCCGGCGTAAAGGTCTCCGGCAGGGTCCCGAGGACCGACTGGAGCTCGGAGGAGTCCAAGCCGCGCTCGACGGCTGCTCGTCGGACGAGCCGGCTGGTGAGCGCCGTGTAGCGGTGGGCGCGGGTGGTCGCATACCTCGACACCGGGTCCATCTCGATCTCTCCGAGGGGTCCGATGAGGCCTGTCCGAAAGACGATGCTCGAGATGTGGCCCTCCCCAACCGCGCGGACGCTCATGACGAAGCGGAGGCTCCCCTTCGGCACTCCCGACTGGTCGGGGTGGGCAACCATCGAGGGATTGAAGTAGGCAGTCGACTCGAAGGCGTACTCCTGGGTGAAGTAGGCGCCGATGAGCGACCGCCGTGACGCCGACACCACGCTCACGTCCGGGATGAGGTGCGACACCGCCTCGAAATGCATGTCGAACTCCCGCTGCAGGTGACGATGCCGGTCCTCGAACCGTTCGATCGTGCGCGCAAGCGACTCGTCGACCTGCTCGTCGGTCAGCCAGCCGATCCGCTCGAGCACGCTCTCGGCGCGCGAAACGCCCGGCAGGTGCAGTTCGTCACCCGGGATGAAGATGCGGCACATCACCCGGTCGGCACTCGCAACGAGGTTCACCTCGGTGCGATGGACGAGTGTCACAGGACCGCCTGGCCCGGGTACCTCGACTGGATCAGGTGCGTGGCGGTCTGGACGACCATGAGGTAGGCGAGCGTCGACTCTGCCCCCTGATTCTCATTGCGGCCGTGCGGGTGGAGGCCGTCGTGCCCGCCGCCCGTGTACGGGTTGCCCATCGGCATCCCCGCATCGTTGTCGCCGTCGAACCACGCGACACCCCGCTCGACTCCCGTGAGCCACGAGACGTCGCCCGTCGCGGCGTGCGCTGCGACGCAGGCATCGACGAGCGCGGTCACCTCGATCGGCTGCTGATCGAATCCAGGGCGTAGATCCCCCGGTCCCCATCCGCCGACAGGCGTCATCGACAGGTGGCCCCCGATCATCTCGACCTCCATCAGCCACTCGAGCAGGTCCAGGCCCCGCTTGAGCATGGATGGCTCCCCGAGCAGGTTTCCGGCACGGATGAGAAGCTCGGGGATCGCGGCATTCGCGTATGTCAGCCGGGGTTCCGGCCACGGCCAACCCATCGAGGTCGCCTTCGGCACCCGGGCCGCTGCGGCGCGCAGCAGGTCCACCCCCGCGTCATTGCCGGGCAGCACGCGCACGACCGATGCGGCACCGAGCCCGGCGAACACCATTGATCTCAGGAAGGGCGGACGATGCACCGCCCCGAGCTCGAAGGCCCCGAGCGCCTCATCACGTCGCATGCTCGATGAGCCGGCCACGTCGCCGAGCGACCAGAGTGCCCGGCCCCAGTGATCCTCGGCCGCGGGCGTTCCGTACCAGCTTCCGTCGACCGCACGGCGGTTGACGAAGAGGCCGTCGGGGCTCTGCGCATCGAGGATGAACGAGAGCGACCGATCGGCGAGGAGCCTTGCGTCCAGGGAAATCGGCTCGCCGAGCATGTCGGCTCTCGTGAGGAGGATGAGGGCCCGGGCGACGTCGTCGACGCAGAAGCCGTACTCGCGCCGAGGCTCGGACCCGAGGGAGTGCTCGAATACCCCGAGCGGGTTCGACAGGGTGAGGAGGTGTCCTTCATTCATGACTGAAATCACCCCCGCGCAGTCGTGGCCAGGGCGCCGACGTGCGCATCCGGGCGGGCACCGGCGAGACTCCCGGCGAGACGAAGGTAGCGATCGGCGATGGCACTCCACAGGAAGTCCTTCGCCATCGCGGCGGTCGCACGAGACATGTGCTCGGCAGCGCTCGGCGTCGTGTGCAGATGGTGAATGCCCGCTGCGATCCCCACGGCATCACCCTGCTCGACCAGCCATCCCGAGCCGCGGGAGAGGAGTTCGACGGCGTGGGGGAAGCGGGTCGAGATAATCGGCTTGCCCGCGACCACCGCCTCGGTGAGCACCCCCGACGTGACCTGGTCCTTCGAGTCGTAGGGGAGCAGGATGATGTCGGCCTTTCGGATGAGGCCGTGCAGAAGCTGCTGGTCGAGGTAGTCGTTGACGAAGTGCACGCGCGACGCAACTCCAAGCTCCTCCGCGAGCCGAATGAGCCTGGTGCGGTACTGCTCGCCGTGCTCGAGCAGCACCTTCGGGTGCGTCTGACCTGCGACGAGGTACTTCAGGCTCGGGTTGGCTTCGGAGAGCATCGCGAGCGCCTCGATGCCCCACTCGATGCCCTTGCCCTCGCTCAGCAGTCCCCAGGTCAGGACGGTCGAGGGCCGCTCGCCGGCTGAGTCCGAACGCGGCGCTCGCAGGTCGGCGGCGCCGTGCGGGATGACGTGGACCTTGTGACGGTCGACGTCATACCCGCGCAGGAGGTTGCGCCGGCCGGTCTCCGTCATCGTCACGAGTGCATCCGCCCGATCGATGATGCGCTGCAGCACGTATCGCTGGTGCAGCCTCGGCGCGGCAAGAACGGTGTGGAGGACGACGATGATCGGCACCTTCGTGCCGTCCATGAGGTTGAGCACATCATCGCCATCCGGCCCGGCGTAGATGCCGTATTCGTGCTGGAAGATCACGGCATCGTGAGCATTCAGCACGTCAACCGTGCGGGCAAGCCCTGGCCCCTGCACATGCTCGTGGATGACCGGCCGCCCCGGATTCGGCTCGTTTCCGGAGGAGAGCCGAACCACCCCGCTCTGGGTACCGCACTCGAGCATGCCCTGTGCGAGTGACCTGGTGAAGGTGGCGAGCCCGCACTGCGTAGGCGGATAGGTACTGACCATGGCGATCTGCAACACGATGCGTGCCTCCTGTGTGTGCTGGCCTGTGGTGCTCGGCTTCAGGCCTGATGGGTACGTGGGCTGACGTTCTCAGAGGAAGTTCCCCGTGGCATTGAGCAGCCCTCACGGTTTCCTCACTTCACAGTTGGGCGCGATGACGTGATGAGGGGAGCCGATCCGCGAGGGGGTCGAACGTCCCTAACATCGAAGGGCCATTCCTCCTACCGTGGATGGATGCTGACCTGCATGGACGGAAATGAGGCCGCCGCCCGCGTCGCCCATCGCGTGAGCGATGTGTGCGCCATCTACCCGATAACACCGGCGTCACCCATGGGCGAGCACGCCGATGCGTGGAGCGCTGAAGGGCGGGTGAACCTCTGGGGCGAGGTACCCCGGGTCATCGCGATGCAGTCCGAGGCGGGAGCGGCCGGAGCCCTCCACGGCGCCTTGCAGAAGGGCGCGCTGGCCACGACTTTCACCGCATCCCAGGGCTTGCTCCTCATGCTGCCCAACATGTTCAAGATCGCCGGCGAGCTCACCCCCACAGTCATCCACGTGGCCGCGCGCACGATCGCGACGCATGCCCTCTCGATCTTCGGCGATCACTCCGACGTCATGGCGGCACGCGGCACCGGATGGGCGATGCTCTGCGCATCGTCGGTTCAGGAGGCGCATGACTTCGCCCTCGTCTCGCATGCCGCCACGCTCCGCACTCGAGTTCCGTTCATCCATTTCTTCGATGGCTTTCGCACCTCGCACGAGCTGAGCAAGATATCCGCGCTCGGCGACGATGACCTGCGGGCGCTTGTCCGCGCAGGTGACGTCCTCGAGCACCGGGCACGCGGGCTCACCCCCGAGCATCCCGTGCTGCGGGGAAGCGCCCAGAATCCCGACGTGTTCTTCCAGGCGCGGGAGGCGGCGAACCCGTTCTACGACGCCGTGCCCGGCGAGGTGGGCGACGTGTTCGACGAGCTCGCCCACCGGACCGGTCGCCAGTACCGCCTCGTCGACTACTTCGGGGCACCGGATGCGGAGCACGTGATCGTCATCATGGGGTCGGGTGCCGGTGCGGTGACGGAGGCGGTCGAGTCGGCCAACGCGAGCGGACGCAAGGTCGGCGTCGCAGTCATTCGGCTTTACCGGCCCTTCCCCTCCGAGGCACTCCTCGATGCCCTCCCCTTCACCGCGCGTCGGATCGCGGTGCTCGATCGATCGAAGGAGCCGGGGGCACCTGCCGATCCGCTCCACCTCGATGTGTCGCTGGCCATCACCGAGGGGTGGCACGGCCAGCTACCCCTCGTCACGGGCGGTCGATACGGGTTGGCGTCAAAGGAGTTCACCGCAGCCCACGCCCTGTCGATCCTCGATGACCTCGCGAAGCCCGAACCAAGGCGACGGTTCACGGTGGGGATCGTCGATGACGTCACCTGGCTCTCGCTTCCCGTCGACGGCGCGTCGGCACCACCGCTAAGCGCCCAGCAGTCCGTCTTCTTCGGACTCGGGAGCGACGGGACCGTCGGAGCGAATAAGGCGAGCATCACGATCATCGGCGACCGCACGGACCTGTGGGTTCAGGGCTACTTCGTGTACGACTCGAAGAAGTCCGGCTCGGTCACGGTGTCGCACCTGCGCTTCGGCCCTGACCCGATCAGGTCCACTTACCTCATCACGGGCGCCGACTTCGTCGCGTGCCATCAGTTCGCCCTCCTTCGGCAGATGCCCGTGCTCGACATTGCGCGGCACGGCGCAACCGTGCTCCTCAACAGTCCCCACCCGATCGGCGAGGTGTGGGACAACCTGCCCGTGGAGGTTCAGTCGCAGGTCATCGACAAGGCCCTCGACGTGTGGACGATCGATGCGAGCAGCATTGCCCGCGAGGCGGGCCTCGGCGGCCGCATCAACACGGTGATGCAGGCGTGCTTCTTCGCCCTGGCCGGGGTGATCCCCAGGGATGAGGCAATGTCCCTCATCAAGGAGAGCGTGTCCTCGACATACGCGCGCCGGGGGGATGCCGTCGTCGCCCGCAACCATGCTGCGATCGACCGAGCACTCGAGGGCCTCGAGCGACTCCCGGTCCCCTTGCACGCCAGAGGGTCCATGCCCAGAGGGTCCATGCCCAGAGGGTCCATGCCCATAGGGTCCATGCCCAGAGGGTCCATGCATCGCATGGCCACCATTCCATCCGAGGCGCCGGACTTCGTGCGCGACGTGACCGCGCGGATGATCGCGGCCCAAGGTGACCTGCTTCCCGTCAGTGCACTGCCCGTCGACGGGACCTTCCCGACCGGCACCGCCCGATGGGAGAAGCGGGGACTCGCCGAGCGCATCCCGGTGTGGGACGCGGACCTGTGCATCGACTGCGGCAAGTGCGCAATCGTCTGCCCGCACGCAGCGATCCGGATGAAGGCCTTCCCGGAATCGGCCCTGGCCGATGCGCCAGCGGGGTTCAAGACCAAGGCGTACGGCGGCAAGGACCTGCCCGCCGGGTCACGGCTCACAGTGCAGGTCGCGCCCGATGACTGCACCGGCTGCGGCATCTGCGTCGACGTGTGCCCTGCCCGAAGCAAGAGCGACTCCAGCCATAAGTCGATCGACATGCTCCCGGCGGCAGACCACAGCGCAGCCGAGCGGCCGCGCTTCGAGTACTTCCTCGGCCTGCCCGAGGTGGACCGATCCACCGTACGGCTCGACACCGTCAAGGGATCGCAACTGCTCCAGCCGCTCTTCGAGTTCTCCGGTGCCTGCGCCGGCTGCGGCGAGACCCCGTACCTCAAGCTCCTCACCCAGCAGTTCGGGGATCGGATGATCGTCGCCAACGCCACCGGATGCTCGTCTATCTTCGGCGGGAACCTCCCGACGACTCCGTGGTCGGTGGACGGCGAGGGGCGCGGCCCGGCCTGGAGCAACTCCCTGTTCGAGGACAATGCCGAGTTCGGTCTGGGCCTTCGAATCGGGGCCGATGTCCAGCGCGCGGCGGCACGGCGGCTGACATCGGCCCTCGCCCAACGGATCGGCGAGCCGCTCGCGCAGTCGCTGCTCGATGACGAGCCCGGTCCCGCCGACGAGGCCGGGATGGTGCGCCAGCGCGGGCGGATCGCCGAGCTCAGGGAGCGCCTCAGCGGTGACACTGACCCAGATGCCATCACCCTCATGAGCCTTGCCGATGCCCTCGCTCCCGTCTCGCTGTGGATCGTCGGCGGCGACGGCTGGGCCTACGACATCGGCTTCGGCGGCCTTGACCACGTCCTATCGAGCGGACATGACGTCAACGTGCTCGTCCTCGACACCGAGGTCTACTCGAATACCGGAGGGCAAGCCTCCAAGTCGACCCCCCGCGGGGCGATTGCCAAGTTCGCGAGCATTGGCAAGTCGGGCCGCAAGAAGGATCTCGGACTCCTCGCCCAGGGGTACGGCGATGTCTACGTCGCACAGATCGCCGTGGGCGCGAACGAGATGCAGACCGTCCGGGCCCTCCGGGAGGCCGCCGAATATCGCGGGCCCAGCCTCGTCATCGCATACTCCACCTGCATCGCCCACGGAATCGAGATGTCGACGTCGATGGGTCACCAGCGTCAGGCAGTCGACTCCGGCTATTGGCCGCTCTACCGGTTCCACCCGAGCCCGGATCCGGGCGCGCATCCATTCGCCCTCGACTCACACCGGCCGTCGATTCCCCTTCACGAATTCCAGTCGCAGGAGACGCGATTCGCCGCGCTCGCACGCCTGGACCCAGCGCGGGCCGAGCGCCTCGAGGCACTCGCACAGGCCGATATCGATGAACGCTGGCATTACTACGAGCAGCTCGCGGGCGTCGAGCGCTCGACGATCACCGATTCAAGCCCGTCATGACAGACCTCACGACCACCTACCTCGGTCTGGCGCTGCGCAGCCCGCTCGTGGCATCGCCATCGCCCCTGACCGGAAACCTCAACGACCTCGTGCTCCTCGACGAAGCTGGAATCGGAGCCGTCGTGCTCCCGAGCCTCTTCGAGGAGGACGTCGAGTCAGAGGCCATGACATTCCACGATCGGTTCGAGGACTCCTCGGGCTTGCACCCTGAGGCACTCGACTACTTCCCCGACGTCGTGCTGTCGCACCTGGGGATCGACCGGCACCTTCGGCTCCTGCAGGAGGCCGTCTCGATCCTGTCCATCCCGGTCATCGCAAGCGTGAACGGCCGTTCGGCCGGCGGCTGGGTCGACTACGCGACCCGCCTGGCTGATGCTGGCGCCGGGGCCATCGAGCTGAACATGTACGACGTGGCGGCCGCACCGCACCGATCCGCATCCGACGTCGAGCAGGGGTACCTCACCCTCGTCGAGGCCGTCCGGGCGGCCGTCGGGGTCCCGCTGTCGGTCAAGCTCTCGCCCTACTTCTCGTCGTTCGCGAACTTCGCCGGGCGGGTCGTCGATGCCGGCGCCGACGGTCTCGTCCTGTTCAACCGCTTCTACCAGCCGGACCTCGATCTGCGCACCCTCGATGTCACGCCGACCCTGGATCTCTCGCACACCGGCGAGGTCAGGCTGCCCCTGCGCTGGATCGCCCTCCTTCGACCGCAACTGCCCCAGACCTCGCTCGCGCTCACCTCCGGGGTCCATCTCGGGACGGAGATCGCCAAGGGGCTGCTCGCGGGCGCCGACGCAGTCATGTCGACCGCTGAGCTCCTTCGCCGCGGTCCCTCCCGTGCAGGAGAGCTCATCGCCGAGCTCGATTCCTGGATGGACGCCGAGGGCTACGCATCCGTCGAGCAGCTGAAGGGCAGCGTCGCGCAGCACACCGCACGTGACCCGGGAGCCTTCGAGCGCGCCCAGTATCAGCAGGTTCTCGCTGCCTGGACCCGCTGAACGGCGGGAGCCTGATTCCCTGTCGGCAGCCTGCGTCCCTATCGGCAGATCGTGCGAGCGGCCGGCGAAGTCCCCTTCAGGAGGTAGGCATCGACGAGCCGTGAGATGCACGAGGAAGCACCACCGTAGGCGGTATGGCCATCGCCCTGGTAGGTGAGCAGGGTCGAGGTCGGCAGCTGACGGTTCAGCGCCACCGCCCACGGGTACGGGGTCGCGGGGTCGTAGGTCGTGCCGACGATGAGGATCGGAGCGGTGGTGGTGCTCGAGGCCGGCGCCGGCACTCGGGTCGTGCGGCCGTACCACTTGGAGCACGGGGCGTTGCCCCACGACATCGTTTTCGCCATGACCGGGACGCCAACTCCAATCGCCCACTTGGCGGCCGCCAGCCCTAAGCCCGCTGCCCCGGGAGGAGCCGGGGTATCCCAGCAGGAGATGGCGATGAACGCCGACGTGAGATTCCCTGAGTAGGAGTTGGGGCCCGTGCGGCTATTCGCATAATCCGCCAGGTCGAGCAGTCCGGTCCCATTGCCCCGGGCCGCCTCGTCCAGCGCGTAGCGCAAGGAAGGCCACATTGTCTCGGAGTACATGGACGTGAACAACGCTGTCACTGCTTCCGACTGAAGGAGTGACCGGCCCTTGGACGCCTTCATCGGCGCGCGGTCGAGCTGCTCAAGGAGCCGGTTGACCCCGGTGAGGACGTCGGCGGCGCCACCCGGATAGGGACAGTCCTTGTGCCGAGTGCAGTTCTCGGCGAAGCGCTTCATCGCCAGCTGGAATCCCCCGGACTGCCCCTTCGAGATCTCCATGAGATCGAGGCTGGGGTCCAGGGCTCCATCGAGGACGAAGCGGCCGACACGATCGGGGAACTGCTCCGCGTACAGGGTGCCGAGGTAGGTGCCGTACGAGAAGCCGAGGAAGTTCAGCGCGGTGTCGCCGAGCGCCTGGCGGAGGATATCCATGTCGCGGACCGTGTTCTCCGAGCCCACGTGTCTGGCCATGAGCGGCGACTTCGTCAGGCAGCCATTTGCCAAGCCTGCCGACAGGCGCATGAGCCGGCGCACCTCGGCGGGGGTGTCGGGCGACTGATCGGCCTGCAGCCAGGTGGTCGTCTGGGGGCCGGTCAGGCAGACCATCGGCACCGATTCGCCGACCCCGCGCGGGTCGAATCCCACGACATCGAATGCCTTCGCCACGTTCGGCGCGATGCCGTCGGCTACGGACCTGGCGAAGTCGACGGCTGGAGCGCCGGGCCCGCCCGGGTTGACGACGAGCGAGCCCAGACGGCCCTCCTCGGGCCCGGTCATCTTCGCCCGGCCCACGCGCAGGCGGATCGTCGCGCCAGCAGGCTGCGAGTAGTCGAGGGGGACGGTGAGCCACGCGCAGGAGAGGCCGCTGGAGCAGCTCGCCCAGTCGAGGACCTGTCCGTAGTAGGCCTCGAGCCCGGTGGGCGGATCGGCAGCCTGCACCGCGGTCGTCGGGATGACAAGGGCGGTGGCCGCGGCCGCGAGCGACACTGCGAGGGCGATCACCCGCCGAGGCCTGCGCTGAACGCTCGATGGCCGGTGACTCGCTGTTCGCATGCGGCCACGGTACGTCATGATCCGGGCGGCCCGCTGATCTGCCCGAACCACGACAGCGGGCCAAGGGCTGACTCGACGGTGGGATCGACATCGGCGACCGTCGTTCCCCACTCCTCCATCGTGCGCTCAATGGACCTGCGGGCCCGATCCAGCTTGCGGGCGACCATTCGGCGGGTCGCCCACTGCTGCTCGCGCCGGCGAAGCGCTGCCTCGATGGACTCGGCCTGCGCCGGGGTCGAGGCAAGCCCGAATGCCCGCTCGATACCGAGGCGGGCATCGATGCGGTAGTCGTGGCCGACCCTCGCGAAAGTGCCTGGGCGCGAGTTCATTCCGTTGAGCAGGTCGATCGTCGAGAGGATGAAGGAGGTGATGGGACGGAACTTCGCCTCGCGCGGCACGAGCGGCGGGCGCGTGGCCGACGGGCCCATCCACCACGGAGGCTGCACGACCATCCGGAAGCCGAACTTGCTCACCGGGTCATCATCGTGGACGACCATGAGGTGACGCGCCTGCCCGGGCGGCAGGGCCGGCACGAGATCGGGGTCGCTCGCCTGCACAAGGACACCGGCCGGGTCGACCGCCTCCGGGTTCGAACGCCAGATATTCCACAGCTCGGTCCGGAACGGCACCCCAAGGTAGAGGCCTCCCGCAACGCCGAACTCGGCCATGACCGGCATTCCGGAAACCCCGCCGGGCACCATCGCGGTGTCGAGACCGACATTCGCGCCGAGGCTCTCACCGATGACGAACACCCTGGGCCGCGACTCGACCGGCATCCCCTGGATGCGGCCCCTGATGCCCTCGAGCACGAGTCGGGTGAGCTCCTCGCCGTCGCGGGTGCGATTGAGGGCAAGGGCGGACGGAACGAGGGCATACTGCGGCACGATGGTCGCGCAGTCGCCCCCCGTGAGGTATTCGAGGGCCTCCGCGACCGTGTAGTTGAAGTAGCCGACGCCGGTCGGTACCCCGATGCAGATCGTGCCGCGCTCGAAGGCCCCGCAGTCGACCATGTCCTGCACGGTCAGGCGGGCTCGCTCCGCGACTTCCGATGACGACTCGTAGCCGCCCACGATCCGGACCGGATGCATCGCGGGCTCGCCGGTGACCGCGGTGATCTCTTCAGGGGTGAGCGTCATGAGGACGAATCGACGGCCCTCCTTGCCCATCGATGCGAAGGGCATCGCGCTGCTAGGGCCGGCTGAAACCCACGGCGAGGTCGGGGGCATGGGATACGCCGGCTCGACGATGTCATCGCGGCGCTCGACCACCGAGGTGATCCGCTGCAGGCCGAGCACCGCAGCCGTGCCCATCGCGCCGAGCACGGCGCTGTGGGCCAGGAGGGAGCCGAGGGCTCCGGTGTCTCGGCCGAGTGCCTTGGAGCCAAGCCGCTCCAGCCCCCGAGCCGCCAACTGCTCGCCGACCATGAGCGCGCTCAGCCCGACAGCCGACGCAACGCCGAGGCTGCCGGCCTTGATCATGGTCGTGGCATCCGCAGACCGAACAGCGTGGCGCTGCGGCTCGACTAGGCCGTAGCGGTGCGCGCGACGCGCCCGCATCGCGACGCTGAAGCCCACGACAGCCGCACCGGTCGCCACGGCGGGGACCAGCGTGGTGTCGAGCCCTGGCCGAAGGCCGAGCCGTCTTTGCAGCAATTCCTCCCAGCATGCCGCGGCCCCGCCCGCTAGCCCTGCGAAGGCGATGAGCCGGCCGGCCGTGCCCGCGGCAGCAGCAGGCAGCGACCGGTTCGCCACCGGGGCGGTCGCCACCCCCGTGGCGACGCCACCGGCGATGGCAGCGCCGGCGACAAGGACGCTCGCTCGAAGGCTCGGCCTGGCGCCGGGCTTCGAAACGAGCGCCTCGAGCGCCGACCACGCGGTCGCGGTCAGCTGATAGTGGGCCGTTGCCACCACGCCGGTGGCGACGGCCTGCTGCAGGGGGGAACGCGGCAGCAGTCCGCGGGCCAGTGTTCCAGCCACGGACCACGAGGCTCCGGCGACCCCGGCCTGCACGGAGCGATCCCCTGCCCACGAGGTGACCCACGTTGCGCGGCGGATCTGGCGGGCCATGAGTGCATTGTGCCGGACGGTTCAGGGGAAGGAGCCCCTATCCTGAGGACACGATCATCATGACATCGTTCCGAGGGAGCCACGATGGACTATTCATCTCGTGCAGGACTGTTCGGCTCGGCCTTCGCGGTCGGTCGCTCGTACCAGCCGAACCTCCTCACTCGTGGATCGGTGGATCAGGCGATCATCACCGGCACGACGGCGGCTGCCGCCTACGGAGTGCTGAGCGCCGGAAGTTCCGCCCTCTCGGCCGTGGCGTCCCGCGTCTCCCGCTCCGAGTCCCCCTCGGTCATCGCCCGCCTGCTCGTCGCCGGGACAGTCGGGTCGGCCGCTGCCGGCGCCTCCGTTGCCCTCGCCTGGCGTGAGCACGAGTCCTCCCACCGGGCCGTCGGCCGCCTCGCGGCCCATACTGCGCTCGCGACCGTCGCGGCGAATGTCGCGGCCCTCGCAGCCCCCGGCAGGCCCGGCCGCCGCGACACCGGGATCGTGCTCGGCACCGCTGCCGCGATTGCCGCCGCATCATGGGCGAGCACCCAGCCCTGGAAGAGTGCGCCCGGCTCCCTCATCGACGAGGGCATGGCCGGCTCGACCCTCAAGGGATCGCAGTACTTCTTCGAGGACTCCGTCCGCGAGGTATCCCCGGCGAAGTCCGTCGGGATCGGCGCAGTCGTGGGACTTGCCACCTACGGACTCGCCCGGGCGGAATCCGCCCTGACGAGCGCCTCGAGCCGCGCTGCGACCGCCCTCATCGGCGGCGAGCCGCAGGACCATCGGATGATTGGCCGCATCACGAGCGCGGGGATCACCCTCGGCGTCGGATGGTTCGCCGTCGCGAAGGCATCGACCCTGCTGAGCAAGGGCGGCGGCTCACTCGACGCCGCGCTCGTCACCGCACCCACGACCCCCGAGGTCACCGGCTCCCCCGCGTCCGGGCTCGACTGGCTGAAGCAGACCCGTGAGGGGGCGCGCTGGCTGAGCATGGCCCTGCCGCCCGAGACCATCGCGGCCGTCATGGGCGTCGATTCGGCGAAGCAGCCCATCCGGGTCTACGCGTCACTCGAGGTCGCCCCTGACGACGAGGAGCGGGCACGCGTCCTCCTCGCCGAGATCGATCGCACGAAGGCACTCGAGCGCAAGGCCTTCGCGATCTTCTCCCCGACCGGCTCCGGCTACGTCAACTACGTCGCCAATGAGACCTTCGAGTACCTGACCCTCGGTGACTGCGCATCTGCCGCCATCCAGTACTCGGTCCTCCCGTCGGCCCTCTCCCTCACCAAGGTCCCGACCGGAAGCGCCCAGACCGCGATGGTCATCAGCGGTGTCGTGCAGCGACTGCTCGCGATGCCCAAGGCGAAGCGGCCGCGGTTCTACCTCTTCGGCGAGAGCCTGGGGTCGCAGGTGAGCGAGGAGATGTTCAAGGACACCGGCATCCTCAGCCTCGAGGGCACCGGCATCCACGCTGCGCTGTGGATCGGCACCCCGGCCGCCACCGTGTGGCGGCGCCAGATCTGGGGTAATCGCACGATCACCGAGATCCCAGCGGTCGGTCCCGGCCCCGTCTACCTGCCCCGCAGCATCGCCGACTGGCGCGCCCTTCCCGAGGAAGAGCGCGCGAAGGTCCGCTACCTGCTCCTGCAGAATGGCGACGACCCGATCCCGAAGTTCGGCTCACAGGTCGTGTGGCGCCGACCAGACTGGCTCGGACCCAACGCAACGCGTCCGATAGGCGCGCCGAAGGGTACCCATTGGATGCCGGTCACGACCTTCATGATGACCTTCCTCGACATGCTCAATGCGCTCACGCCGACCCCGGGCATCTTCGCCGAGGGCGGCCACGATTACCGCGACGTCCTCCCAGATGCCATCAGCCAGACGTGGCAACTCCCCGCCACTGACGCACAGATGGAGCGGATCAACACGGCGCTGCGCCAGCGCGAGCTGGCCTGGGAGCTCTACCGGAGTCTCGCCGAGATCCCGCACCTGCCCCCGGGCAAGCAGGACACCGCACGCAAGAAGGCCCTCGAGCTCGCCTCGACCTCGACTGGTCGCCCCGTCGACGAGGCCGGGCTTCAGGCCATCATCGCGGAGGGCCTGCAGCCCCGGCCCTGACCCCGCCGACGTCCTATGCTGCCGATGTGCGAGTCGTGCAGTTCGAGTCCTTCGGCGGCCCGGTCGGCCTAGCCGATCGAGCCGACCCAGCTCCATCAGCTGACGGAGTAGTCATCGCCGTGGAGTCGACCGGCCTGTGCCGCAGCGACTGGCACGGCTGGCAGGGCCACGATTCGGACATCCTGGCACTCCCCCACGTGCCCGGCCACGAGCTCGCCGGCAGGATTTCCGCTGTCGGGCCGGGGGTTCGCGCCTTTCAGGTCGGTGACCGGGTAACGGTGCCGTTCGTATGCGGGTGCGGCATATGCCGGTACTGCGCGGGCGGCGATGCCCAGGTGTGCCCGGATCAGTGGCAGCCCGGCTTTAGTGGTCCGGGGTCGTTCGCGCAGTTCGTCGCCATCCCGCGCGCGGACTTCAATCTCGTCGCGCTCCCGGAGGCTGTCTCCATGGACGCGGCGGCCGCACTCGGATGCCGGTTCGCAACGGCGTACCGCGCGGTCGCCCAGGTTGGCGCGGTGCAGCCAGGCGAGACCGTGGTGGTGCTGGGGTGCGGCGGGGTCGGACTGTCGATCATCATGATCGCCGTCGCACGGGGTGCCCGGGTCATCGCCGTTGATACCGAACCCGGTGCACTGAGCTTGGCACAGTCATTCGGCGCCTCGGAATTCGTCGACGCCCGCACTCATGCCGACGTCCCGGCCGCAATTCGCGACCTTCTCCCAGTCGGAGCCGACGTGACCTTCGATGCCCTCGGCAGCATCGACACCTGCCGGTCCGCCGTGGAATCGCTGCGGCCGCGTGGACGCCATGTACAGGTTGGCCTGCTCCCTCCCGCCGAGGTCGGCGATCGGGCGAGCGTGCCGATGCACCGCGTCATCGGACTCGAGATCTCGATTCTCGGCTCGCACGGGATGTCGGCCAAGGGCTACCCCGAGATGCTCGCGCTCATGGCCGAGGGCAGGCTCGACCCGCAGCGCCTCGTCTCCCGCACGCTCACCCTCGACGAGGCGCCAGCGGCGCTCGAGCGAATGGGCATCGACCCGCAGCCGGGCGTGAGCATCATCCACCCGTGAGCATCATCCGCACGTGGGCATCATCCGCACGTGGGCATCATCCGCACGTGGGCAACGTCACTGCCTGACCAGCTCGACATCCATGTCCCGGTACTCCGCGATGAGATGCGAGGCTGAGCTCTGGGCCATTACCACCGGCTCACCGTCCTTCTGGAATCCGCCCGGGCACCGGACGTTGCTCCTGGGCTCCGTTCCCGTCACCACGATCGTGAAGCCGGTTGCCGTCGGGGTGACGCTCTCGGTGCTCGACAGGTGGGTCTGCCGCTTGAAGGTCTTCGTGAGCTCCTTCTTGTTCGGCAGGGACTTCTTGCACTGCACCGAGTACCAGGTGAAATTGCTCTCGACGTCGAAGGTGACCTCCGAGAGGACGACCCCGGCCCCGAATGCCGTCTGCAGTTCGGTGTTCGTCACGTTGAAGGTACCGGCCGGGCTCTCGGTGTATGCGAGAGCCGGGGTCGCTCCGAATGCCGTGACAGCCACCGCGGCGGCTGTTGCGCGAATGATCCTCGATGCCATGATGAAACTCCCTACCAGTCGTCGGCTGCCCCCATAGACGCCGAATCGCTGAGACGCCGAATCCATGTGTCGGTATCCACGTCTCGGTCCCATCCCAGCCCACTCGGATCCGGGTGACAATCCGAGCGGGCGCATGGCCGATCAGTGACCAGTCAGTTGCGCGAATGGCACACTTGGACTCGTGAGGGCCCAGGAATCGGCACGCGCCAGCGCCCAGGGCGAGAGGGCGCCTGGGCCCAGTGGCCATCAGCCCTTTGCAGCCCTTCCGTCCGTCCCTGCCCGGCGAGCAGATCCGGCAGCCTTCTATGCGCGGGTGGTCGTGGCAATCGTCATCACCTCGATCGTCTCGGTCGCCGCGATCGCCTTCTCGGTCGGTCGCCTGTTCGAGGGGACCGCGACGTCCGCCGCACCGGCAATCACCCGGGTGCCCGGCACCGAGATCCTCATCTCACCCGAGCGACCGCCTGCCGAGCTCATCGCCTTCGCCTTGATCGCGATGATCGTCATTGCAGTCTGTGCCGTGTCGTTCGAGATCGTCGCTGCGCTCATGTCCATCAGCCCCAGGAGGGATCGGCTGAGCGCCCTTCGCTCGCCGCGCAGCATCACCGACCCCGAGGGCAGGCGCGCGCGCGTCACCGTCCTGGTTCCCGCGCACGACGAGGAGTTCTCGCTCCCGACCACGCTCAGGGCGATGGGCCTGCAGTCACGGCAGCCGGACCGCGTCATCGTCATCGCCGACAACTGCACCGACGGCACGGCCGCCATCGCCCGCGGGATGGGCTATGAGGCCATCGAGACGGTCGGCAACGCCCACAAGAAGGGCGGCGCCCTCAATCAGGCACTCCGCCGCCTGCTTCCGCTCACCGATGCCCTCGACCTCATCCTCGTCATGGACGCCGACACCAGCCTCGGCCCGCAGTTCATCGAGGTGGCTGCCGCGCAACTCGAGATGGACAGCGAGCTCGCGGCAGTCGGCGGGGTGTTCTTCGGTGAGCCCGGGCACGGCCTCATCGGCCAGTTGCAGCGCAATGAGTACGCCCGGTACAGCCTGCAGATTCGCGCGCGGCGCGGCCGGGTGTTCGTCCTCACCGGGACCGCGACGATGTTCCGGGCCGGTGCGCTCATCGATGTCGCTGCCGCCCGGGGGATCTACATCCCCGGCGAACCAGGGCAGGTCTACGACACGGACGCACTCACCGAGGACAACGAGCTCACCTTGGCCCTGAAATCGCTCGGTGCCACGATGCAGTCGCCCCAAGAGTGCACGGTCGTCACCGAATTGATGCCCGCCTGGCGCAACCTGTGGCGGCAGCGCCAGCGCTGGCAGCGAGGGGCGCTGGAGAACCTGGCCGCCTACGGCCCGACCAGGGCCACGATCCGCTACTGGGGCCAGCAGCTCGGCATCGGCTACGGGGCCGTGGCACTGAACCTCGCGCTTGCCCTCATGCTCATCACGGCACTGTCGGTCGATCGCTGGATCTGGTTCCCCTTCTGGATGGGCGTGGGCTCGGTCTTCCTGGCCGAGCGCGTCATCACCGCCTGGCGAACCGGGTGGCGGGGCCGACTGCTCAGTGCACTCCTCCTGCCGGAGCTCCTCTACGACGTCTTCTTGCAGATCGTGTTCGTCAAGTGCCTGTGGGACATCAGCCTGGGCCGGACGGCACGGTGGGGGCATGTCCAGCACCCGGTGGCCTCGCCATGATCGCCTCCGCCGCCGCAACCCTCCCCACGGGCCTCGTCCTGCCGCAGAGCACGTTGACCCAGCCGTGGTTCCTGCTCCTCGCGCTCGTCGTCGCCTTCAACACGATCATCTACCTCGGGCTCACGTTCGCCAAGCTCGTGCCCTGGCCTGCCCAGATCCATCCACGTCGCGTTCGGGCCCTGCTGCCGAACCTCATCACCAAGGACACGACCATGCGAGATGTCCCCCGGAGCGACCGGCTCAGCACCGAGCAGCCGTACCTGACCATGCGACTGAGTGCGGCCCAGGGGACGATCCCGCGGGCATTCGGCCTCGGCGGCGGACTCGTCCTGGCCGTGACATTCGTCAACGCGGCCTTCAGCCCCGACGGTTCGCTCGCCTCGCGCGGGCTCTCAGTCCTTCTCGGCCTCGCCATGCTCATCCTTGCCATCGTCTGCGGCCGGCTGTCTGTTGCCCCGAGGGCCATGATCTGGATCTGGTCGGTCACCATGACCCTGCTCGTGATCAAGCTCTCGTGGGACGGCATCGAGTTCGACAATCCAGTCGCCCTCACCTACGCCGTCATCGCGATGGTGTTCTCGTCAGCCATCTCGATGTCGTGGGCGCCGAGCATCGTGACCGGAGCCGTCAACCTCGCCGTGATCACGCTTGCGGGCGTCGTCATCGAGGCTGTCGATACGCCGCGGTGGTTCCTCGCCGCGCTCGCCGGGCTCGTCGCAGGTCTGGTGCTCATGCAGGTCCGCATCAACTCCACCGACAGCCTGAGCCTGGAGCAAATGAAGTCGAATCTTCTCGCGAGCACCGATCCGCTCACCGGCCTCCTCACGAGGAACGGACTCCTCGCCCTCGCGTCCTCGCTGTCAGCCGCAGTCGAGCGCACCGGCGGCGATGTCTACGTGAGCCTCATCGACATCAACGATCTCGCGCGCGCCAACGCCGATTACGGCATGGCCTACGGCGACAGCGTCGTGACATCTGTCGGACGTGCGATCACGGCGAGCGTCCCCGAGGGCGACCTCATCGCACGCTGGGACGGCGACTGCTTCCTCGTGCTCGGCATAGGGGACAGGCCTGACGCGACCGATTTCAGGACACGGATCGATGAGGCGATCGCCTTCTCCGGCGTCACCCTCGGCAAGGTGCCCGTCACGGTCTCGGTGGGGAGCGCCTCCGGAAATCCGTCGTCGACGACGGTCGATGCGCTCGTCATAGCGAGCACTGCGGAGTTGGCCACCCCCGAGGGCACCTCGCTGCAATGACCGGCATACGCTCAATGTCATGCGCAGGATCATCGCGATGGCTGCCACGGCCGTGATCAGCGGCGTGCTCTTCGGTCCGGCAGCTCCAGCGAGCGCCCGTTCATACGACACGTGGAGCGCCGTCAGCGCCGCGCTCGGCGGGAGCCAGACGCCGTGGGAGCCTCGGCGCACCCTCGGCCTGGCCCGTGACCCCAAGCTCGGCATCGACGTCACGAGGTGCAAGGGGAAGAAGGGCTCGGCCATCCGAGTCCGCTACGCCTCTCCGAAGGCCCGCCGGATGTTCTACACCGTGCAGCAGCCGAACGGCGTCGCCTGCGTCAAGACCACGATGGCGGGGTACGGGAAGGTCGGCATGGTGAAGGCGCACGGCTTCGTTTTCGACATCTACGCCCGCTGCGGAAAGACGACCTGCCCGAAGTCGAGCGTTGCCAAGCGCGGCATGGTTCAGATGCGTCCGGCCGGCCCCGGCGCGACCGTCTCCACGGTTCGCATCGCGACCAAGGGCCTTACGTTCGACGAGGTCACGTGGGTCACCGAGGGCCTCACCCTCAATACCTTTAACTAACGCTCGGCTAACTAGCGCCTCACTGACGAGCAGCCTGCCAACTAGCGCCCGGCCGAACGTAGGCTTTCCACGTGACGCCGATCGACGACCACCTCACGCGGTTCGGGCCCGAGCAGCGACGCGCCCTCGAGGCCGTGCGCGACGTCATCCGGTCAACGCTCCCAGTCGCCGCCGAGGTCATCTCCTACGGCATGCCGACCTTCAAGGTCGATGGGGTCGCAGTCATCGGGTTCGACGGCTTCACCCGCCACAACAGCCTGTTCCCGTACTCGGCCCAGGTCCCGCTCGCATTCGACCGTGAGCTCGCCGGGTACGTCCGTACGAAGGGATCCATCCATTTCGGTGCAACGGCCCCCTTCCCCCCACCGCTCCTCAAGCGGATCCTCCGGGCTCGAATCGCCGAGATCAACTCGGGCTACCCCAAGAGGAGCGGCGAGTTCAAGGAGTTCTACGACAACGGTCAAGTCAAGGCCGTGGGCCGGCTGATGGACGGCCAGCGGCACGGCACGTGGACGTGGTTTCGACGAGACGGCGGCATCAGGCGGACCGTCACCTTCAAGGCCACGACGAAGGGGCCGCCCGCGCCATCGGCGCGAGCGACCCCTTGAGCTGCGTTCCGTCCGCTCAGGAGGCCACGGGCTCCCCTGCAATGGTCCTGTAGGCGTAGGCGACGCTGAGGGCCGACATGCCGAAGATCACGACGCCCGCGACCGGCAGCGTGATGAGGAGGCCGACGACGAGCATCAGCGTGCCGAGCACCATCGCAGCGACGAGGAGGCCGAAGCTGATGATGCCGATGAGGATGTACAGCCCGAGCAGTGCACCGAAGTGCGGCTTGACGAGCTTCCACGAGGCGCCGAGGCTCGACAGGCCGCGGGCATCGCGGTCGAGGATGAGGTAGCCGAAGAAGGTGAAGGCGAGGGACAGGGCAATGGCCAGGACGATTCCGACGGCCGCACCGACCGCTGCCCAGACGATCGAATCAGTCGAAGCCGCGATCACAACCCCGGGCACGATTCCAATGAGGAGGCCGATGACGACGATGATCCCCACGAAGATCGAACCGATGAGGTATCGGCCATATCCCGCGAAGCTGAACACCTTGCCGAGTTCGACCTTCTCGCCTCGCGTGACCGCGAGGGCAATCCGGATGACGCCGAGGCCGAGGAAGAAGCTCGCCAGCGACTGCACGACGCTCCCGATGAACGAGAGGGCGAGATTGCCGGTCTCCCAGAGCTGATCTGCGGTGAGCGTGTCCGGATTCGAGAGGTCGATGCTCGAAGTGGTTCCGGCACCACTGATCGCACTCAGCACCGCGTTGATCACGAAGAACACGATGACGACGAGGAGCAGGCGCCAGAAGTTCTTCCACGTCATGCGCCAGCCGAAGCTGATGGACCCACCGACGCTGAACGGCTGGGTGGCGGTCGGTGCGGATTCCGCGACGGACATGGATACCTCCGAGTATGTGAATGAAGGCTTACCGTAGCGAAGTTGTGCACACATATTCGGGATTAACCGTCGACTGAATCGCGTGCCCTCACCGGGACTCCGGGGACAAGCGGGGACAAGCGGGGATCAGCGCACAACCCGCCACGCACGCTGCCATTCGTGCCCGGCATACGCAGTCGTAGCCGCGGCGCCTCGAGGGGACGCGAGGATGACGACCACGATCTTCCGCGTCTTCTTGCCTGCCTTCACCACCAGCCGGCCGGTCGACTTGTTGAAGGTGTATCGGCATGCGGAGCAGGTGACCTTTGCGGACAGGGTCGAGAACCTCGGATGCCGCACCTTGGCCACGACCACCGTCGCACTCGCCCTGAGCGGCCGCGCGGTCGATCGGGCCGTCACTCTCATCGGCACTGCTGGCTTGACGACGACGAGGCTCGGGACGGTGGATGCCTGCGGCTTTCCGTCCTGTCCGAATGCGGTGATGGTCGGCTCGTACACAAGGCCATCGCGCACCTTCGGCACTCCGGAGATCGTTCCGGTCCTCCTGTTGAGCGATAGTCCCGGGGGCAGCCTGCCGACGATTCGGTAGGTGTCCGTCATCGGCAGCCCTGAGCGAGTCGGGACGATCGTGACTCTGCGCCCCTGCCCAATTTCGGCGAGCTCCGGGTAGCGCAGCCACGGGGTCAGTCCGGTGTCGACAACGAAGCCGAACGAGGAGTCGACCCAGCCGTAGGAGTCGGTCATGCGGACCCGCAGCGGCACCGGCCGCTCGTCGAGCGTTGTCGGCGTGCCTGAGATGACACCGGTCCTTGCGTCCAACGTCATGCCTGCCGGCAGGGTCCCGCAGACGAGATCGAAGCGCTTTGCACCGACCGCGTTGACCGGCAGCGGTGAGACGGTCGTCGACTCCCCGATTGAACCGATGATGCGGTTGGGGTAATTGACCGCGTGGTGCGGGTCATCGATAGCGATCATGAAGTCGCTGACGCGGACGGTGCCGTCTGCCCAACTCGCGGTGATCTCCACCGGTCCGTGGCCGCCGTTCGAGCGCTCCGGAGTGCCGGAGATGACCCCGTACGTGCCATCGAGCCAGACGCCCCGCGGCAGTGTGCCGCCGGTCACGGTGAACGAATCCGGAAGCGGGCGGCCATAGGTGTTGGGCGCCATGGTGAGCGTCGATCCGGCCGATCCGCGGATGTCGCTGTAGAGCGTGCCGTCCGGGGCGAGGCATGGGCTATCGCCCAGGCCCGAGCCGTCGGAGCCGCTTGAGCCCCCGGCACCGCCGGTGGAGCCGCCAGCAGCGGAGGTCGACCCCGAAGCCGGCGCGACCTGGCTCGTCGCGGGTGCGGCACCGACCGTGATCGCGAAGGGTGCCAGCGCCGACGACACCCCGTTGGCGCTGAGGGAGACCGTGACCGTCGCTATGCCTCGCTGCGCCGGCTTGGGGGTCCAGGTGACCATGCCCGTCACGGGATCGATCGTCATCCGGGCGGCGAGGCTCGCCTGATCAAGGGCGAACGTCTGCCCGGCGATCGTGCCGCTCGGGAGGACTGACAGCGGCACCGTGGCCTGGGCCGACACATTCGGGTAGGCGATCGCGGCTACGGCCGCCGAAGGCAGCTGCAGAATCGTGAACGTGAGCTTCGTCGATGCCGACGAGGCGCCCTGCGACACCCCGACCGTGACCGTCGAAACGGGCGAGGTCGGCAGCGAGCTCACGGTGCCGGAGATGACGCCGCTCGCCGCATCGAGGGTGAGGCCAGCGGGCAGGGTTCCGCCGGTGACTGCGTACGTGATGCCCGAACCCGTGAAGGGCACGGATTGCGGGGCATCGCTGATCGGCGAGCCGACGAGCGCGGTGACCGCCGCCTGCGTGTAGAGGAACTGGCCCGGTGCCGCGACGGTGCTCATCTTGAAGGTCGTCGTCGCGACGACTCCGCCCTGCGGCTGTCCGCATCCTGAGTTGCCGGGGGCGTTCCCTCGCGCGACCGTCACCGTGACCGTCGAGGTCGCGGCAAGTGCCGAGACCGAGCCCGAGATCAGGCCGGTCGCGCTGTCGATTGTGATGCCTGGGTAGCGGGCGCACAGGCCCGGTGCGTAGAAGAAGCCCTTGACCGACGATCCGACCACCGGCTTGACGGCCACCGGCGAACCGATGACGGCGGTGAGGTCCGGGTAGGCGAATTGGGTCGGGCTCGTCAGATTGGGGATGACGTCATAGCGTGCCTCGACCGGCGGGGTCCGTCGCTGGAAACCTGCCGGCTCGACTAGGACGACCCAAACCGACCCACTGGCGCCGGCCAGCGGGCGGCCATCCGAGTTCAGGGCTCCGGTCTTGCGATCGAGCGAGAAGCCAATCGGCAGACCTCGCCCGGAATCGAGTTCGAAACGCCAGTCGGCAATCGCGGCGGGATCGGAGTTGATCAGGGTCGGCAGTGCCGGCCGCACGGCCGTGCTCCCCTGTGCCCCGGTCGCCGCCGTGTCGTACCGGAACGTCGGCAGATCGCCGGGTATCCGCTGCTGCGGATCCTTTGGTCCGTCAAGCGGCCCATTCACGGCATAGAGCTGCACGTATGCGCTCCTCGGCGCAATGAGCCCCGGGAGCGTGAACGTTGACGTACCGGCCGAGCCTCCCGCTGGAGGCGAGCCCAGCGAAACATCGGTGCGGGTGCCCCCGGATCGGAGGACGATTGCCCTGACCGTGACGCCGGGCAGGACTGGGGCGGCAAACGCGTAGTTCACGGTCACCAAGTCGCCGGAGATTGCGCCGCTCACGAACGTCGGCGTCGGCACAGTGCAGATCGCCTTGCCTGTAACTGCCGAGCCATCGATCGTGACGGAACCCTGCGTGAGCCGCGGGATCCACGAAACTGGAGTGCCACAAGCCAGCACTCCGTTGGACGGAGCCGCCGTCGTTCCGTCCACGAGCACCCAGGAGGCGGTCCATCCCGCTGGCGCCGCACTCATGGTGAGGGCGTATTCGACGGAGGCAGCAGCCGTCGTGCCGGTGATCTTGCCGTACGTGACCGTGCCCATCGGCGGGGTCGGCAATGCGGGAGTCGTGACTGTGCCCGTGCAGGCACCGGGGCCGGCACTGCCCCCTGCCCCGGTCACGGTAAATGCGTACGTCGCCCCGGGGGCTAGCCCCTTGACCGTGATGACGTTGCCTGCAGTCACCTGGGTCGCGGACGCCGGGAGGGCCGGGACGGCCGAGGCTGCGTATGAGGTCGCGGGGGAGCCCGGGTCGTCGAAGGTCACCTTCGCCGCACTCGAGCCGTCCGCAACCACCGAGCAGGTGACGGCGGGCGGGTACGCACGGCCTTGCGCGGTATCGCTGCTCGGCGAACCATAGAGCCTCGATGCTACGAGCACACTTACGCCGCTCAGCTCAAGGACTCCGGTCGAGCTCACAGAAAAAGTGAGGCTGCCGTTGCAGGGCGCGAATAAACCCGGCCAGAACCGGGCCGTCATCCCTGAGAAGTCCGAGGAGTAGCACGTGTAACGATCGGAGTGCAGCATCACGTAGCCGGTCGCCGATGAACCGTCAGAGCGAAGGTGGACGGCCGTCACTGTGCCGATGCCGCCCTGGCCGTCGTTGATCGTGAACTTCGCATTCGCGTAATCCCAGGATCCGGCAGCAGTCGCAGGCGAGGCATCGACTGCGACTGCGACCAGCGCCACGGCCGAGCTGACGACTGCAGCAATCAGTTTCTTCATGGCAGCGCCTCCCGGCAACGATGTAAATCAACCTAACGTAGTGTAAGGCAGTGCCATCGTCGATGCCGGCGGACAGGATCCGGCGGCACGCCCGCCTGTGCTCAGTCCTGCTGAGCCGCGTGCCTGCCGGCGATGAACCCGAAGGTCATGCCCGGGCCCAGGGTGCCGCCGGCGCCGCCGTACACACCGGCCGTCGGGGAGGACATCGCATTGCTGCAGACATAAAGGCCCTCGATCGCCTTGTTATTCCAGTCGATGACCTGGGCATGCTCATTGGCCCGCGGACCGCCGCAGGTGCCGAGCACGCCGGCTTCCATCTTCACGGCATAGAACGGGGCCTGATCGATGAGGCCGATGGTTCGGTACGGCGCCTCGAAATCCCTATCGCCCCAGAAGTTGTCGTAGGTGGCATCGCCACGTCCGAACTCGGTATCCCGGCCAGCCCGCACGTCGGCGTTGAAGCGCTCGACGGTCTCGTGCAGCACCGCACCGTCGAGGCCGAGCTTGTCGCCGAGCTCCTCGATCGTCTCGGCACTCACCGCCCAATCCGGGGCACCGGATCCGGGCGAGGCGGTGAAGAAGCGGTACTTGCTCGTGTAGCGGCTGTCGACGATCACCCAATACGGCAGGTTCACGTAGTCGTGGGTGTTCTCGTCGAAGTTGTGCAGGACAGGCCCGAGCGCGTTGTAGCTGACGGCCTCGTTCGCGAATCGCCTCGCGGAGCGGTTCACCAGGATCGACCCCGGCCTGGTGCGCTCCTGGTTGCCGATCAAGTAGTTTGCCTTGCCGCGACCATGCGCGACCATCTCCTGGCTCGACATCATCCACCAGGCGTTCGGCATATTGCCCAGGCTCGCTCCGACCTCCATCGCCATGAGCAGGCCATCGCCCTCGCACTCGGGCACGCTGACCGGACCGGTCATGGGCCCGCGCAGGAAGCTCTTCACCAGTTGCTCGTTCCACTCGAAGCCACCGGTCGCAATGACGACGCCCTTGCGAGCCTTGATGCGAATGGTCGCCCCGGCCTCCTCGGTCGCGACGCCGACCACGCGGTCGCCCACGCGGATCAGCGTTCGGGCACGTGACTCGCGCCGAATCGGGATCCCGCGGTCAATGACTCCCTTGAGCAGGGAGCCGATCAGTGCCTGGCCTGCACCGCGGTAGTCACGAGCCTCGCGCTCGGCCATCACCTCGGGGCCGAGATCCGGCGTGTAGTAGTCCTCGATCATGCTCGTGCGACGCGGCCAGCCCGTCTTCGGCGGATTGACCCACTTGCCCCACGACCCAAGCTCCTCGAATGGGAAGGCCTCGTTGTCGAGCGATCGACTGCCGTGCATCTTGCCGCCGACGGCATTGGGCTGGTAGTCGGGGAATCCCGGAAAGAGCTTGAGCCGCACCGGCGTCTTCTCATCGAAGTAGCGAAGCATCTCGGGGCCGGCATCGAGGAAGGCTCCCACGTTCTCGGGATCGAGGGTGTTCTCCGCCGCCAGGCCATCGAGGTAGGAGATGATCTCGTCGAATGAATCCTCGACGCCGTTCTCGGCCTCCTGGTCATTGAGCGGGATCCACAGCATGCCGCCTGACATCGCGCTCGTGCCGCCGATCATCCCGTACTTCTCCAGGATGAGGACCTCGCCTGCGCCGAAGTCATGCGCTGCGAGCGCTGCAGTGAGCCCGGCGCCGCCGGTGCCGAGGACGACGACGTCGGCCTCCATGTCGAAACCCGCTGCCTGCTCGCCCATCGTTCCTCCGTGCGTCCCTTCGAAGGGGGCACGGCGCCCGCCATCGTCCAGCATCGAGCCCTCCCAGGGCTCGTCCACGGGCTTACTTTATACACACTAGAGAAAGTGAAACAGGGCTAGGTTCCCAGCGCAACCGTCCTTTGGCCCGTGCGCTCCGCGGCAATGCCGGCGAGGACGACGCAGCCCATGCCGACAAGCTGCGGCCCTTGCGGGATCTGGCGCAGCACCACGATGCCAATCGCCAGCGCGATGGCGGGCTCAAGGGCCATGAGGGTCCCGAACGCGGCCTTGGTCAGTCGCCGGAGCGCATAGAGCTCCAGGGTCCACGGGATGAGCGGGAGGAGCACAGCTGCGCCCAGTGCGACGAGCAGAACCTCGAGAGTCATGTGGCCCCACGCCTGTGGCAGCCCGACGAACATCGTCACGAGAGCAGCGACCGGCAGTGAGATCGCAAGTCCGTCCACGCCGGCGAATCGGTCACCGACGTGCTGCGTGATCACGATGTACAGGCCCCAGCAAACCCCCGAGATGACGGCAAACCCGATGCCGAGGAGGCTCGCCGTTCCCTGCCATGGCTCGGTGAGGAGCACGACCCCGGCAAGGGCGAGGGCCGGCCATGCAAGGGCACCGCGGCTGCGACTGTGAATCGTCGCGACGGCGAGCGGACCAAGGAACTCGATCGCCACCGCGGTGCCGAGCGGCAGCAGGCTGATCGCGGCGAGGAAGCTGAGTGTCATGCCCGCGGAGACGAATCCAAGCAGGATTGGGGCGCGCAGCTCCCGCCGCGACCACCTCCAGTAGCGCGGACGCGCGATGAGGACGAACCCGATCGCGCCAATCGTGATGCGCAGCCAGGCGGTGCCGGCGACCCCGACCTCCTCGAACAGGCCCACCGATATTGCCGCGCCGAGCTGCACCGAGAACATCGCCACGGCCGCGAGCATCCACGCTGGCGCCCGGTCGATGGGAGTTGGTGTCACAGTGCAGATTACTGCTCTCTATCGGGCATCCGATTCGCGAGGCTGTTCCACGCTGGTTCCCGCGTCTGTCGAAGCCCGGTCGTCTCAGGGCGCGGAGTTCGGGACGGCTCGAAACACCCGGGTCTGATCGGACATGATGCCGATGGTCTTCGACCACGACGTACCCGAGCCCGGGGCGACCGCCCATGACTGAAGCGCATTGGGCGCAGAAGCGTTGAAGTTGCGGACCGGCACCTTCGCGAAATCGTCATAGAGATAAACCGTGTACCCGATGCTTGAATCAGGGATCGTGACGGTGGCCGTGAGATCGATCGGCCGGGGGGCCGGCGGCGCCACCAAGCGATCGCCGTCCTGCACTCCCTCACCGTCGGCACTCGAGGTCAACCGAACCGGGATCGTCACCCTGTCTGGATCCATGACTCCGGTCACGGCCGTTGCGTAGTTCATCGGCCGATTGCGAAGGGAATATGGCGCACCGTCGGGGTCATTAGCCTGAGACCTACTCTTCTGAAAGGCGTTGAACCGGTATCGAAACACTGCGGAGTTGGGCGAGGTGTTCCCATCAAGTGCGTTATCACTGAACGAGATCACATCGGTGGCGCGGTACGTGCGATCCGTCCGCGACAGCGGCGACTGCGACCCGACTCCGAGCACCGGGACGATGTGGTCGTACTCCGACTCTCCCCCCAATGCGTCATCGAACTCCGACATGTTGACGAACACCCCGATGATCACCGGGAACCCCCGCAATACCATCGACTTCACCCACGTGAGGTACGGCCGGGTCGACCGCTGGGACTCGCTGTCGAATGCCACCGCCTGCAGCCGCATCGCCTCAGCTGCCTCGATGTCGTTCACGCCGATGAGGAGCTGGCTCTCCTCCTCGGTCTGCGGCACCCCTGGCGAAGCTGCGCTGCGGGCCGTCCACTGCGAGGTGTACTGGCCGAAGTGCATGCCCGCGCTGATGAAACTCGTCTCGCCGCAGTAGCCGTAGTTCGAGTTCCACTGCAGGCGAGGAGCGATCCCTAGGTCATGCGCATATCGGCTCACCGGAGCCTGAGGTGCGACGGCCGCTGCCGGCACCGCCGTGATGGTGGTGGTGAGGGCAAGTGCTGACAACAGGCCTGCTGAGATGCGGCCGATGATCACCTGGAGATCCTTCCTTGCGACATACACGGGATGAAGTGTCAGGATACGAGATTCGAGCTGGATGCCTGAGACCCACTCGCCCTCAACCGCGCGCCTGCTCCTGGGCTGCCTGGTAGCTCCGCGGAGCAGCGATTTCAATCATCGCACTCTCCACGGCGAACCGTCCCGAGGCCACTGGCGACTTCGCTCTCGGATGCCGGACAGGAACATGCCGGTTCGCAGGAAGGACGACGATGAGACGCGATCACGTGCGGTCCGGCTCTCAGCGCAGCCCCCTTGCGGCGGATGCGGCGGAGTCGTAGGTCTCGTCCCTCCAGCGCGCGGGCGGGCTGCTCGGGGTCGGGCCGGAAACGCTGCGGTTCCGAGTCGGTCCGCGACCAGGCAACAGCGGCCCAACGGAACTGTCCGCAGGATTCAGGGCGGTGCCGTCCTTGTGCCGGAACCGGCACAGGTAGCCCTCGGCCGGCTCCGCATGGACGCGCCCCGCGAAGACGTCGTCGCGCGCCGCGTCAATGCGGGCCCGGTCCTCAGGATGGACCAAGTCGTACATGGATGTGCCAACAAGCTCGTCGACAGTCCAGCCGAACTCGTTCACTACGTTCGGGGAGATCCAACGCACCCTACGATCGGGCCCGACCAGGTAGACGACATCGGAGGCGTTCTCCGCCAGCAACCGGAACCTCTCCTCAGACTCGGCTAGGGCAGCTCGGGCGCGGTGCTCGGTCTCGCTGTCGCGCCAGGCTGCGACGCGACCAACGATGGTGCCGGACTCGTCTAGGAACGGACGAGCAGTGGAGTTCATCCAGCGGAACTTTCCGTCTGCTGTCGGCATGCGAGCCTCAAACTGAACGACGTCCCCGCGGGTGATCTGCGTCTGAACGGCAACGGTGGTCGGCGCATCGTCCGGATGAAGGAAGTCGATCGCGCGATGCCCCACGAGGTCGGTTGGCTGCCAGCCGAGCAACTTGGTGATCGATGGCGATACCCACTGTACGGTGTCGTCCGCCGCCGTCTGGACCACGGCATCGCTGGCGTTCTCCACCAACAGCCTCTACCACTTCTCGTTGGCTGCCAGCGCTTCACGCAGCGCATGTTCGTCGTCAGAGTCACTCCAGGACGCGACCTTACCCACCACCTCCCCTTGATCACCCCTCCGCTGGGTCAGCCGGATGCTGACCCAGCGGAATTCCCCGGTGGCGGTTCTCATCCGCACCTCGAACCTGTTGCAGTCTCCCAACTCCATGAGCCCCTGAGCTTTGTGTACAGCTGACCGGTCGTCCTGATGCACGAGCTTGGTGAAGGACGTGCCGACCAAGTCCTTGGGCTGCCAACCCAGCATCGCTTCCACCGTTGGGGAAATCCACGAAAAGAATCCCTCGTTCGTTCCGAGCGCCACAACGTCAGAACTATTCTTCACCAGCAGGTGGTAGCGAGATTCCGCCTCTGTGAGTGCCTGACGAGTGGCCTGCTGCTCCGACACATCCAGAACTTGGGCGATGAAGCTGTCCACGGAGCCGTCGTCCAACCGCACGCAGCACACAGATAGGTCACCCCAGACGACGGACCCGTCAGGGCGCACATACCGTTTCGACAGGCGGTAGCCATCCTGGCGCCCGGCCAGCATGTCGTTGACTAAAGCCACTTCAGTCGGGAGGTCTTCCGGGTGAGTCATCTCCTGCCACGAGCACGACTTCAGCGACGACGCATCGCGGCCGAGCAGCTCGCACAACGCCGGATTCACTTCGAGAAAGCAGCCGTCAGGAGACACCACTGCGAATCCGATTGGCGAGTGATCCAGCAACGCGGCAATCCGATCAGAGCCAGCGCGCGACGCGCTGGCCTTCACCTGACCGTCATTGGTTCCCGTCACTATCCAACGGTCGCAGACCCGACAAGGCATTGTCTCGCTCAGTTTGATCACGATACGACGACGACACGCCCGAGCGAGAGCGCCTCAGAAGGGCACGAGCCCCTGTGGATTCATCCCAAGGGAGGATCTGCTTCCAAAGTCACCCCGAAAGCGCTCGAACGCCGGTACTCCACTGACCCCTGTCGCCCTGCACATCCCGCTCGACCCACTGAAGCCGCTGGTCGATACAACCGTCCCCGGGGTCCAACCTCTCCGTCGTCACCCCGTAGGCACGGGCACCCGTTCGGAAGCGGTCGGCAGGAATCTCCGCTGAGCCCAAGAGCGCACCACTCAGAGCCAGTGAACGGTGCCTAGGGCAGGTACTCCGTGTATGACAGGTCGTTGTAGATCCCTCGGTCATTGCACTTCGGGCAGTCCGGCGAGGATCCCTCTGGCCAGGCCAGGTGCCCGGGTCGCACGATCCACGACATCTGCGACGCGGGGTCCGTCGTGACCTTGGGGTACGCCCCTGGCCCAAACAGGTAGTACCCCGGTGCCGGGCTGGTGAATTCCGCCCAGTCGTAGGTGACCGTGGAACCGAACGGCTGACGCGTCAGTCGCGTGAGCTGGGCCCTGAAGTCGGTGCCGCCGTACTCGACCGCCGTGCTGGTCGTCGCGTTGTTGTTCATGTAACCGCACCAATGCGACGAGCTGTTGCACCAGGTGAGCAGCGTGTATTGGTTCTTTTGCTTGCTCTGCGACTCGAGCTCGGCCCAGGTGACACGCTTATCGGCAAGGCGCGCCCGCACCCGGGTGTCGTGATTGCGACCGAAGCCAGTGATCAGATTCGTCGTGTTGGGGAGGTCGTACGCCCGCGCGCGCCAGCCATCGAAGGCGGGCACGTTCTCGACGCACCAGGACCAGACCGTGCATGGGCCGAGCGGGGCCTTGAGCTTCTCTGCGCCCCAGCCGTGGGGCGCGATGGTCACCAGGCTCGTGGGCGCCGCAATGGTGTAGAAGGGGCCAGCAGGGAAAGTGCCCTCCCCGCTCACCTTCGCGAACGCACCGGGGAAGGCGCCCTCGAACTTGCTCGCCACGGCGTAGGCGTTCACCATCGAGCTGAACTCCTGAAAGTCCTGCTGGTGGATATCGGACCCACCAGCCATTGGGCTCGCCGAGTAGACGAGCGCATTCTTGTTGTCCGGCGTCGCCATCAGAATCTGACCCTCCGACAGTTGAGGCAGGGCGAAGGCCTTGATCGTGCCACGCACCGTATGCAGATTGTCGGAGTTCAGCTCGATTCGCTCAGCCACCGCCTTCTGGAGGCCGGCAATGTAGTTCTTCGTGAACCGGTGCTTCGGTGAGTTGTCGCCGGTACCATCCTGCTTGGCCAGTTCCGCATCTAGGGCCTCGGCCATCGGCAGTACGAAGCCGTAGATCGAGAACAGTTGCGCGTACTGGTAGAGGTAGTCGTTCATCCAGCCCGAAAGCCACGGGGTGACGAAAGGAACCTCGTCCTTGAGCAGGAACTTCGCGTCGGATGCGCCCGCCTTGAGGTTCTGCTCCCCCAACGCCCAGCGCCAAGCCACCGAAGCAAGGCCCTGGCTTGAGTGACCTGCCGACCCAGTAAAGATCGTGATTTGGTCGTGGATCTTGTTCGGCAGGTTCTCGGCCGTGTAGATCACGAAGTTCTCCGCACGGGTGCGAAGCTCGGTATCGACATCTACCCCGCCGCAGGTGACCTCACCGCTCGTCTTGGCATCCACGCACTGCTTGTAGGCATTGAAGAGTTCGAGGGCGGCCGGAACATGGTCGAAGAGCGGGCCGAGTTTGCGCTCCTGATCGATCAGGTCCTTCTTGGCCGCCTGCTGCAGTCCGAGGTCGATGCGCGAGGTCGTCTCTGCGTGATTCGCCTTGACCGTGGCGCTGAGCTGATCGAGTTTCTCGAGGATGAGGTCGAGCTTCGCAGTGTCCGCCATCGCGCACTTCGGGGAGGTTGCCGCTTCGCCGCGGCATTCGACGCTCTTCTTGATCCACTCATAGGCGGCGTAGACGGAGGAGTAGTGCTCGAAGATCGCGTCGATCGGGTTCACGCCTGGAGTTAGGTCGACCGACCGGACAGCCCCCCCACCCAAATCAGCGACGGTAACCTGGGCATGCGCTGAGGTGAGCATGGTGAAGGGGGCAACGACAACCACTCCCACGGCGAGAAGCGCGGTCATTCGGCGAATGTGGGCATGGTTGCGCATGTGGCTCCCTATGTAGTGCACGGGTCATCGCAATAGCGCGATCTATTCATATCATTTTGGGCCAGGAAGGCGTCGATGACTGCCGCGGAACTACCCACAGTTATGGGGGGGTCAGGACAGCAATCGGACACTTCGACCAACTTCTGGCGAACCGCTGTGAACGTCACTGCAGGCTCTTCACCCAAGGTCGTTGCTGCCCAGTCGGACAGTGCGCGGCATGCGCCCGAGCGCCGATAGCCGTCGTTGAACGCCTGGCGCAGGCATGAGCGCAAGGCCATCTGCCCGAAGTAGTGCGGGTGCAGCGACTCCTGCATGTCATAGGGCGTGTTGACCATCTGCTCGCTGATGGCAACCTGCTGCAAACGCTCAGCAACGCCGCGCAACTCGGCGTCCGTCGTGTTGGATTTCCCTGAGGTGGCATTGCGACACTGTCGCTGGATTCCGCACGTCCTGGTTGACGGTTCCGCAGACGAACCCACAACTCTATGTAACCTCGGTCTTGCAATTCCATATCCTAGGATATGCGCTATTCTCGGTTATGGAGGTGAGCACGTGCCTGGTCTGCAGAAGGTGCACTGGGAGGGTGACCCCGCAGCGGTCACCCGTTCAGCACGTCGATCAGGGCACGTCGAAGCATACGTTCCCGACCTGGTCACCGGCATGGACCTGTTCCTGCCCGCTTCGGTCTCAGCTGACATCAGCGACGCGGAACAGGCGATCCGGTCGATCAACGAGCCCGGCGCCGGCTTCGACAACGCTGACCCTCTCGCGCGGTTCCTCCTGCGCGCTGAGGCGGTGGCGAGTTCCAGCATGGAAGGC
>WLOY01000001.1 GCA_009699015.1 Actinomycetota bacterium | reverse complement strand
GAATGTGCATCATGGCTCAAGGAACTGTTAAGTGGTTCAACGCCGAAAAGGGTTTCGGCTTCATCGCTCAGGCTGACGGTGGCCCGGACGTGTTCGTGCACTACTCGGCGATCGAGTCGGACGGCTACCGCTCCCTCGAGGAGAACCAGGCCGTCGAGTTCGAGATCACGCAGGGCCCGAAGGGCCCGCAGGCCGACAAGGTGCGCGCCATCTAGTCGACAGCACCAATGGTCGTAGAGCCCCTGCCTCTTGGCAGGGGCTCTACGCATGTCCGGGGCAACTGCACTAGCGTTCCGCTCGTGATCACTGTCGTCGGCGAGGCACTCATCGACATCATCGTCGACCCGGCTGGCAATGTGACCTCCGTCGTGGGGGGTGCTCCGCTGAACACGGCACGTACCATCGCCCGGCTCGGCGTGCCATCCACCTTCCTCGGCGGGGTGTCGACCGACGCATTCGGCGCGCGGATCATGCGGCTCCTCGAGGCCGATGGCGTCGGCTACGCGCTCGGGGCGCAGGTCGATGAGCCGACAACGCTGGCGATCGCCCAGATCGATGCCGATGGTGCAGCGACCTATCGATTCATGATGGAGGGCACCTCCGCGGCTGCGGTGACTCCTCAGGCCGCCCTCGCCCACGTCGGCCCGGAGTGCTCGGCGCTGCATGTCGGCACCCTCGGGCTCGTCCTGCAGCCGCTTGCGGATGCGACGGCTGCAGTCGTGGCCGCATCCCCGGCCGACAGGCTCGTCATGGTCGATCCCAACTGCCGTCCGAGTGTCATGACCTCGTCCGATGTTTTCGATCGCACCCTGCGAGCCGTCCTCGAACGGGCTGACGTCGTCAAGGTGAGCGGCGATGACCTCGCCTTCATCTATCCGTCCATGGAGATTCACGATGCAGCCGTCCGACTCCAGCGCGAATCGGGTGCAGTCGTGCTCTTCACCGATGGGGCCAAGTCGGTGCATGTGCTGACCGAGAGCGACGACGTCACCCTCGAGGTTCCCCGGGTCGTGGTCGTCGACACGGTTGGGGCGGGCGACTCCTTCAGCGGCGGCTTCCTCGCCCAGTGGCAGACCCGAGGACTGGGTCGCGCTGACGTCTCGAACCTCGATGAGGTCCTGAGCGCAGCGCGGTTCGGCATCTCGGTCGCGGGCATCACCTGCCAGCGGCCCGGCGCCGATCCTCCGCATGTGCAGGAGATCGAGGTCCGCTAGCCTTCAACCGTGAAGGGTCTCGCTGCTGCAGCTACTCGCTTTCGGGTCATGGCTTGGCTGACGGGAGTCGTGCTCGGCGCACTCACCATCTGGCTCGTGGTCGGCTACGGCTTCCTCGACTACGCGAATACCGATGTGAAGCCCGGGCTCTACCGCAGCCTCTGGACCGCGCACGGCTGGCTGTACTTCATCTACCTGATCGTCGGCGTCGACCTGGCATTCCGGCTTCGGTATCCGCTGGGCAAGACCGTGCTCATCCTGCTGGCCGGCACGGTGCCGTTCATGTCGTTCGTCGCGGAGCGCTTCGTCCATAAGGACGTTGCTGCGCGGATGGCTACGGCAACGCCCAACTGACTGGCTCGCCGCCGAGATCGTCGAGGAACTCGTTCGCCTGGCTGAACGGCCGGCTCCCGAAGAACCCGCGGTCCGCTGACAGCGGGCTGGGGTGGGCGCTCTCGATGACCGGCACGTCCTCGAGGATTCCGGTGAGCGACTGGGCGTCCTTGCCCCACAGAATCGCGACCAGGGGCTCCTCGAGCCGCTCGACGAGGCCTCGGATGGCTGCCTCGGTGAAGGCCTCCCACCCGATCCCGCGGTGACTACCGGGCTCGCCTGACCCGACCGTGAGCACGCGGTTGAGGAGAAGAACACCCTGCTCGGCCCAGGGGGTGAGGTCGCCGCTGGACGGGATAGCGACGTCGAGGTCGCTTGCGAGCTCCTTGAAGATGTTCTGCAGGCTGCGGGGAAGGGGCCGGACGTCGGCCGCGACCGAGAACGACAGTCCGACGGCGTGGCCCGGCGTGGGATACGGATCCTGGCCCGTGATGAGGACGCGCACGTCCGTCAGGGGCTGCTCGAAGGCGCGAAGGATGTGCTGGCCGCCAGGGCACCAAGGCCGGCCAGCAGCCTGCTCGCTGCGCAGGAACTCGCCGATCTGGGTCAGGTTCTCCTGCTGCTCCCAAAGGACGGGGAGCCAGGTTGGGTGCACGAGCTCTTCGAGGGACTTTGCCACCACCTGACCCTAGTCGGCTGAATCGAGTCGGCCACCGGAGTCGGCGCTCAAATGCCGTTCGCGCATGGCGAGGAAGAGCGGGAGGGTGAACGCGACTGCCGTGACGAAGGAGCCGAGCACGTAGAGCCACGGCCACTTCATGCCCAGCCGGCTGCCCTCGAGGATGATGAAGATCGAGGCGGCACTGGCCGAAACGAGGAGGTCGACGCTGAGCGATGAGACCGCCGGGTTCGCAAACCACGCCGCGAAGAAGTTGCCGCTGAGCCCAGTGAACCCCGTGACGTTGAAATACGCCGTGCCGACGAGTCCGATGGCCGCGAGGCCGAGGTAGACGATGGCTGCAGGGTTGAGCCGCATGCCGCCGCCCTACTTTCGCTTCGTCGCGAAGGTGAAGGCCGCGAGGCCGATGACCACGGCGCCGACCCCCGCGCCGATGAGCATGACCGAGTTCGCGTCACTGCGATCGACGAGCGCCCCGAGGAACACGACGGCGAGGATGGCGACGATGACCCCGATGAGCTTCGTCTTCAGGTCGTCAAGCGAGCGGATCTCGAGCCACTCGGGCAGCTTCACCTCATTGTCGACGAAGAGCTCGTAGAGCCCGTATCCGATGACGAGGAGCACGGTCGCGAGGAGGAAGGTGTCGACCGCCGTGAGGATCGCCACCACGGTGAGCTTGATGCTCACGCTCGTGTCGATGAGGTGGACGATCGACATCACGACTTCCCAGACCCCGATGCCCATCAGCACGAAGGAGGCGACGATCGACGTCACGGCCGGGACCGCGACGGCGAAGCGGGAGAGTTCAATCAGGCGGCGCATAAGGGCACGCTATCCGACCCTTGCCAGCCCGCGCTCTGCTTCGCGGCGGGCCACAGGGGACAGATCAGGGTGATCATCGATGAACGCCCGCACCTCGCAAGGAAACCAGCGGGAGGTGTCGCGCATGGCCCAGCCGATCGCCTTTGACACGAAGAACTCCCCATCCGCGGCGTGCAGCGCGCTCATCGCCGTGAGCACCCCCATGTCAGTGCGTCCGCGTCGCCCGCGCTGGTGCTGGATGGCCGCGCGAATGAGCCACCGATCACCGGACCGGCACCACTGCCACATGAGGTCGAGTGCCGCTGGGTAGCGTGCAGTGAGGGGTGAAACGACGGCGCTGCCGAGGAAATCGACTGTGTCCCACCAAGGCTTCGCCTTGAGGAGGCGTTCGGTCGGGTCGGCGAGAAACCCGTCCGAGAGGAGTGGTGCGAAGCGAGTGAGGAGGTCGCATGCGGCGTACTGGTACTCGCGCTCGGGTTCAGCCCACAGGGCCAGGACGATGTCGTGCAGGCACTCCTCCGAAGGCGGCGGACGGTTCTTGATCGAGGCGAGGACCGCACGCCTGCGGTCTGGAGCCCTGATGCCAAGGAATGGGGCGACGTGTTTCATGTACCCGGCCATCTGGCTGGCATCAGCGGGCTGGGCATGCGGGAGCAGGGCAGCCTTCACCGCCCCGACCCAGTCGTCCGCTGTCATGGGGCGAAGGTGTCCGCCGCGAAGTCCTGCGTCATGTCGTGCTGTCGGCGGAACTCGTCACACCGGGCCTACATCCGCAGGTACGAGGCACCGTTGAAGTCGAGGATGCCCCCGCTTGCCCACTCGGCGGCCGGCGATGCGAGAAACACGACCGCCTTGGCTACCTCCTGGGCCGACGGGACCCGATTGAACGGGCTCTGGCCCCTGATCTCATCGCCACCCGACCCGGCAAGGGACGCGGCGGCCATCTCGGTGTCGACGAAGCCGGGGGCCAGGGTGGTGACGGCGATGCCGAGGACGCCGAGCGACTTGGCGATGGACTGTCCGAAGGCACCGAGGGCTGCCTTGCTGGCGCCGTAGGCGGGGCTGTCGGGCTCCCCGCGAAAGGCGCCGCGCGATCCGACGTTGACGATGCGGGAGTCCTTGCCCCGGGGCATGTGCTGGAGCGCGCACCAGGCGGCGTTCGCGGCGCCGATGAGGTTGATGTCGATCGTGTCGCGCCAGCCCTGCTGCCACTCCTCGTAGGTGGAGGCCTCGATGGGATGCGGGAAGAAGACGCCGGCGTTGTTCACGAGGATGTCGATGCCGCCCAGGGAAGCGGCGGCCTCGTCGACCATGCGGCGGACTGCCTCGGGGTCGCGGAGATCGGCCTGAACGATGACGTGGCCGTCGCCGGGCAGGGCGGCGAGGGCCGCTTCGGCGGCGTGCCTCGATGCACCGTAGTGAACGGCCACCCGGTCACCGATCGTGGCGAACTCGAGGGCTACCGCGGCACCGATGCCTCGTGAGCCTCCGGTGACGAGTATTGATCTGCGGGTGGCAGGCATGGGCCAATTCTCACAGCAAAGCGGTCATCCCGAATCCCCGATGCGCAGATTCGATCGACCGGACGGGCAATAGGGTTCAAGCATGGACTCTGACGATGGCATCCCCGATACCTTGAAGCGGCTTTCCGGCATCACATGGCGACTGCTCGTGCTCGTGGCGGGGTTCGTCCTGATAGGGATTGTCTTCAATACGATCTTCCCCGTCGTGTTCGCACTCTTCTTCGCGATGCTCGTCACCGCGTGGACCTCGCCGGTGATGAATGTCTTCAACAAGATCATGCCGAAGGTCCTCGCGATGATCCTCGCGCTCCTGGCCATCGGCACGGCGATCATCCTCGTCCTCTACAGCGTGATCTCATCGACGATCAGCGAGGGCCCGAAACTCGCCGCGTCGATCCAGAGCGGGTTCGCGGAGATCGAGAACTGGATGAAGACAGGTCCCCTCGGGCTCGATGACGCAGACATCAGCAACCTGCTGGATCAGGCCAAGGGCGTTGGCGCGAATGTTGCGAAGGGCGTGCTCGGTGATGCGCTTGGCGCGGCCGGTTCGATCGGAACCCTCATCATCGCCGGCTCGGTCTTCATCTTCGGCGTGATCTTCTTCCTCATGGCCCCCGCCGCGATCTGGGCGTGGGTGATCTCCTGGATCCCGAAGAAGTCCGGCCACCACATCGATGTGGCAGGTCGCATCGCCTGGGAATCTATCTCGGGCTACACGCGCGGCATCGTCATCGTCGCCTTCCTCGACGCCCTGCTCGTCTTCATCGGGCTGGAAATCCTCGGGGTTCCTCTCGCGCCGGCACTCGCTGCGGTCGTATTCATCGGCGCCTTCATCCCGGTCATCGGCGCCCCGGTCGCGACCTTCTTCGCGGCGATCGTGGCACTTGCGGAGAAGGGTCCGTTGATCGCCGTGCTCGTCATCGTCCTGACGATCATCGTCGGCTCATTCGATGGCGACGTCATGCAGCCCCTCGTCATGGGCAAGGCCGTCAATCTCCACCCGCTCGCGATCGTCATCGCGATCGCTGCGGGTGCCATCGCCCTCGGCATCGTCGGGGCACTCATCGCGGTGCCGATCGCAGGGGCCGTCTACGGGATCGCGAAATACGTGACGGGCCGAGATCCGGAGCACCCGTTCGCTGACGATCCTGAACCGGCCCCGGCCGCAACTTAGCTCCTATTCTTCGTCGTCCTCCACCGCGTAGGCGTCCCGATGCTGCGGGGCGTCCCTGAGGCCGACGAGCAGGAGGATGAGATAGAGCAGGGCGAAGCTGAGGCCAAACCCGAGGTAGGTCCAGCGCAGCGTGCTCCACTCACCGGGCAGCCAGACGGTCATGACCGTCATGAGCCCGCCTCCGATCACCATGACGGCCGCAGCCCCGCGGGTCGACGGGTCCGGGGTGTGCCGCACGAGCCACATCTGTCCGGCGAGGGCAACGAGGATGGCGCCCATCATGCGCAGGGCCCAGTCGAGGTCGCTCGACGGCGCAAGACCGAGCAGCGTCGCGAAGGCCGATGGCATGATGAGGAGGGCGAGGGCGCTCAGCGCGAAGACGAGTGACCCGACGGCGAGCAGGCCCCTGATTGCCCGGACCACGAATGGCGATTCCACGTTGGCAGCCTATTCGCCGGATGGCTGCGGACGAGGCAGATTCCAGATCCGGCGGACAAGCCGTAGCCTGCAGTCATGAGTGACCTCAATGTTGTCGGCGATCGTGACGGTTGGCGCTGCTGGCTGTGCGACGAGCCGGTGGATTCCGAAGCGTCCGTCAATGCCGATCGTGGTCCGAGCGTCGATTCCTGGGGGGTGGCGAAAGGCAAGAAGTCATTGGCATCCGCCGAACGGCTCGCGCACCGGGCATGCAACACCCGTAAGGGGAAGGTGCAGCCTGTCGTTCCGTGGGCTCCTCAACTCTTCGTCATCGACCCGGCACCCATCGTCGGCACGGTCGATCGGCTAACCCGCAAGGGCGGTCAGGAGGTGGTGGCTCGCTGCCCGACTCAAGGCGATGCTGACGAAGCCGCCACGTGGCTTGTCGACCGGCTGTCGAGACTGGCGCCCGATTTTTCGGTGACGACCCGCATTGAGCCGGGCGGTGGTCAGTTCCTGCTGGTTCTCCGCGCGGGCTAACGATCCACCGTTCAGTTGAGTTAGAAGGTCAGCGACGATTCCTCCTTGGAAGGGAACAGGGGTTCGAGCTCAGGGGTTTGTCACCGATAGCGCGTGTCTTTGGATCTTTCCAGAGGTCGTGCGTGGCAGTGGTTCTTCCCGAAACGTCCATTGCCGAGGAACCTTGTAGTTCGCGAGTTCGTCTCGACATGTCGACTCAAGAAGTGCAACCTCGACCGTGCCTCCCGGTGGGACGACGATGTAGGCGTGGATGATCTCGCCCCACTTCTCGTCGGGCTCACCCACGACGGCCGCCTCGGCAACGCCTGCAACGGTGAGGATAACGCGCTCCACCTCAGCCGGGTAGACGTTCAAGCCCCCGCTGATGATCATTTCCTTTGCGCGTCCGGCAATGTGAACGTAGCCCTCCTCGTCCTTGAAGGCGAGGTCACCGGTTCGCATCCAGCCGTCGTTGAAGGCCTGGGCTGTGGCCTCAGGCTTTCCGTAATAGCCCACCATGCACGCCTCAGATAGGGCGACGATTTCGCCGACCTGACCAACCGACGTGTCCTGAAATGTCTCATCGACCACACGGACCTGCGCTACGAGGCAGGGTTTGCCCGCGGCGCCTGCCTTGCGAACTGCAACCTTTGGAGACAGATAGAGCATGAGGGTGGGAAATTCGCCCATGCCATAGCCCTGTACGAGGTGGCAGGAGGCAACCCTGCGGTTCCAGTCGGAGATTGCCTCGACGGGCACCGGTTCGCCGCCGCTCAGGACGAGATTCAGGGACGACAGATCGTGTCGCTCAAGGGCATCGGAGTCCAGAACAATTCGAAGCACCGAGGGAACGAGAATCGTCTTTGTCACCCGGTGGCGGGTCACGGTCGCTCCGAACTCGTGTGCATCGAAATTCCGGCTGGGATTCAGCACGATCTTGCCACCGGCCCACATGACGGCCAACGTGAAGCTGTGGAACCCGGCCGCCCAGCACATCGCCGGAATGACGAGGTGTACGTCGTCGCGGTTGATTCCGAAGTCGGGAATCTGATGAATTGTGTTCCACAGGATTGTGGAGTGGGTGTGCATGGCGCCCTTGGGAAATCCTGTGGTTCCAGACGTGTATTGCAGCAGCGCAAGGTCGCCCGACGACACTGCCACTTCCCTGCGGATCGGTGGCAACTCGACGCGAAGGGATGCGTATGGGATCGCACCTGATTGGTCGTCACCAACGCTGATGTATCGCAGGTGCGGGCCCGCGTCGTCACGAAATCCGTCGATAGTCGACCAGAGGATGTCCTCGCCAAGGAACCACGTGGCGCCGGAGTCTTCAACGATGTGTTGAACCTCTCTTGCTTTCAAGAGGTAGTTCACTGGCACGAGAACGCCGCCGATCTTCGCGAGTGCGAAGAGAATCTCAAACCATTCGGCTCGATTCTTGGCGAGAACACACATGCGATCGCCCTTGGAGAAGCCCTGCTTGAGGAGTCCGTGGGCGAGCATCTCGGAACCGGAGTCGAGCTCTTCGAACGTGTACTCGCGATCCTGGAAGACAAGGGCAACTCGGTTGGCCTCGGCGCCCTGTGCAGGAAGGTTCTTCGCCAGAATGCTGTCGAGCGTGAAGCCGCCCATGTGACCATTCCCCTTCAAGTTGAGTACGTTGCGAGCAGGGTGAGTACTTCAGTACATCGTGCGCGTTACCCGTGCTGGATGCCTGAATCGTGCCGTCCTACCAAGAGCCTTCCTGCTCACGCGAACGGTCGAGCATTAGAAGGTAGTCCTCGTGGCACTCGAACCAGACAGTGTGAAAGCTATCGACGGTCGGGCTCACGACGAACCGATGGTCGTCGGAAGCCTTGAGCATGGCGGCGGTGAGACGATGGGGATATGCGCCGAATCGCGAGATAACTTCGCCGGCACTGAGGAGGCTTGGACCAACCTTCTCCTGAATCTCTGCGAGTTCATCGATGATCTCGAATCGGTCGGCGTCTTCGGACACTGACTGCCAGCGGGCACAGAGCTCCTTGACGGGTGCATTGTGATGAAGGAACTCGCCATAGGTCTCGGATAGTCGTTCGATGACTTCGGGGGTTCGCAGTTCCACCAGCGAGGCGTCGTAGCGTTCGCGACCTTCGCCGGTGAGCATCCATCCCGGCCTCTTGCCGGTCGTCCGTTCGACCACCAAGTGATCCTGTGCAAGGGTCTCTAACTCCTGTTCGACCTCACTGAGCGAACTTCCCATCGAAATGGCAAGTTCGCCGGCAGTAGCGCGGCCCTTCAGCCGGAGTGCCTGCAATACCGTGCTCATGCGGCTCGTTCCTTTCTCAGGTGTCGGGGTGAGACGGGGTCTAGCGCGAAGCCCGTTGTGGTGCGTGGGGTTCAGAGACATCCGCGCTTGAGGGTCATGTTGAGGCCGGGTTGCTGAACTTGGACGAAATTGGCGGTCGAGCGTTCGATGATGTCCTTGGCGATGGCCGCGGCGCGTGTTCCGGGTGGTGGCGCGATTTCCATGTTGGCGGGCCCGTTTCCGAGTGCCGCGTCCACATCCTCCTTGGGCATCACCGCACGGAGGATGAGTTCCTCGTCCGAGAGATTCTCACCATATTCATGACGAAGTTCCTTGAGGGATGGCTGGGGCTGCTCCCACGAGATGAAGTCCTTACCCCGGGGCGACGAGAGAATTGAGTCGAGGGCATCTTGATCGAAGGGCGCGGCTGGAGTCCCGAGGTGACCGAGCGCGTAGAGGATCATCTCGTCGGGAACGATCTTGTAGCGCTCTCCGGTTACGACATTGAGGACCGCTTGAATGCCGATCAACTGAGAGAAGGGAGTGGCGCTCGGGGGGTAGCCGACCTCGGTGCGTACGACCGCAGCCTCCTCGAGTACCTCTTCAAGACGGTCACTCATGCCGTACTGCGACAACTGAGCGAGAAGAGTGCCGGTCATCCCCCCGGGCAGTTGGTGCTTGTAGGTGAACTCCCGATACTCACTTGGGACCCCAAGCGGTCGATCTTCCATCCCTGCGATGTATGTGAGGGTTTCAGCGATTCGGGTGAGTGGCGCCGTCCTCAATTGGTGTGAATGCCCTGTGTGCTTGAGGTTGTCAAGCATGCCCTCAATCGATGGTAGTGATGGGCCATTGGCGAGGGGTCGACTGGCGGTGTGAAGAATCCGCACGCCTGCCTCGATGGCGATCAGATAGTTCAGCGGCGCCAGTCCGGTCGTGTTATGACAGTGCATTTCCAGTGGGACATCGCCGGCGGCGTCGACGAGGGCAGGAAGGAGAGTGCGAGCACCCTCGGGTCGAAGGACACCGGCTTCATCCGCAAACATGATGCTGTCAACGTTCTTGAAGCTGGCCATTTGGCGCACGATGTTTGCTATGTATTCGTCGGTGTGCACGGGACTATTGGCGTACATGAGGCACGGCACCACATCAGAGCCTGTGTCGTGGACGATGTCGGCAATCCATTGCATCTTCGCCATGTCGAATAGGCAGTCGACCAACCAGTAGCTGCCGACACCGTGTTTCGCGAGCGTTCTTACCCACAGTTCGACGAGGGAATCCGGATTCTTGCTGAAGCCGACAAGTGCGAAACTTCGCATTCCTGCGCGGAGTTTGCTGTTCGGCATTGCGGCGCGCACGTGATCAAGGTTCTGCCAGGGGTCCTCCTTGCCGAACCGCACCTGAGCCTCAAAGACATTGCTCACGACCATATCGACGACGCTGTAGCCCACACGGTCGATGTCGTCAGCGAGCGCCAACTGGTGGCGTCCTTGCATGCGCATGCCCCAGAGACTCTGTTGCCCATCGCGCATTGTCGTGTCAATGAACTCGACGTGATCGGTCATCGATCCATCCTCAATTCAGCCGAAAGCATGGTTGCAGAAGTGAAACAAAGCACTACTTCTTTGGAACGATGTCGACGAGGGGTGTTCCATACTCGACCATGTCGCCGTTTGAAGGGTGGATACGTGCAATTGTTCCGTCGTGGCCCGCTCTGACGTGCGTCATGAGCTTCATAACCTCAATGATGCAGACGGTGTCATCGGCCGAGACTTCCTGTCCGACTTCGATGAAGTGCGGCGCGCCCGGCTTCGGAGATCGCCAGAACAATCCAATCGATGGAGATCCCACAGTGGTGGCGTCTTCGAAGCTAGGCGCTTCCGTGGGCATGGTTGGTGAAGCGATGGGAGCCTTGGCCGGAATCGAAGGCGAGGGTGAGACCGGGACGTTGCCGAGTCCTTGCTCTCTTGCCACCTCGGCCGTAGCCGGAATGACTGTATGAATGCCGGGATCCGCGTCCTTCGAGACGACAATCGTGAGACCGTCAAGTTCAATGCGTGCGTAATCCCATCCGGCAGTCTCTACGCTTTTGAGCAGCGATCTCAGGTCCTTGGCACTTGCGTTCTCTGTCATGGTGAGTCTGTCCTCCGACTGTCGGCATCCACCCAGCTCACGTTGCTCTGAGGGGGAGCAACATAGCGGGCTGGCGGCTAAATAGCAACCAAACGGGAGTTTGAATGATTCCGGATCAAGCTAAAAGCGTGACTTGCGCGCTCAACCAAACGAATGGTTGAATAGTGCCATGGGCACAGATATGAAGAATCGCGCGGCGGTGGTGGGGAGCGCGCAGACAGAATTCAGGGGCGCGTGGTCCGACCGCCAGCACGTTGACCTGATCACCCAGGCCGTATCTCAGGCGCTCCTGGGCACCGGGCTTCGAATGGCGGATGTCGATTTCGTCATTGATTCGGGAAGCGACTTTCTAGACGGCAGGAGCATCTCCAACTGCGGCTTCCTTGGAGCCATGGGTGCTCACCACAAAGAGGAATCACGGGTCGAGGAGGATGGCCTGTGGTCGGCGGTGTACGCCACGACGAAGATCCTCGCAGGCTCTGGATCTGTCGGCCTCGTGGTCGCCTACTCGAAGTCTTCGGAAAGTGACCCGCGAAACTTCTGGTCCACGCTCGCGGAGCCATTCACCCAACGTCCAGTTGGCCTTGACCAGCATTCGGCCGCGGGCCTCTATGCGCAGCGTTACCTCGCTCGGTATGGAATCGATCCGGAGGCCCTGCGTGCGGTGAGTGATCGGGCGTGGGCGGCGGCGAGTGACAACTCTTGGGTCGACGCAAAACACGCGATGCTCGCCGATCCTTACTGGGAGGAGTTCGTGGCCACACCGCTCCGTCGCCGCGACATGGCGCGACCAGTTGACGGGGCGGTAGCGCTTGTGGTTGCCGCGGAGCATGTCGCTCGTCAGGTCACCAATAGGCCGGTTTGGATCACGGGGATGGGATCCGCGATTGACCAGCATTTCCTAGCTGCTCGCGATGCCACATCTTTCCCAGCAGCAGCAGCAGCCGCCGCGAATGCCTTTCGAATGTCAGGTGCGTCGAGTGCACGCGACTTTGACGTAGTAGAAGTCTCAGCCGGCTCCACTGTTGGGGAATTGATGGTGCTTGAGGCGATTGGACTCGCGGAGCCTGGACGAGCGATGGACCTGTACGCTCCGGGCTCCGCCCCCGGCCTCAACGCTTCCGGAGGGTCGCTTCCGGCCGATGTTGTCATGGCGACGGGACTCGTTCGGCTGCATGAGGTGGCATCGCAGTTGGGGGGCCGATCCGCTCACGGACCAACAGGCGCCACCACCGGTCTGGCGCATGGCGCCGGCGGTATCGGTATGCAGAACCATTGCGTCGTCACCTTGGAGACCTCATGACTCAGATCGCAATCGTCGGTACAGGCCAGACGGTGCACTCACGCCGTCGGCTCGATGTGAGCCAGGCGGGCTTGGCTCGCGAGGCCGTCACTGAGGCGCTGCTTGACGCTGGTCTGGGCATGGACGACATTGATGCCGTAGTCGTGGCGAGCGGACCAGCCATGTTCGGTTCGGTGAACCAGCCCGAAAAGTGGCTCGTGGATGCGCTTGGCGCCCGCTACAAGCCGGTGGTGAGAGTCACAAGCGGTGGTGGAACCGGACTTGCGGGAGCACTTCAGGCAATGAACCAGATAAAGGCGGGCTTGGCGAGGCGGGTCCTCGTCGTTGCCTATGACAAGTTGTCCGAGGGCGCGCTTCAGGCCTCGATTTCAACGCTGTACGACCCGTTCTGGGGGCGAGAATTCGCGGTCGGAATCATGGGATTCTCTGCCGCCTATTGGCGTGCTCGAATGGACAAACTTGGGCATACCGAGGAAGCCGCGGCCATGGTGTCTGTCAAGAATCGAAAGAACGCCATGCTCAACCCCAAGGCTCATGTGAAAAAGGAGGTCACGGTCGAGGAAGTGCTTGCGTCCAAGCCACTCTGCTGGCCGATCAAACTCCTCGATGTGCCGCCAATATCGGACGGCGCATGTGCGGTGATTCTCGCGGCCGAGGATGATGCCGCGGCGATTACTGACCGGCCCGCATGGATCCGGGGCATGGCTTACTACTCGGAAGCAGACAACGGCCCGAACCGATCGATGCTTCAGTCAGTGCCACTTAAAGTAGCCGCAGCCCGCGTCTACCAGAATGCCGGAGTGACCAATCCGCGCAGGCAGTTCGATGTTGCGGAACTTCAGGAGCCTTACACGTGCTTTGAGTTGAGCTACTACGAGGGGCTCGGTCTTTGCCCAGAGGGTGGGGCCGCCGAACTCATCGCTTCAGGTGCCACGGAGATGAGCGGCGATATTCCGGTGAACCCCTCTGGTGGATGCATGGGAGCGAACCCGATTGGCGCAACGGCCCTCATCCGATTGGCGGAAGCCGCAATGCAGGTGACAGGTAAGGCTGGGGCACACCAGATAGGCGGCGCAGAACTTGCGCTTGTGCAGGCAGGCGGAGGCTGGGCAAACCTTCGTGGTGTAGCCGTCGTCGGCGCGACTAAGGACTGAGAGGGATTCGATGACCACAACTGCGGGGTTGCCCAGGGAAGTCATGGGTGCGATGGATGCCCGGCTCTCGATGCCGTACACCCTGACGGCGGGAGCCGCTACGGGGGTATTTCTTGCCGAATTGGCGCAACAGCGAATTGTCGGGACGCGATGTTCGGCATGCGAGACCATTCGCGTTCCTGCGCAGGACTTCTGCGGTGACTGCGGTGGTGACGCTCACGACCTCGTCATCGTGCCGCCGTCCGGCGATCTTCTGGCTTGGACCGTTACCGATCAGGGAACGGTTGCGCTCGTGCTGCTTGATGGCACTGACATTCCCTTTCTGCACCAAGTGGTCGAGGGCGACCCGGCTGCCCTCAGCATGGGGGCGAGGGTTACTGCGGTCTGGGCCGCTGAACCGCAGGGCGCGGTCATGGATTTGATGGGCTTCGCGCTTGCACCGAGCGAGCCCGTCCATGCGGTGGAAGAGGCAGGTGAAACCGCGACTCCGATCGAACAGCTGAACTACCAGATGGTCCTCGACTACCAGCATGCCTACGGCCACTTCTATGGTTCCCTATTCGACGGGATTAAGAACGACCGGCGAATCCGCGGTGTGCGGTGCCCATCGTGTCGCAATGTCCTCGTGCCGCCGAGGGCTTACTGCGAGGCGTGTTTCGTTCGTACAGGCGACTGGGTGGATGTGCCCGATACCGGAGTGCTTCAAGCGTGCTCGGTTGTGCACATTGAGTTCATCGGCCAGCGAGTCCCACCGCCATACGTATATGCGGAGATCGTCCTTGATGGCACGTCTACACGGCTCATCCACACGGTGGGCGGGCTTTCTGCGGAAGCCTTACGCTCGGGATCGGTGCACCCCGGTTCACGAGTTCAGGCAGTTTGGAGTGATCGCAGGACGGGAAGCCTCAGCGACATCGACTTCTTCAAGGTGATCGATGGTCCAGCTGATGAGTAGCTCGGACGTCCTCGACGTTCGCGTTGAGGACGGTCTGGCGACCGTGACCCTCAATCGGCCCGAGGCGCTCAACTCCTTGAACATGGACTTGAAGCGCGCATTGGCTGGATGGCTTGATGATGTCAGGTACGACAACAGCATCCGAGCGGTGCTCATCACAGGTGCCGGACGCGCGTTCTGCGCGGGAGGCGATCTGTCCGAGATGGATCCCGATCTATCTCCAGAACGTGCTCGGATGCGACAGGACCACTTGCTGAAGTCCGTGTTCATACCACTCGCTCAGTTACCCAAACCCGTGATTGCTGCCGTCAACGGCCATGCGCACGGTGGTGGACTGAGCTTGGCCTTGGCATGCGACATCGTCATTGCTGCAGAAGATGCGCAGATGTCGCTCGGCTACGTCCATCGCGGATTGGTACCAGACTGCGGGGTGCTCCATTTTCTGCCGCGAATTGTCGGGACAGCTCGGGCGAAGGAACTCCTCCTCACGGGTCGCCGGTTCAACGCTCTCGACGCACTGGCAATGGGCCTTATCGCCCAGGCTGTGCCGGCTGCTGAGTTGATGGAGATTGCGACCACGTCGGCGCGCAGTCTGGCCTCCGGGGCAACTGTTGCGTTGGCCATGACGAAGAATCTCGTTGATCAATCGTGGCAGCAGTCGCTCGAGCAGATGTCAGAGCTGGAGGGATTCTCTCAAGCGGTTTGCCGAGCATCGGCTGATCATCGCGAGGGCCTGTCGGCGTTCGCTGAGAAGCGTCCAGCTGTCTTCAACGGTACCTGACCCAAAGGGATTGTCACCGGGTGAGCGGATCGATGAGCCCAAGTGCAGAGCGGTTGGCAACGTGAGCGTGAAGCATCGTCCCTTTCGACGCGTCCTTGTAGCGAATCGCGGTGAGATCGCCGTGCGAATCGTGCGGGCCTGTTTCGACGAGGAGCTGGAATCCATCGTCGCCGCTTCGGAGGCAGATAAGGGCACCCTTGCTGCACGGTTGGCGGACGGGGTGGTGGTCATTGGGCCTGCGTCGGCCCAGGAGAGCTATCTCTCGGTTGAACGGATTGTTGCCGCAGCCCTTGCATCAGGGTGTGACGCCATCCATCCTGGTTACGGATTCCTTTCAGAACGTCCAGAGTTGGCGGAAGCCTGTGAGGAGCACGGGCTCGTATTCGTCGGCCCACCAGGGAACGTCATGCGTCGGTCCGGTGACAAGCTGAAGTCACGTGAGGTCGCCGTCCACCTAGGTATTCCCACGGGTGGGGGGACGCAGGGACTCGACTCCCTCGAGGCTGCCGTCGAAGCGGCACTTCGGCTTGATGCGTTCCCATACATTCTCAAGGCGTCGGCAGGCGGTGGTGGTCGAGGCATGACGATCGTTCGAGACACCGCCCAGTTGGAACGATCCTTTGAAACCTCGAAGCAAGAGGCGCTTATGGCCTTTGGTGATGGGACGGTCTACCTCGAACGCTACGTCGAACATGCCCGCCACATCGAGGTGCAGGTTCTTGCTGACCATTATGGAAACGTCATTCACCTGGGAGAGCGAGACTGCAGCGCACAGCGTCGGCATCAAAAGCTCATCGAAGAGGCCCCCGCAGTTGCGCTTCCGATTGAGCTCATCGAGGCGATGCGGTCTGCGGCAGTTTCGCTCGCGAAGGAACTTGACTATGTTGGAGCGGGAACCATTGAGTTCCTCGTTGACGTTGATCGCCAAGACTTCTTGTACCTAGAGCTCAATGCCCGAGTGCAGGTCGAGCACCCCGTGACGGAGATGGTGACCGGCGTCGACATTGTTCGTGCGCAGTTGCGCATCGCGCAGGGCGAACCACTGTGGTTCACCCAGTCCGAGGTTTCCATTTCGGGACACAGCATTGAGTGCCGTATCAATGCGGAGGACCCGCGGGCAAACTTCATGCCGAATCCCGGCCTCATACTGGAGTGGGTGGCGCCACAAGGAGAGGGGATTCGAGTCGACACGTTCGTACAGTCGGGCGTGCAAATCCCGCCCCACTATGACTCGATGGTCGCGAAGTTGATCGTTCATGCTCTCGACCGTCCCGCGGCGCTCCGGCTCATGGCACGTGCCCTTGACCGCTTGCGAATTGACGGAGTGTCCACGACCGCCCCCCTCCACCGATCGATCGTGGAGGATGAGGGATTCAGAACGGAGCCGATCACCACCCGCTGGATCGAGGAGACCTTCCTTCCTGGCTGGGAAGGGAACTCTCGATGAGGGACGGCCGTGTGACTTCTCCAACGGGCGCTGCTCGTGGGGATTAAAGTGTTGGCCGGAGCGCACTGTTGTGCCGTAGCAGATCGTCGGAAGGGACAAGATGGCATCGAACCAGCCGGACGCTAGCTCCAAGCGCTCCCCAAAGGTCACACGGAAGCCCAAGAGATCAACCACTGGGTCTCTTAACGGAGAACGTGCGCGTGATCGCGAGGTCATCGACGTTGCGATTCAGATCTTCTGGGAGAAGGGCTACGCAAGCGCCTCGGTTCAGGACGTCGCCGATGCACTGGGGATGCTCAAGGGCAGCCTCTATTACTACATCGATTCAAAAGAGAGCCTGCTGGACAAGATCTTTGAGGACTCTCATGACGACCTCATGAAGTTCACGAAGGAGGCGACGGATGGCGAAGGTGCCGCAGTTGTACGGCTGACCCGCTTCCTGCACGACTACGCCATGTGGACACTCACGCACCTTGAGCGCGCTGGTCTGTACTCGCGCGAGTGGCGCTATGCGTCGGACTCTTCGCGCTCCTCACTCTTGGAACAACAGCGCTATTACGATCGAAGCTTGCGTAAACTCATCAGTGCCGGTCAGGACGAAGGCGATCTTGATGTGGACGTCGACCCGCGCATGGCATCCCTGTTCATCTGGGCCGCCTTTACCGGAATCCCTGACTGGTACAGCGCTGGCTCGAAGATGGGACCTGAACAGGTTGCCTCGGCATATGTCGAATTTGCACTGCGGGCATGCGGAGCGCGTAATCAGTAGTCACCCTGGCCCTAGCCATCGCCACCACATGCGGGCGATGGCCTTCATCAGTATGGGGTGGCGTGATTCCTTGCGAACGACTCGACCATGACCACGCGGTACGACGATCTCCCCGTTGACGAGGTCTTGGGGATGCCCCATTCGTGGGGCCTTCTTGATCCGAACCTTGGGACCCTTTCGCGCATCACTCAGGATGCCATCGTTGCTTCAGCAGCGACCGTGACCCTCGGTCAGGCGATTCCCCTCAATCTATCTCTGGGCGAAATTCAGCCGCCGCTATTCGGGCGGGAGCAATGGCGGCATTCAGTTCACGCCACGGGCCGCAATGAGTTCGAGGATGTTCTCGACTCGTACAACCCCCAATGCTCCTCACAATGGGATGGCTTTCGACACGTGCGCGCCCGTGAGCGTGGGTTCTACGGCGGAATTACTGACCTGAAATCGGCGGGAGATGCTCTGAGCATCGAGCACCTGGCTCAGCGCGGCATCGTGGGTAGGGGAGTTCTGCTCGATGTCGCTCGATGGGCGCAAGGCCAGGGTAGACCGTTGGATCCGTTTGCGGGTCAACCGATTGAGGCCGAGACCTTGCTGGAAGTGGCGGTGACTCAGGGGGTCACGTTTCGAAGCGGTGACATCCTGTGCATCCGGACTGGTTGGGTTGCTGGCTACCGGGGCTTGACGGTCGCCGAGCGCGGCTCATCCGACTTGTCTGCTCGGTTCATCGGGCTTCGGGCCAATGATGACATGGCACGATTCCTGTGGGATAGCGGCTCGGCTGCAGTGACGATCGACAATCCTGGATTCGAGTGCGTGCCTGCACGCCCGGAGGACGGATTCCTGCACCGGAAGCTGTTGCCCATGCTCGGATTTGTCATCGGGGAATTACTTGATTTTGAATTGTTGGCCACGGCCTGCGCGGCCATCGATCGTTACGAGTTCCAATTCGTCGCGGTCCCTCTGTCGATTCCCGGTGGGCTCAGCTCGCCAGCGAATGCGATTGCGGTGCTGTAATTCACCACGAGTCTCGTCAGGCATCACGATTACAGGAAGGAGGAGGCCATGCCGGAGCACTTGATGATGGTGCTGAGTAACGCCAAGCCTGAATTGGAGGAGGCGTTCAACGACTGGTACAGCAATGTCCACATCGTCGAACTCGTGGACAAGCTCGACCCCATCGAGTCCGCGCAGCGGTTCGTTCTAGCTGGGGTCCACCGAGAGGTTGATGCACCGTATAAGTACATGGCGCTCTACTGGATTCCCGAGGGCAGGCTTGCCGAGGCGCAGGCCGCGATGAAGTGGCAAGGGGAGGAGCGCGTTGAAGCCCTCGCGGCCGGGCGCGATCCGGTTATCGGAAGGCTTGATGTATTCGAGGGACTCCCGCAGGCGTGGTTCTTCTCGAGTCTTACCGATAAATACACCGGCGGGGAATCGTGACCGAACACGCTCCGGTGGCACTCATAACGGGTGGTTCAAGAGGCATCGGCCGTGCTGCCGCGTTGGCCCTTGGTCAATCGGGTCACACCGTCGTCATCGGATACAAGCGCGATCATGCTGCGGCCTGCGAGGTTCAGGACCTCCTGAGCCAGATGGATGCCCGCTCTATGGTGGCCCGCATCGACCTCGAAGAGGCTTCTGATATCACGACCACTCTGCGAGCCGTCGGTGATGAGTTCGGACGGCTGGACGTGCTCGTCGCCAATGCTGCTGCCACCGTCCCAAAGCCGATCCTCAACCTCGGCCAGCATCATCTCTCCAGGACAATGGCCGTCACGGTGAACTCATTTGTGCAACTGGTTCAAGAGTCCGTTCCGCTCATGGCAGGTCGACCAGGCTCGATTGTCGCCGTCTCGGGAATCGATACGCAGCGGGCGACCAGTAATCATGGTCTCCTCGGGGCAGCCAAGGCGGCCCTTGAGGCACTCGTCCGAAGCTTGGCGGTAGAACTGGCGCCTGTGGATATTGCCGTCAACGCTGTTGCTCCTGGTCCGGTCGACACCGACTCTTCCCGGCACTACGCGGGTTTGCGCTGGCCCGAGATGGAACGTGAGTGGATTGAGAGGACCCCGGCAGGAAGGGTCGGTACCCCGGAGGACATCGGCCGGATCATCGACTTTCTCGCATCGCCGGCATCACGATGGATCCGGGGTCAGGTGATCGTGGCGGATGGGGGCTTCACGCTTGTCACCGAGCCGGTCGAACGGTTCATCGGCATTGCAGGGGCAACGAGTACCAGCAAGGGCAGATTGGAATGAACAACTACACGATTGCCGATGTTCTCCGGAAGACCAGGACGAGCCAGCGAATCAATGAGCGAGGCATCGCGGTGCACTTCGGCGAGCGCGCCATCACCTATGAGGAGCTGGACGAGCGCTCCGACAGGTTGGCTTGCGGGTTACAACTCGCGGGGTTTGCGAAAGGCGACCGGGTAGCGGTCATGATGGTCAACCGCCCGGAATGGATCGAAATCTTCTTCGCCCTCGCCAAGTTGGGCGGGGTCCTCGTGCCGGTGAATCATCTCCTGCGCGAACGCGAGGTGGAACACATCCTTCAGGACAGTGGTGCCAATTGGGTCATTACCGAGAAGCGGTTCTGGGAGATGTTCGAAGGAATCCGTACGGTTGGAGATGGTCGAACCTACGTGGTGATGGACACGGAGGCCGATCTGGCCCTTGGGTATGAGTCAGTCGTGGCGAGCGCCCACGGCGGGGTCGCGGTGGACGTTGACGTGAACGACTTGTTCCTCCTGCAGTACACCTCCGGAACGACAGGCCGGCCGAAGGGGGCGATGCACACGCACTCCACGGTTCTTTGGAATTCCTTCTACCAACTGCCTGAGTTCGGTGTCACGGTAGACGACGTCTACATGATCCTTCCTGCACTCGGATGGATCGCGGGCTTCCACGATTTTGCGATTGCGACTCTCTGGTCCGGAGGGCAGTTGGTCTTGCATCCGACAGGCACCTTCGAGGCGGAGGACTTTGCGACGTCCGTCGAAAAGTACAAGGTCACCACGGTTCTGCTTGTCCCGACTGTCCTGAGGCGAGTTCTTGCATATGAGCACCTCGAACAGCACGATCTGAGGTCACTGAGGCTCATTCTCAGTGGTGGCGAGCCGGTGCCGGTCGCCGCAATTCACACGCTTCACGAACGCATTCCCACCTGCCATCTGCAGCAGGCATACGGCATGAGCGAGTTCCCGACAATGATGCTGTGGCTGTCTGCTGATGATGCGAAGTCGAAGGCAGGGTCTGTGGGTAAGGCTTGTCGTGCGGCGGAAGTTCGCGTCGTCGATGAAAGTGGAGCTGATACCAACGTGAACGAGGTCGGGGAGATCATTTGTAAGTCGCCGGCCATCACCGTCGGCTATTACCAAGATCCGGAATCCACAGCGAAGACCCTCAAAGATGGATGGCTACACACGGGTGATCTCGCTCGTGTTGATGAGGACGGCTTCGTCTACATCACTGGCCGTGCGAAGGACATGATCCTTACGGGCGGACTCAATGTGTATCCGGCTGAGATCGAGCAGCTCATCGAGCAGCGCCCCGAGGTACAGGAGGTTGCCGTCATACCGGTCCCCGATGTCGAATGGGGAGAGATCGGTAAGGCGGTAATTGTTCTCAAACCGGGCGAGATATTGGACGAGGGCACGCTCATCGTCGAATTGAGGACCCAGCTCGCCTCGTTTAAGGTGCCCAGAATCTTCGAGTTCACGCAAACGCCACTGCCCCGAACGATGTCGGGGAAGGTGCAGAAATTTAAGCTGGGATAGCGGGGGCACCGTTCTCGCGAGAAGGCGGCCAGCGATTGACGAGACCTTTGTGGCGTGAGCTGTATGAACAGAGGGTCGTCTCTGGAAAGTGCTTGACGGTCTACCAAACCGACGTTAGGTTGACGGAGTGATTTCGAATGGCTCTATGACACCTCGCAACTGCCCGCCCCATGAGTGAGGGGAGCGCACCAGCTTTCGGTGCGGCACTTACCTTTCAGGGGATTTCCAAGGCTTTCCCTGGTGTTCAGGCACTGAGCGATATCTCCTTGGTCGTGTTCCGGGGTGAGGTGCACGCGATCGTTGGTGAGAACGGGGCGGGTAAGTCGACCCTCATGGGTATTGCTTCCGGTGCTCAGGCCGCCGATTCGGGTGTTGTCATAATTGACGGTCACGTGCTCTCGCACGCCTCACCAAATGTCGCCCGTAATTTCGGTCTTGCTATCGTCCGCCAGGAGCCGGCGCTGATGCCAGATCTCTCAGTCGCCGAAAACCTAGCCGTGGGGGTGTCGAAGGATCAGCGACCGGGCTGGCCCAAGATCTCGCGATGGTCGAAGGATCGCTTGGCCGTCTGGGCAAAGAATCGTGCGATCGACCCGCGGACGCCCGCGCGCGAACTTGATCCCGCTGCGCGGTTCATGGTGGAGATCAGCAAGGCGATCAGTCAGAACCCACGGGTACTCCTTCTGGACGAGCCGACCGAATCACTTGGACTCGAAGAGATCGAGATCCTCTTCGCTCGAGTTCGCGCCCTCGCCGACACGGGAACGGCGGTCGTGTACATCTCTCATCGCATTCCCGACGTTCTCCGCATCAGCGACCGGGTGAGCGTCCTTCGTGACGGTGTCCTGCGCGGTACCCACCAAACTGCGGACGTATCCGAAGACCAGATCGTTGAAGCGATCGTTGGAACACCATTGGAGATGGTGTTTCCACCGAAGCGTGCGACGGACGCGCAACCGGTGGATCCGGTCCTTCAGGTGACAGAGTTCAGCGGAGATCACTTTGGGAGCATCGACTTCGTGGCTCACGCGGGGGAGATCATCGGAATTTCCGGGGTCGAGGGAAATGGGCAGCGCGAGACGATCAGGGCCCTTGCTGGCCTGATTCAGAGCAAGGGCGTCGTTGCGGTCGACGGGAAGGCCGTGCGCTTATCGAGTGCGATGAGCGCCGAGAGCGCTGGGCTGGCGTACCTGCCGGCAGATCGAAAGAACGAGGGCATTCTGCCAACGTTGAGCGTGCGCGAGAACATCTCGGCGACCACAATTGGTGAGGTATCGCGCCTGGGCTTCCTATCTTCAAGGCGCGAGTATGAGCGGGCCTCTGAGAGCGCAGCAGCCCTCGATGTGAAGACTCCGAGTCTCGAGACGACTATCGAGAGTCTTTCGGGAGGTAATCAGCAGAAGGTGGTGTTTGCGCGCGCACTGCTCTCGACTCCTCGGGTGATCCTTGCCCACGAGCCCACCCAGGGCGTCGACGTGGGGGCGCGCCTGGGTATCTATCGACTGTTGCGCAACGCGGTGAATGACGGAGCGACCGCCGTTGTTGTCTCGTCTGATGCTGCCGAGCTCGAAGGCCTGTGCGATCGAGTACTGGTGATGTCGCGCGGAACCATCGCGCGGGAACTCACCGGCGACATGGTCACCGAGCATGCGATGACCCAGGCCGCACTCACGGCGAACACGGCACATAAGTCGGGACCGATAGCAACTCAGAGCTCTTGGCTCCGACGCGTACTGAGGGGCGACCTCGCGCCAGCAGCACTCGTCGCATGTGCCATTGCCCTCCTCGGTTTGTATACGGCCCTGCACAATGATCGGTACGCATCCGCAGGCAGCTTCAACAGCATGCTCACGCTCTTCGCGGTCCTCGCCTTCGCTGCGATGGCCCAACAGATGATCATGATTACCGGAGGAATTGACCTCTCGGTGGGCCCTTTGATGACGTTCGTGCTCGTCGTGGGATCGTTCGTACTTCTGCCAGACTCCTCGCCTCTCATTCTCCTTCTTGGATTCCTGCTCCTGCTGGGCATCTGTTGCCTTGTGGGCTTCTTGAACTGGTTCCCGAGCCTCTTTGGAATCCCTTCGTTCCTCGTGACGCTCGTTACCTTCACCGCGCTTTCCGGTTTCTCACTGCTTCTGCGTCCCACATACGGTGGCGCATTCGCTCCGGGCATCCTCACCTTCCTCCGGTCGAGCATCGGCTGGTTGCCTTGGGCGGCGGTGGCGGCTGTTGTGTGTGCGCTCGGATTGGAAATAGTGCTGCGACGTACACCGTGGGGTGCGCAACTGCGTGCGATTGGCTCAGGCGAAAAGGCAGCCCATGACGTCGGGATCCGGGTGCGCTGGATTCGGTTGAGTGCACACCTGGCGGCTGGTGCACTCGTCTTTATCGCAGGCATGCTGCTCATCGGCCAGATCGGTTCGGGAGACGCAACGGTGGGGAGCACCTACACGTTGGCTGGCATTACGGCGGCGATCCTCGGTGGAGCGAGCATCTTCGGGGGGCGCGGAGCGTTCATCGGAGCCCTCGCCGGCGCACTGCTCATTCAGCAGATCAACACGTCGACCATCTTTCTCGGAATCGAGATTGCCTGGCAGTACTTCCTCCTCGGCGGTCTGACGCTCATCGCCGCTGGTTTCTACTCAAAGGTGCGAGGAGGTCGAAACCATGGATGAGATGCAGAACACAACTGAAGGAAACAGGGCACTTACCTGGCTACGGAGCGAAAGCGCCAGAATCTGGATCGCATTGCTTGGCTTGGTCATCGCTTGCTGGATCCTTGCCCCTGGGACCCTCACCAGCACGGCGCTGCTCGCAATGCTTCCGGTCACTGCCATTCTCGCCGTCGCCGCTGTGGGTGAAAGCCTGACGATTCAGCAGGGCGGCATCGACTTCGCAGTCCCAGGGGCGATGACCCTGGCAGCGGTTGTGGTCACAGGTTTGCCAAACGGAGATGAATCCAAACTTGGGCTCGGCATCGTGGTGGCGCTGCTCGCGGTACTCGTCGCGGGACTCCTCAGCGGTCTTGCCATCACATGGCTCAACATCACGCCGATCATTGCCACGCTTGCGGTCAATGCGTTGCTTATCGGTGCCGTGCTCGCCTACACGAGCGCATCACCTAAGTCGGCGACGTCCAGCCTCAGCAGTTTCGCAGTGGGCCGGGCACTTGGCGTTCCCAATACCGTGTGGATCGCCGTGGTGTTCGTGACGATCACGATTGTCGTTCAAAACCGTACGGTCGTGGGGCGTCGATTCATCTTGATCGGGGCCAGCCCTGCGGCTTCTCGGGCGATGGGCCTTCCAGTGACAAGGTATCTCGTTGGCACTTACATGATTGCGGCACTCTGCTACGGGGTGGCGGGCATCATGCTGGCCGGGTATGTGGTCGCGCCGGGGCCGTCCGTCGGGAATCCGTACCTACTCTCCTCAATCACCGCTGTCGTCATCGGGGGCACGGCGTTCGGTGGAGGTAGAGCGCGTCTCGCTGGCACTGCCGTGGCAGCGGTTTTCCTCAGCCTCCTCAACAGCCTGTTGAGTTCCCTCGGGGCACCACCATCGACTCAACTGCTCGTGCAAAGCGCCGCGATCGCCCTCGCTATCGGCACCGGCCCCGGCCTGACAGCGCTGCGTCAGCACCTCCGCAGGAGCCAGCGTTCAGGAGACCCAGCCATCGCCGTGTCTTGATGTCGGGGATGAATCACATTGAGACGGATCTGTTGCCCTAATTGAGACAGTGCGAGGGCGATGTTTGGGGACATACTCCAATCGCGCGTGAGTCAGGTTCGCGAAGCATTGACCGGAGGTCCGATGGCAGATCCAACTCTCGGCGCGGAACTCAACGTTGAGGCTCTTCGCGAGACGTATCGCGCGGAACGAGATAAGCGTCGGCGGTCCGCAGGGACCGATCAATATGTATTCGCTGAGGGTAGGTTCGCTCGTTTCGCGGAGGACCCATATTCGGTACCAGGAGTTCACCGCGATCCTGTCTTCGAGGATATCGATGTGCTGGTCATCGGAGCGGGTTTTGGAGGCATCTCAGTCGGGGCTACCCTCGCCAGTGCGAGTGTGACGAATTTCCGCATCCTTGATTGGGCGGCCGACTTCGGAGGCACCTGGTATTGGAACCGATATCCAGGCATTCGATGCGACATCGAGTCCTACATCTACCTTCCTTTCCTTGAAGATACGGGTTACGTTCCGACGGAACGTTACGTCCGGGGACGCGAGATCTTCGAGTACTGCCAACTCCTCGGTCGCCACTTCAACCTGTATGAGCGCTCGCTGTTCCAGACAAAGGTCAACGGCATGACATGGGACGACGCGGACTCTCGGTGGCAGGTGTCAACGGAGAGGGGAGACGTCCTCAGGGCTCGATTCGTGACGACGCAGAGCGGGATTTTCGATCGCCCGCAACTGCCGGCAATCCCCGGCATCGAGGACTTCGAGGGGACAATCTTCCACAGTGCGCGGTGGGATTACGGGTATACGGGAGGTGATTCGGGCGGTGATCTGGTCGGCCTTCGTGACAAGCGCGTCGGTGTCATTGGTACCGGTGCTACCGCACTGCAGATCGTTCCCGAGCTAGCGAGGGCATCGTCAGAGTTGCGCATCTTCCAGCGCACGCCGACGGCTGTGGGTGTGCGGGACAATGCCCCGACCGACACAGATTGGTTTTCGGCGCTGAGCCCGGGGTGGCAACAAGAGCGCCAAGTCGCCTTCAACAATCTGGTGAATGGGGAGGACGTCGACTGCGACATCGATGACGGGTGGACGAGGTTCTTCCGTCGGCTACTTGACGCTGTGAAGAGCCTGCCTGAGGACGCTGGGAGCGCCGAGGACATCGAGGCTGCGAAAGAGTTGGCGGATTTCAAGCATAACGAACTCGTTCGTGCTCGAGTTGATGACTACGTGAAAGACCCAGAGAAGGCTCGGCTTCTGAAAGCGTATTACCGAACGATGTGCAAACGTCCGGGCTTCAGCGACGACTATCTTCCGGCGATGGACCGCGACAGTGTCTCGCTCGTGGACGTGAGCTCAGGCATCGACGCGATCTCCAAGGCGGGCGTTGTGGTCGGTGGCGTCGAATACCCACTTGATTGCATCGTGTTCGCAACGGGTTTCGAGCTCGGCACGACGTGGAGCCATAGAGCTGGCTACGACGTGATCGGGCGGGGCGGGCTTCGAGTGTCGGAGAAGTTTGCTCAAGGAATGAAGACGTTCCACGGACTTTTCAGCAAGGACTTTCCTAATCTCTTCTTTCTGGGCCTCACACAGGGTGGGACCACGACGAATGTTCCACACATGCTGCGGGAACAGGCGGAGCACGTCACCTACATCGTGGCGCGGATGCTCGCTGAAGGCCTGACTCAAGTTGAGGCAACGGCTGCAGCGGAAGAGGCGTGGCAACTCGAGATCGCTGCCGTGAACGTTGCTCGTGCACCTTTCCAAGAGCAATGCACCCCGGGATATTTCAATGCAGAGGGAATGAAGGGCGACACTCGGTCGGGTATTGCTACAGGCTCTTATAGACCGTCGCCTCAGTTCTTCCGATCCTGGCGGGTGTGGCGCGATGCGGGCGACTTCGAGGGGTTGAACGTCTCGTAGCCTGACCGCAAGCGCCGAGATGCGTAGCGGTGGACAGACAGACGATCCTGCGCGGCGCAGAATTCGCAGGGCTGGACTCTTGCCAAAACCCAAGGTTGGCCTTACGTTATTAACAACATTCCCTACCATACGTTAGGTTGAAGTTATGACGGCTCTAGCTTCGGATAGTTCCTTGGAAACAGACACCACCACCGCGCATAAGGCATCGCCGGACGGGTTCAACCTCGCCGCTCTCACCGCCCTCACTGTCGGAGAACGGGTGATTGACCCCGATCTGATCCCGTGGGTGCCCTACATCGAAGGGGTGGATGTCAAGCCGCTTCGACTGAATCGCAAGACTGGCATCTGGGTCAACCTCACGCGGGTTGTTGGTGGTGGCGTTGTCGGCCGGCACTATCACGGTTCGTCGGTTGTGGGGTACGTGCTGGAGGGCAGTTGGTTTTACAGGGAGCGTGACTGGGTCGCCCGTGCGGGAATGATGATCTGGGAGCCGCCCGGTGATATCCACACGCTGGTCACCAACCCGGAAGGGACGACGACGCTGTTCCTCATGGAGGGTCCGCTCTTCTACCTGAATGACGACGATCATGTCATCGGCTTCGATGACGTGCTCTCGTTCACCAAGATGTACCGCGACTACTGCGAGGCAAACGGCATCGAGGCGTTGGACCTCGACTACTGACCAAGACAGTTCGAAGGGGCCCTGGCGACGTGTTCGCCAGGGCCCCTTGGTCTTCAAAAGACCGAGTCTCCTGCCATGTTTGACAGCACGGAGTGGGACTCTTACGATTACCAATCAAACGTCCGGTAGTGAACTTTCCGGGGGATTTGGATCGGGCTGAAGGGATAGACATGCTGCACGTGAATCTTGACGGCCCCATCCTCACGGCTGTGCTCGACTCGCCGCCCGCAAATGCCCTCGGCCCTGCTGAGCTTCAGGCATTGCACCACCTCATTGAAGACCTTGCCGAGTCACCGGGCGCAGCGCGTGTTCTCCTCCTGCGCGGCGCGGAGCGCTTCTTCAGCGGTGGCGTGAATGTTTCCATGATCGCCGAGGTGGCCTCCTCCGACGGAGGGTTCGACCAGATTGCTGCATTCGGTACCGAGTTGCAGAGCGTGGTCGGCGCGCTGGAAGTCCTACCGATCCCGACGATCGCAGCATTGCGGGGTTCGGCCGTGGGCGGCGGGTTCGAACTCGCCTTGGCGTGTGACTTCCGGGTGGTCGGCATGAAATCTTCGTTTGGACTTCCGGAGAGCAAGCTGGGATTGATCCCGGGTGGTGGCGGCACTCAACGCCTGACTCGCTTGGCGGGCCGAGGGACAGCCTTGCGCCTCATCATGCTCGGAGAACTTGTGAAGGGCGATGAGGCTGTTCGACTCGGGCTCGCTCAGTGGGTCTGCCCGAACGATGACGTTGATGAGTTCGCGGTTGGTCTTGCGCACCGACTAGCAGAGCTCGCGCCCGGCGCACTGGCTGCGGTCAAGCAGTGCGTCACGGCGGCCCAGGTTGGTGACGCCGGATTCGATCTCGAGATCGCATTGACGAAAGACCTTCTTGCACAACCAGACACCACGGACCGGCTTCAGAGCTTCCTTGCCGGTTCCCGATAGGGATGAGCAGACGATGACAGTTTCCTTGGACTCACTGGCGGTCGTGACGGGTGGAGGAGCAGGTATCGGCAGAGCGATCGCGGCTGGGTTGGCTCAGCAGGGGAGAACGGTGGCCATCCTCGATATTCGCGAGGATTTGGCTCGGGACACCGCCACGACGATCGTTGAGTCCGGCGGCAAGGCGGAGGGATTCTTCGTTGACATCGCTGACCTTGATTCAGTGACGGCGGTGCGCGATCAAGTCGAAGCGAGATTTGGCCCATGTCAGGTGCTCGTCAACAACGCCGGCTGGGAGGAGATCCACCGGTTCATGGACACCTCCAGTGATTTTTGGCAGAAGATCCTCGGTATCAACTTGCTCGGCCCCATCGCGGTGACACACGCGTTCCTGCCAGCGATGATCGACGCAGGGAGCGGAGGGCGCGTCGTGAACATTTCGAGTGACGCCGGTCGGGTTGGCAGTTCGGGGGAGGTTGTGTACTCGGGGGCGAAAGGCGGAATCATCGGATTCACGAAAGCGCTGGCACGAGAGATCATTCGCCATGAGATTACGTCCAACTGCGTCTGCCCTGGGCCGACTGACACCCCTCTGCTGCGTGATGCTCCCACCAAGCTCACGGATGCGCTCAAAGGCGTGATCCCCGCCCGGCGCCTTGCCCAACCTGAGGACATCATGAACGCGGTGCGATTCTTTGCCAGCCCAGACAGCTCCTACATCACTGGGCAAACGCTGAGTGTCAGCGGTGGCCTGACAATGGCTTAAGAACCCGATCTGACCAACGAGACGAGCTGAGAGGCCTACTGTGAACGACACGAGTACCGAGTACACGGATGTGCTGTACGAAGTCGATGGAACGACGGCGATCATCACAATCAACCGACCCGAGCGATATAACGCGTTTCGAGGCCGGACTGTTGACGAACTGGTGCATGCTTTTCGGCGCGCGTGGGCCGATCGAACTGTGCGGTGCATCATCTGGACGGGGGCTGGGGATAAAGCCTTCTGTGCCGGGGGCGACGTCAAGCAACGGGCCGAGACTGGTGATTACGGGCCGACGAAGGATGGGATCCTCGACACGGACTATCTGCATCGCCTGATCCGTGACGTGCCCAAGCCGGTTATTGCGGCCGTGAACGGGGCGGCGATCGGTGGCGGTCACGTCTTCCATGTGCTTTGCGACATCAGCATTGCCGCCGAGCACGCGACGTTTGGCCAGGCTGGCCCGAGGGTTGGATCCTTTGACGCCGGGTTCGGCACGACGTACCTCGCTCGAGTCGTCGGGCAAAAGCGCGCTCGCGAGATTTGGTACTTCTGTCGTCAATACAGCGCGGCACAGGCTCTTGAATGGGGTCTCGTGAACAAGGTTGTACCGGGACCCGATCTCATGACTGAGGCCAAGTCCTGGGCACAAGAGATCTCGGTCATGAGCCCCACCGCAATTCGCTTCCTCAAAGCGTCATTCAACGCGGATAGCGATCATCAGTCAGGCTTTGAAAAGATGGCTGGTGCAGGGCTCGACCTATTCGTCAACAGTGACGAGGGTCGTGAAGGTGCGGCAGCGTTCAGTGAGAAGCGGCCGCCGGACTTCGGCCGGTACGTGTAGGACGAACAGCCAGCGCGCTGATCGTGCTGGCTGTGAGTGAGCCGGAAATGTTGACGACGCTGAAACCGGAGAAGCCGTGAACTTCGAATTCGATGATGATACCGAAGCCTTTCGTCAGTACCTCAAGGATTTTGCGCAGAGCGAATTGGCCCCCCATTACCAGTCGGATGATCGGGAGGGCCGTTTCCATGAGGGATTGCACAAGCAGTTGGCTGAACTTGGCCTCTTCGGTCTGCTGATCCCTGAATCGCTGGGTGGTCAGGCGGCGAAGTACGTGACGTCCGGGATGGCATGCGAGGAGATCGCCCGGGCGGACTTCAATGCCGGCTGGCTCGTCACCAACTCGCTGTTGCTGAGCGACATCATCAATACTCACGGTAGTGAAGCCCAGAAGAAGCGTTGGCTCCCGCCGATCGCCTCAGGAGAGCAAGTTCCCGCCATCTGCCTCACAGAGCCTGGCCATGGAACTGACGCGGGGGCGCTGGAGATGCGCGCCGAACGCGATGGGAGTATCTGGCGATTGACGGGCGAAAAGACATCCATCTCGTTGGGGATGCATGCTGAGTATGCGCTGGTCTTCGCAAGGACCGGAGGTCCTGGAGCTGGCGGGGTTAGTGGGTTCTACGTTCGGTTGACAGACAAGGAGGTCAGCAGGACGGCTTATCGTGACGTCGGTGGCCGTGCCATAGGCCGAGCATCCATTCACTTCGATGGACTGCCTGTAGCCGCGGAGGACATGTTGGGCGCAGAGAACAAGGGATTCAGCACGGTCATGCAAGGGTTTGACTACTCGCGAGCGTTGATCGGACTCCTGTGCATTGGCAGTGGCCAGGCATCGATTGACGAAGCTCTGGAGTATTCGAAACTGAGGCACGCATTCGGGCAACCGATCGGCAAATTCCAAGGGGTTACCTTCCCTCTTATTGAGTTCTCCACCCATCTACGAGCGGCGAGGCTGCTGTCATATGAGGTGTTGTGGCGCAAGGACAAAGGACTGCCGCACACCGCCGAGGGTGCCATGGTCAAATGGTGGGCACCGCGACTTTCACATGATGCCGCCCATCAAGCACTGCTCACCTTCGGCCAGTTGGGCTACTCGGAGGATTTCCCGCACGCGCAGCGCATGCGGGACATCATGGCCATGGAGATCGGCGACGGTACCGCGCAGGTGTCAAAGCTCATCGCCGCCCGCCAATTGCTGGGCAGGGAGTTCGCGCCGTAGCAGTGCGATGGTGTGCTGAGGGTTGAGCGGGCTCGTTAAAGCCCGCAGTGCATAACTCGAGGCAACAGCAGGCGGCGAACGCTACTTTCGGAAGTACCACCAACCGAAGAAGCGTTCGCCATGATCAAGGTTGCCCGTCTGACCTTGCCACTGCGTGAGGCCATCGGTGCGGCGGTCGGTGCCGATCAGTCCACGATCTCCCAGGAGATGCGTCGCCGGTCCGGGACGCATGCCGCCCGGCCGTGCCCGCACCTGCCGACGATCAGCCCGCAGGTGCGTCTGCGACTGGCTCTACGCCGGCGACACCCACGACAGAAAGTTCATCCGCAGTCTCATGACGAGGCCCCGGACCCGGCGGCAGCCCAGGGCGAAAACCGACTGCGGCAGCGGAAGGATCATGGACATGACCATGATCGACAAGCGCCCCGCGGGAGCAGGCGACCGAACCGCGCTCGCGACCCTCGCCTGCCGAGTCACCAGGATCACCATCCCCGTCAAGGTGTCCACCCGGCGCATGCGGGCCTGGCACGTCATCTCCATCACCTGGGACCAGGGCAAGGAAATGTCCGATCACCACGAACTCGCCAGGCAACTGGGCATCGACATCTACTTCGCCGAGGCCCACTCGCCATGGCAGCGCCGATCCGATGAGAACAGCAACGGAGTCTCGCGACAACACATGCCCAAGGAAACCGAACTGGACCACGCCCCCGCCCACCGCCGACGCATCTCCCAGCGCAAGCGCGACCGACCCATGGCAGTACTGTCATGGCAATCACCTAGAGATCCGTACGCCGCACACTTGGCGAATATGCGCTAGGGACTTTAAAGCGACCTGCTATCTCCTCGATCTGGTCAGGTCAGTTACCGAGATCCTCAATTAGGGCCAAAGGCCGGCGATGAGTTCCCGGCGGGTGAGCATCGTGCGCAGGTAGTAATGGAGGCCCATCTCCCAAGTGAAGCCCATGCCTCCGTGGATCTGAATGGATTGCTCGGCAAGCGAAATTGAAATACCCACTGCGTAATGGCACGCCCTCTGCGAATTCGTGGGTTCAAGGCTCGCCCAAATCACTGCAGTTTGCGCGTACTGCGCCTGTGAATGCATGTCCGCAAGTCGATGCTTGATTGCCTGAAAACTACCGATCGGCTTGCCGAATTGTTCGCGTGTCTTGGCGTAGGCGACTGAAAGGTCGACGAGCTTCTGTGCGGCTCCGACCACCTCGGCTGCCCAGATCACCCCAAGCTCACGCGCCGCCTCGGCCTCGATCTTGGTGGTCCAGGGGAGCACTGATGGGCGAAGGGCGGGAGTGAACGCGTCGGCCTCACCTAGAGGTGCGACGTCGAATTCGTCCGTGGCAGCCCCGATCGATCGGGCGATTCCGGTTGCCGCGAGGGCTGCGAACGGGGCAAGACCGCTGCCGTCGCTCACGCCTAGGCGGCGCACGGACACCGACATCGGTCCGCTGCGCTCGCGCGCCTGCGCTGACCAACGCTTGGCCCAGATCGTCTCCAGCAGCGGTTGGGGGATGTTGGCCGCCCCCCATACCTGCGCCACTTCGACGAGGTCTCTGAGGCTGGCGCCCCCACCATCGAATTCCTCCGCAACGGCGATGCAGTCCCAGCCGCCATCCTCGATGACAGACCAAGCAAGCGACTCCCGTTCGGCATAATCCGCAACTGGGTTTCCGTCAATCGAACGCTCGATGATCTCCGCCAGTGCAACCGCGGACATTTGACCGACCTCAGTGGGCAGCATCGTGGCGGTCATCGGGGGAGGCCCAACACTCGGTCGCCGATGATGTTTCGCTGGATCTCATTGGATCCTGAGTAGATGGACACTGCACGCGTCTCCAGGTATTGATTTCGCCAGTGCTCTTGATGAGCGCGGCAGTTGAGGGAAACAGCCAACTGGGTGACCTCCTGCCAGAGTTCACTCCACATGATCTTGAGCATGCAGGTCCTCCGGAAGAATTCGAGATCATCCTCGACATAGTCGAGGGCCTTCATGACCTGCCATCGCACGAGCTCAAGACGAGTGTCGAGTTGTTTCACCTGTGTGTCGACATCAGAACCTGTTGCACAGCAGTGCATGAGCGTGTCGAGATCGCCGCGGACCTCTACATACCGGGTAATGGCTTCGACCCCGCCGCGCTCGGACGTCAAGGTGGTCATGGCGATGTTCCAGCCATCGCCCTCCTCGCCGACCAGATCTGAGTCGGCCACAAATGCCGAGTCCAAGAAGACCTCGGAGAAATGCGATGTATCAGAGATCTGGCGGATTGTTCGCAGCGCGATACCGGGCTGCTTCATGTCGAGGAGGAAGAAGCTGAGATTTCGGTAGCGAGGATCGGTTTGACTCGTCTTTGCCAGGAGAATGGCGCGCTCTGCGTACTGCGCGAAACTCGTCCATATTTTCTGCCCCGTAACCAAGTAGCCCCCTTCGGTCTTGCGGGCGAATGTGGCCACGTTGGCGAGATCTGAGCCGGCGCCTGGCTCGGAGAATGCCTGACACCACACCTCAGTTCCGGCCATGATGCCGGGGATGTACTTGGCGCGTTGCTCCTCACTACCGTGAGCCACGAGGGTTGGCACGGTGAGGATCTTGCCGATGCGCCCGATCCCTTCGGGGGCGTGGGCCTGAGCCGCAGCCTCATGGAAGAGCACCTCCTGGCGTAGCCCCAAGCCTTGCCCGCCATACACCGTCGGAATGGACAGACCTGAGTATCCACCGGCGAAAAGTCGCCGGTCCCACTCATGCCTGATTTCGACGATCTCATCCTCGCTGAGAGCGCCGCGCTCTTGGCGCCAGCGATCGGGCACGCTTGTACTGAGCCACGCGCGTGCGCCTTCCAGAAATGACTGCTGGTGATCAAGCGGAGTCATCCCGCACCCTCTCCCGGTTGCCAAACAACTGTTTGGTAATGTAATGATAGCGGTCGTGTTTGGTCTGTCAATACGGTCGTTTAGATCTTTGGACGTAGATCCGCTGTTTGGGCAACAGACCTTCCTAAGCGCAGCCCAGCTAGATACGACTGATGCTCGTGCGAATGTGCGGCGGTGATCTGGGCCAAGCGCTCCGAGTCCAGGGTTGCCGAGAGGCTGGTCTCAAACGTCTGATTGAGCAGTGGTTTGGTCAACCCCATTCCGACACCGGGTTGGGCGGAGAGTTCGGCGATGAATTCGTCTGCACGAGAACGGAAGGTGTCGGTTGCCCAGACGCGCGCGACGAGTCCGAGGGCGAGTGCTTCATGGGCACCGATTGGGCGCCCGGTCAGGATGATCTCCTTCGCGCGGTGCAGTCCGACCTGACGTGGCAGCCAATAAGCGAGCCCGAGGTCAGGTACGAGTCCGATTCGGATAAACGTGGATGTGAAGACGGCGGTCTCGTCAGCGAGGACGAGGTCACACATGAGGGCCAGACCAAACCCCGCGCCGGCAGCATGACCCCGAACTTCGGCCACGACCGGCTTCAGCATGCCCGTCACGGTCTCACTTATCGCTTTCATCATGATCAACTTGTCCGAGGTGTCGGAGTCGCCTCCGCCCATCTGCTTTACATCGCCACCAGAACAAAAGGCACGCTCATCACCCGCGAGGACGACAACGCGAACCGAATTGTCGTTGGACGCATCACCGAGGATCCGGTGGAGTTCTCTGCGCATGGCCCAGTTGATTGCATTTCGGGCCTTCGGACGGTTCAACTGGATGCGGAGTACTCCGTCGGCGAAGTGGACGAGAAGGGGTTCCTCATCGGTGGGCGTGGTCACGCGCTGATCATCCGGGTCTTGATATTCGTTCTCGAGAGCTGGATGTGTGCTGTGGCTGGGGCGTGCATGAAGCTGTCTCCTCGTTCAAGTGTGCCGCCGGGTCATGTCTTGCTAAGGAGCCAGACTCCTGCCCCCGCAGACGGTCAAAACCTGCCCGGTGACATAGGACGCCTGCTCGGAAGCAAGAAAGGCTACGGCGTTTGCGACGTCCTCCGGAGTGCCGATGCGGCCAGTGGGGACCTTCTCGACGAGCTTCGCTAGGACGTCGTCCGGCATGGCCTGGGTCATCGGTGTATCGACGAGACCGGGTGACACGACATTGGCCCGCACCCGAGGCGACCATTGTTGAGCGAGTGCCCTGGTGAACCCGATAAGGCCCGATTTGGAGGCCACATAGTTGGCCTGTCCAAAGTTCCCCAGTGCCGCCCTCGAACTCAGCGAAACAACTGACGAACCGTGGACGAACTGGTCGGATAGGCCGATCGTCAGTCGCATCGCGGCGAGGAGATTGACTTCGATCACCAGGTCAAAATTCTCGGAGGACATCTTTTCGAGCCTTGCATCACGAGTGATCCCGGCGTTGTTTACGAGAAGGTGGAGGGGGAGACCGGTCGCAAGCGCCGCATCAGAAACGGCGGAGATGCCATCTTGGGTCGAGAGATCTGCCACACAGTGATCGAACCTCGCCCCGGTACTCCCGAGACGGGCTGCCACATCGGACACAGCTGGCTTCATGTCAACGAGGAGAAGGGCATATCCGGCTTCTGAAAGTCGTCGGGCAATCGCGAATCCGAGGCCCCCGGCGGCACCGGTGACGAGTGCGCATGGCTTTATCATGGAACGATCTTTCCGAACTGGCCGGAACTGAGATTGAGAATCTGACCCTTGAGCGAGCCGTGTTGCGATGCGATTTCGATCATCTCAGCTGCTGGCTCCTCTTCAGGGTTGACCGCAAGTACGTTGACGTGCCACCCCTTGCTGCTGCCCTCGAATGTCGCAGCACGCATGAGGCCGACAAGTCCCGTTGCCAAAGCAGCCCCTTCGAGGGAGTCCTGCCCGAGGAGGTCGGGGGCACTGACGACGATGACGACCGGGCTCTCGGTCGCGATTGCCTGTCGGAGTGCCAGGAATGCTTCACGGAGCTGGCGGCTGATGTCGTCCAGCGAATTGCAGGGCCGCTGGCGGATCACGGTCGTCATGTGGGGCGCGCCGATACGAGGGTGACGAAGATCCCTGACTGGACGATGTCGCCGCCTTGGTTCACCACGTCAACCCTTTGCTCAACGATGCCTTGACCGGGCTTGGAGGTGGGTCGGGCCTCGAGCACCGTCGTGACCGCGGTGACTGTGTCGCCGATGAATACTGGGCGCTTGAAGTTCCATGACTTGACCTCGGCAAAGGCCTTGATGACTCCGTAGAAGACACCACTTTGCTGCCGAAGTCCCGTCGCGATTGACAGGACGAGAAGGCCGTGAACAACCCGACGCCCAAACGGCCCTGCTGCGGCGAACACCTCGTCGACATGCAAGGGGTTGAAGTCACCCGAAAGTCCGGCGAAGGCAACAACGTCAGCCTCGGTGATCGTTCGCCGCTGCGTGACCCAGCGGCGACCCACGGTCATGTCCTCAAACCAGCACTGGGCAGCAGCGTCCGCCACCAGCGGATCCGGCAGTCCATCGGAATTTTGGAGGCCTGAATCATTCATAGAATCGCCATCGCATTCGCTGGGGAGCTGAGGCCACCCGGGATGGGCAGCGGAACGGCCACGAAGAGGAAGTCGTAGCGCCCGATGCTTGCGCATCGTCGGGCCAGTGGGTCGAGGTCGAGCAACTCGCCGAAGACCATGCCGAGCATCGGGATGAGACGCCGGTGCAGGGAACCGTCTTCAAGATTGCCAGGCGCGCTTTCAACAGCCGGATTATCGGTACATACAGCCGCTATCCGGTTGTTCCACAGGAAGCGCACGGTGTCCTCGTTCGAGCGTAGGCCGGTGAATCGTCCGGAGACTTCGGGTGACGCGCGCTGCTCGATGGACATGAGCCGATAGGCACCAACCCAGCCAAGTCGTATGCACAGGATGTCCCCTTGCTGGAGGGACACACCCTGTGCTTCAGCCACCATCTCGAGGGTGCTCGCCTCAACGAGGTCACCCGAAAGGGGATCGAGGGGGGTACCCCGTGAGTCGAGCCACCCAGCAACGTCGAGTAGCACGCCACGTCCTGCAATGCCTCGGCGCGCAAGGTGCTCGATGCTTAAGGACTCAATGTCACCTTCAGCGAACTCGGTGATGCCGCCGAAGAAGCCAGCCTCCCTTGCCCGCACATGCCGAAAGCCGTCCCACTGCGAGGACGACTGCGGGTTGTAGTTGTCGAGGACGTCCTCGAACGTGTTTCTATCGGCGGCTTCAACGGTGTGTTTCCATGCCACCCGCCCGAACATAGGCGGGTCGATAAGCCCCAGTGAGATGTTGAGCGGAATGGCCTCACCTTCGGTAACCCCCGTGGATGCAGCGACGAGATCGAGAGGACTCAAGAAGGTCAGTGATCCGAGGTTGGAGTCCAAGAGCCCCCAAGAGTGGCGCAGACCGAGCCCCTCGTGGATTGGTAACTCGTCGTATTCGGTCCAGATGGACCCTTCGTAGGACTGCACTACCCGCTCCAAATGTTGTGGTGCCTTGAACTTACCAAACGGTCGTTCGGTGTCAAGTACCCCACGGAAATCAGTCACCGGCGATGAGGTAGGCAGATGCGAAATCTGCGACAACGCTCCCTTCAGGCAGTTGCACCCCCCGATGTCGTCCCACGATTGCTGTGGTCAGGCGCTAGGTCGATCTACGGTTCGCTCGACACGTCGTTATCAAGAAGTTACTCCAAGTTTCGAATAACTCTTGATTTCAAACCAAACGGCAGGTAGGTTCCGATTCGTCCTCCTCATGGATGATGCAGTGCGTGCATGGCCATCTTGACTTTGGTTTTCGAAGTGAAGGGCAGGTTGCAGGGAACGAAGCGGCCTGGACACTTCGAGTGTCCAGGGTCTCAACTCAATCCAAGTTAAGGAGATTAAATGCGAAAAATGCATGCGGCCGCGATAATTCCGGCCGTCGGACTGCTGCTGCTGGCCTCGGCCTGTAGCTCGTCGTCCACGTCGACAACACCGAGCGAGGCTGCGGCTCCAGCTTCGAGCCAGGCGGCAGCCCCTGCTTCGAGCGAAGCGGCGGCACCAGCTGTAGACGGCACACAAATCATGCTCGGTGAGTTGCCTTTTGACATCACCAACTACTGCGGCACCAAGCCAATGGTCGTCGGCATCCTCGATGCATACGGCGGCAACGGCTGGGCGGTAGGCAAGAAGGCCATCCTGGAGAAGCTTTCTGCTCAGTGCCCGAACGTTACCGACGTCCTCTACGTCGATTCGAACTTCGATGTTCAGCAGTACATCGCCGGTGTAGACAGCCTTGTCGCGCAGGGTGCCAATGTCATCGAGACGTTCGATGCCTTCGGACAGGCGCCGGTCGAGGCGTTCAAGAAGGCTCAGGCAGCCGGCGTGCTCATCGGAAACGGCAATGCCATTCCCGGTGATGCCAAGGTTCCCGCTGATGTCACGGCCAACGTGATCCCCGATATGCAGCAGGAGGCGGAGATGTGGGTCGAGTGGCTGACCAAGGCCACGAACAACGCTGGCAAGGTCGCCTACATCGGTGGTCCGGCCGGAAACCTCTTTGATGTCCCGTCGCTCGCAGCAGTGAACAAGGCGATCGCCAATCAGGGTTCAGGCATCACTGTTGTGACCCCCGAGCCGGTTGCCGGCAACTGGGATCCCGCAGCAACCCAGCAGGCAGTGACCGGTCTCCTTCAGAAGGACCCGAGCATCAACGGGATCATCTCGACCTACACCGCCACGATTCCGGCGATCATGCGCGCGTACGAAGCAGCGGGCGTGCCGTACCCGGCGATCACCGGTCAGTCTGCCTCCATGGAGACTGTGTGCGAGATTAACAAGGCCGTGAAGAAGGATCCGAAGTTCCAGGTTCAGAGCCTCGACGGTTCGCAGAACCTGCATGCGCTTAGCCTGGCCAAGCTGTTCGCAGCGTTCCAGGGGATCGCTGCACCGGAACTCGGCCCGACGGATGGGGACACGCTGATCGCGTACCCGTCCTACATCAACACCCTCGAGGGCGTTCTGCCAGCGTGTGACAACACGTTCCCGCCAAGTGCGGACATGTCAGGTGCTCTCACCAAGGAAGAGGCGACAGCAGCCTTCGCCAAGTAGCAGTTTCATCAGTCTTGTCTGCCTCGCCCAATCTTCAGGGCGGGGCAGACAAGGCGGTGTCGAGCCAAGCTCGACTACCTTGTTCTCACGTGACATATTCCTTAAGGCAAATAGGGAAAGGCGCGAAATGAAGTACGCAACTGGTCAACCAAAATGGAGCTTCGCCGAGGACACGCTAGGCGGCGTCCTTACCGGAATGACCCGGAGCAAGGTGATTTCCCAGGTGAACGACAACCTTGAGAAGTCGGGTCGCGCCTGGTCGGAACTTGTTGGCCAGCATTGGGCACAACTCCTCACTCGGGAGCAGACGCAGGCGATTGCCGATGGGATCCTGACCGAGTTTCAGGCGTCGCAAGGGCGCAAGTTCTATGCGGGGGCCGAGATCTCCGTTCTGGACAAGCCGCACATGTACGTCCTTCGTTCTGACGGTGACACCTACTACGACGCTTCCGAGTTCGCGACGGGGGCGATTGGCGACGGCGACAATGTATTCCGGACTGAGGATGTCACCGGAAACGTGCTCGTGATCCGCAAGGTGGCTGACGTGAATCGGCTCATCGACGATGGTGTGCCGGAAGGCACCATTGCGGTGATCGATGACAGCGGCGGCACGCTTACGGCACCCTTGCTTCCCGACTTCGAGGCCGTTATCTGCCTGGCGGGGACGGTGCGGAGTCACCTTGGCATTCTTGGCCGTGAATTTGGGGTCCCGACGCTCATGGCATCTCGCCTGAGCCGACCTCTCGTGGATGGCGAACGAGTGACGGTGAAGTACTCGACCGAGGCGCAGGACGCTGAGGCATTTCTCGAAGAGGACCGCAAGCCACGGGCCCTCATTCTCCCAGCAAACGAAGGAGCATGACAGTGAGCGAGTGGCGAATCAGCGAAGCGCAACTTCACCTCGTCAACACGGCTCTGGCCGAGCATGACGACACCATCGTGCCGAACTTGCTCACGCGAACGGCCCAAGAATCTAAGCTATTCCCAATGCTTCCGTATTTCATGATGTCCTTCATGCAGGCGTATTACATGTACCCCGGGATTCTCCGCAAAGCCTCTGAGCACATCAGTCCCGAGGACGTAGGCCATCGGATGCGCAACTCGAGCATTCAACTCGGAACTTTGGCCGCGAATATGGGTGGTCAATTGCTGTACCTCCAGGGGCGGGTCGAGCTCATCAAGCTTGGAGTCCTGCGACCAGAGGACAATCTTGAGGACCTCTGGTACGTCATCGACTGGCACGAGCGAGTCATGTCGACCTACCGACGCAACGAGGGTCACATCTGGACGAACGCTGCGGGCGACATGTCTCAGGTGCTCGACGAGCGAGTCCTTCAAGTTCTCGAGGCCGATGCCTACGAGGTCGACGATGAACTGCGGGCGGCGGTGGCTCGATTCAGCGCCGTGACGAGCCAGTACAGCTTCCTCGTCTACTGCGAAAGTCGCGTGGGCATGGATGCAAATGGTCCCTATAACTTGGGCGACCAGCGCATGCTTCACGTGCGGAACTTCCTGACTCTGGGTGAAAGTGGCCTGCCGTGGATGGATGGCGTGGCAGCGGACATCCCCTACCAGAACCTAACGCTCTCCCTCATTACTGACGATGTGCGCATCGAGGTGACGGATTTCGGCAGCGCCTACACCGTGCCGGAGACCTACCAACAGCACGTCATCGGAGTCGGCCTGTACACATCCGACATCTTCACCGACCGACTCATCCCGGTCGGCATGAGCAGCAAGGCTGAACTCATCCGGACGCTCAATGAGATCGCAGATGTGGTGAAGGCGGCTATAACTCCCCTGCACCGACGCTTTGCAGCGATGAACTTCGACGAGATGACCGAGGCGGGAATCCTCGCCTACGTGTACGCCTTGTCAGATGTTTCGTTCATGTCCGGAACCTGGGATCAGGCGGAGTGGGAGGGCATCGACGACCGGGTGCGACGACTGTGGCCGGTGTTCAACGAAGAGTACGGAACCGCATCCTTCATGAGTGACTACGTCGCCTTTGACGGTCTCCATGGTGCAGCGGGTGAGTACTACATCCATCCGTACAGTTACCGTTCATGGAAGGCAGGGGCGAACATGTCCCTGCCGAAGGCTGGTCGTGTCGCGCAACTCGTGCCGGCATATGTGCTCAACGATCATGACTACACCCGTCGTGCCAGTGATGGAGAGTCATCAAGTCGCTCTGAGCTCCCTCGTAAGTCGAGCACCTACCAATTCCTGGATGGCGGACTGACGGAGGATGAGCTCAATGCCAAGGCACGCAGCTACACGTCTCCCTTGCTGGCTGCACCGTGGCGCAATTTCGACGACGCATCAGTGAAGTACGGGTATCAGGATCCGGATGTCGATGCCATGTACCGATACACGCAGGAGTACTCACGTCTTCTCAAGGGTCGAGGATCGGTCATCGTGCGGGCGGACATTGATCGCATCCGCAAGGAGGCGGGAGAGTCGACCTGGGCGGAAGCGGCAGCAAGGCGCCGTGCCGGTCATTGACCGTCGTTTCAACCTGCGCCTTACCGCTTCTCGGCTGCCAACGTATGAATGAGGGAGTTTAGTCATGCGCGTCGATATGAGGCTCAACCTGCAGAGTCCGAATTGGGGTAAGCCACTATCAGAGGTTTACTCGGCGGGTCTGCAGATGGCACGTTGGGCCGACGATCAAGGGCTCGATGCGATCCGCATCGGGGAGCACCACGGCACCGAGGACAACTGGTGCCCATCGATCATGGTTCTGGGCTCGGCGGTTGCAGCGGTCACCTCGCGCATCACCATCAACCTGTCGGCCGTTCTTCTACCGCTCCACGATCCGATCATGGTCGCGGAGGACTTGGCTGTCCTCGACATCCTCAGCGGCGGTCGGCTCGATGTTGTTGTCGCTGCGGGCTACAACGCTGCCGAGTTCGAGATGTTCGGCGTTGACCGAAGCAAGCGAGGCCAGCTTATGGAGGAAGGAGTGCGGCTTCTTCGTCAGGCGTGGATTGGCGAAGAGTTTGAGTACCAAGGTCGAACCCTTCGCGTGACACCGCGCCCGATGACACCGGGTGGTCCGCCACTCATCCTTGGCGGCTCGTCTGGAGCTGCTGCCAAGCGTGCGGTGCGACTGGGGATGGAGTACTTCCCGCTCAATGCGGCTGCATACGAGGTGTTCCAAGAGGAGCGGCTCGCCAATGGATTACCGAGGGCGAAGGAGTACTCGCGCGGCGGTCCTCATCTCATTCATGTGACCGATGACGTTGACTCTGCGTGGGAGGTCCTCGCCCCTCACTTCCTGCTGGAGGCGGGCAATTACGCACGTTGGTCGAGTACCGACACGCCGATGTCGGGACCGGCGGGGGTTACCCCGCCAACGATCGAGGAGTTGCGAACAGGTGGTCGGTACTTGGTGGTGACGCCCGACGAGGCAATTGAGCTCGTGCAGGGGTACTCGCCAGACACGATTATCACCCTTCATCCTCTGGTCGCTGGCTTGGATCCGGAGGTGGGTTGGGCGAGCCTCAACCTTTTTGCCGAGAGGGTACTGCCGTTCATCCGCGAGATGGAAGCCGAGAATGCCTGACGAATCAAGGACTGACCGAACTGCGCCGCAGTACCTTCACACGTTCGAGTCGCCCCTGAGCGACCGTATGTACCTTGGCGGCAAGGGGGCGAGTCTGGCGAGGATGACTGGGACCCTCGGGCTTCCGGTTCCTCCCGGCTTCACCATCACCACCGAGGCATGGAAGGCATTCGCGACGAAGGAGCCGGTTCTCCCGGATGTGCTGGGCGACGAGATCACCCTCCATCTCGTTCAACTGGCTGCACGACTCAACAAGGAATTGGACAACCCTGATAATCCGCTCCTGCTCTCGGTGCGATCGGGTGCGTCCCAGTCGATGCCCGGGATGATGGATACCGTCCTCAATGTCGGGATGAGTGACGACGTGGTGGTGGGCGTGGCCGCGAGGACCTCGGATCGTTTCGCCTGGCAGTCGTATATCCGTCTCCTGGCATCCTTCGCCGAGGTCGTACGCGAACTCCCGGCGGACGTGCTCGCCCGAGCGCACTCGCGGGCTGAGCACGCCGACGATACGGAAAGTGTCCAGTTGTGGAAGGACGCCATCGAGCAGCATGGACCGCCATTCCCTCAGAAGGCCGTGGGTCAGGTGCGCGAATCCATCGAGGCGGTCTGGCGCTCGTGGGATCGCCCACGAGCCCAGCGCTACCGGAAGTACCGAGGAATCCCAGATGACCTCGGTACTGCGGTAACGGTGCAGGCAATGGTGTTCGGAAATCTTGATAATGACTCGGGCACCGGAGTGGTGTTCACCCGAGATCCCGCGACCGGTCACCCAGCGGCCTACGGTGATTTCATGCGCTGTGCGCAGGGCGAAGACGTCGTGAATGGTTCCCAGATTCCCGAGTCGATCGATTCGTTGCGGCGCGAGTCATCCGAGGTCTGGGAGGCGCTCCAAGATGCCCTGACCAAGTTGGAGCATGAGTACACGGACATGTGTGACGTCGAGTTCACGATCCAACATGGCAAGCTTTGGATTTTGCAGGCGAGGGTGGGTCAACGGAGCCCTGCAGCGGCAGCACGTATAGCTGTCGATCTCGTTGATCAGGGCATGATCGATGTTGAGGCCGCGCTTGATCGAGTGTCGCTCAGCGCTCTTGAGATGCTGCAGGCGCCCGTGTGCGAGACGTTCGCGGGGTTGACCGAACTCGGGGTGGGTGTTCCGGCATCTCCCGGGACGGCGGTCGGTTGCGCCGTCCTGGATTCCTCGCGTGCTGAGGAATTGGCAGAGCAGGGCATTGTGCCGGTGCTCATCTGTCCCACGACCTCACCGCAGGACATCAGCGGCATGATCGCATCGTCCGGCATCGTCACTGCCCTCGGTGGACGAGCGAGTCATGCCGCCGTCGTTGCGCGAGGGATGGGCAAGCCGGCTTCCTGCGGAGTGACAGGGATGACCATTCATCATGAGGAACGCTCCGTTTCCTTTGCGTCTGGGGCGGTTATCCACGAGGGTGACCTCATTACCGTGTCGGGCGATGACGGACGCGTCCTTCTCGGCGCCGCTGAGTTTTCTGCCCCCGTGGCGAGCGAGTGGGTTTCGCGCATCCTCGCCTGGTGCGACGAGAGGGGGCAGGTTCCACTGCTGGCTGCACCTCGGGCAGATTTGCACGTGGTCACGGTGCCGGAGGACGTCCGTGAGGGCTCAAGGGCCGTGTTGATCAATGTGGCATGGGAGGGGGCTGATTCAGCGGCGCTGCTGAGTCGCACCTGCGATCGTGTCTTCGAGGTAGCCGACCCTGACACCGAAGTGTTCATAACCCTGCCTCGAAATCTTGCGGGTATCGACTTTCGCCCGTCCGGCGGCCCGTGGGCGGGGATTGTCGCGGACGGGGACAACTCTTGGGCCGCCCGTCTGCTGAGTGCGCGCTTGACCGGCGCAGTGTCATGACCGACTTCGACGTTGCGGTCATCGGCTCAGGATTCGCTGGGCTGACCGCGGCAATCACGGCGCGTGCTGAGGGTGCATCAGTCATCGTTCTTGAGGGTTCAGGTGAGCTAGGGGGGTCCAGCCGACTCTCAGGAGGCAAGCTCATGGGAGCCTGCACTCGTTTGCAGCGAGAGGCTGGCATCGAGGACGATCCCGAGGACATGTACCGCTTCTACATGGGGCTCAATCGCTTTCGGCTTGAGCCGTCGGTCATCCGGACGCTCTGTGAGCGATCGGGCGCGACGATCGACTGGTTGCAGGACATCGGGGTGGCCTTCGACTCCAGGGTCATGACCTCAGGTGAAGAACGCGCCGCGCGTATGCACATCACGGTGGGTGAGGGGATGGCCGTGAGTCAGACGCTCGTGAGCGAGGCCAAGCGAATTGGCGTTGAATTCGCGTTGGGGATGAAGGTTGACAGGTTGCTTGTCGCAGACGGCGAAGTGGTAGGCCTAGCCGTAGGCGCAGACACACTGTCGGTTGGAGCTGTCGTCATGGCGACGGGCGGGTTCGCAGCGAACCGTGAGTTGGTGAGCAAGCACCTGCCTTTACTCGCGAATGAGGACTGGTACTGGTACATCGGTGCAGCAACGTCTGATGGGAGCGCGTTCGAACTTGGAGCGCAGGTTGACGCCCAAGTTGTAGGCGGGGGTCGCGCGACCCGGTTGATTACCCCAAATTTTGGAAACGTACTTGAGGGTGGGTACCTGCCCGGTTGGCTCGTCATCGTCAATGGTGAGGGCCGACGCTTTTACGATGAGACGTCGTCCTACAGCGTTACTCAGCCCATCTTGGAGGGCCAGCGCGCCCCGGTCTTTGCTGTATTCGACGAGGAGTCAAAGAACTCGTCTTCGCCTGACACCGTCGAAGCTACGAAGAAGGTCTCGGTGGGGAAACGAGACGGGCGTGCGCAGAAGTGGGTGAAGGCGATGCTCGATGAGATGGTCGAGCGAGGAAGAGTGCTGAAGGCGGATTCCCTTGAGCAACTGGCGGCCCTGATGGGAGTCCCGGAACAGCGGCTCCTTGGGACGATTGAGGAATACAACCACGACGTAACTGCCGGGCAGGACAGTCACTACCGCAAGCGTGCAGATGTCCTGCGGAAGGTCCAGACGCCACCCTTCTACGCCACCGAACTCCGCATGGCGCATGTCGCACTGACGGCGGTGGGGTTGCGAATCGACTCGCAGGCGCGGGTGCTTGCCGATTCGGGCGCTGCCGTTCCGGGGCTATTCGCTGCAGGGGAGTGCACCGGGGGAGTTGTCGGCGACGTCTATGTCGGTAGTGGAAACTCGATTACCAGTGCCTTCGTCTTCGGTCGTGTTGCGGGCTCGGGTGCCGCGACTTGGGCACGTCCGGATATTCCATCAGCATCGTCAAGGGAAATGGATCTGCCGTCATGACAAAAGATGAGCCGGCTGTGGTTGAATACCGCCAAAATCGATTCAGTCTGCCTGAAGGAGCCACGCACATCTTCATCGTGCGCCATGGCGAATCCAGGCCATTTCGTCTTGACGACCCCCAACCGCTCGTCGACGGGCACGGTGACCCGCCCCTTGATCCGCGAGGGCATGTGCAGGCGGGCATGGTCGCAGCGCGACTTGCGAAGCAACCGATTGACGCGATCTACGTGAGCACCCTTCAGCGGACGGCACAGACGGCTGCGCCGTTGGCGGAGATTACCGGGCTGACTCCGATGGTTGAGCCCGATGTTCGTGAGATCTTTCTCGGTGAGTGGGAGGGGGGCGTCTACCGAATTCGTCGTGAAGAGAACCACCCAGACTGGCAGCGTGTGCTTGCTGAAAGGACCTGGGACGTTATTCCCATGGCGGAGCAGGAAGTCGACTTTGCGAGACGTCTCACTGGTGCCATCAAGCGAATAGCGTCAAACCATCCGAATCAGCGGGTGGTCGTTTTCACCCATGGTGGCGTCATCGGAATGATCTCGGCACTGGCCACGGGTGGCCGGATGCACTCCCTATCGGAGTCCGACAACGCATCCTTGACGCACCTGGTCGTTCGGGGCGATGACTGGCTTCTGAGACGGTTCAATGACACGAACCATCTGGAACCTGATCTAGACCTCGAGTAGGAGACCAACCCAGTTTTTGCATTTCACGTCGGTTCAACCTGCTCGAGGACGATGGTTCGGACTGCAGCGCGCGAGATTTTGAGGCTGACAGTGCGGGGGAGTGACTCCATCATTAGGACGCGAGTGGGTTTCTTGTAGCTTGCCAAGAACGTCCGGCAGTGCTCGAGCACGACCTCTTGGGTGATGGAATCATCGTCTACCACAATGGCCGCAACTACGGTCTGGCCCCAGCGCTCATGTGGAACCCCGACGACTGCGACCTCACGCACTCCTGCCAACTGGCTGATGCAATCCTCGACCTCGCTCGGGTAGACGTTCGCGCCGCCGCTGACGATGAGGTCTGTTCGACGGTCTGAGATGTACACGTAACCGGCGCTGTCGATACTTCCCAAGTCGCCGGTGAAGAACCAGCCGTCCCGCAGAGTCTTTGCCGTCTCTTCAGGGCGGTTCCAGTAGCCGGTCATCAGTGACGGCCCGGAGAAGGCCAACTCGCCGATGCTCTCACCGTCATGCGGAAGTTCGTGCCCCTCAGGGCCGACGACCCGTACGGAGATGTCAAGGGCTGGTAACCCGACCGACGTGAACGCGGGGTCGTGTACCTCGCGGCCGAGATACTCATGTCCGAGCATGGCGGTCATGAGGCCGCCCGAGTTTTCGGTCATCCCCCAGCCCTCAACCAAGCGGGTACCGATCACCGTCACGAGTTCATGTAACTGGTCCGGTCGTGCTCGGCTTGCGGAGTGCAGGACTGAGCGCAGGTTTGTCCACGCCTGTGGGTGCTGGGCTAGCGCTCGTGCAACGTCGGTGATCAGTGGGGAGGGGATGTATGTAAAGGTGATCAGGTCGCGTTCAAGGACCGCCAGCAGTTCATCGACTGTCCATTTGCCCATCATTGTGAGGCAGCCGCCAAGTCTCAGCGTGCACAGCACATGGGCAGGGACCACGGCGACGAACGACATCGAGCCGGTGAGTGCCATTCGCGGGTAGGCGGTCATTCGGAATGACGTGGCGTTGATTCGGCCCAGGGCGAGAATGGACTCGTGGGTGAGGATCGCTCCCTTTGGACGCCCGGTGGTTCCGCTCGTGTAGCCCAGGATCAACGGGCTGGCCGGATCGACATCGACGGGCTGGAGGTTGGGAGGCGAGGCCTCGATGAGGCGCGCGAGTTGGCATTCGCCACCCGGATTGATTCGGAGGCGATGTCGATCCACCATTTCACGATCATCAAGTTCGGCCACCTTCTCATCGAGATCCGCAGTCCAGATGATGATCCGCGGGCCACTGTCATTGAGGAGGTAGGTGGCCTCGGCCGGGGTGAGTCGGGCATTGATGGGACAGATGATCAGCCCCGCCTTTGCCGCGGCCAGGTACACCTCGACATATTCGAAGCAGTCGTCCATCCAGGTTGCGATGCGATCGCCGGCGGTTAGCCCCATGGCGAGCAGGCCGTTGGCGATGCGTGTTGTTCGATCCTCGAGTTCGGCATAGGTGCGCTCTACGCCGTCCTTGTTGCGTAGGGCTACCCGCGTCGGGTCTCGTCGCGCCCAGATGGTCGTGATGTCGCCCACGACGCTCGGCTCATTCATCACGCTCGCGGACGTCATCAAACGCTTGGGTCGGGATGGATGCTGAGTGGACCCGTCAATTGACGCCGCGTCCATCAGATCGCGACGCTGTCTGGACCGAGTCCGTAGACACGCATTTTTCGATAAAGCGTGGCGCGGCCGATCTCGAGAATCCCCGCTGCCTTCGTTCGGTTACCACCTGCCTCCGCGAGGGCCTGCACAATTGCTGCGCGCTCGACGTGCTCGATGCGGCGCAGTCGCCTTCCGCCGCGATGGTATTGAACGGGAAGGTCGGCAAGGCTGAGTTGAGATCCGCGGCATCGGTGCAACATGGCGGACAGCACTGTATCGAGTTCACTGACGTTGCCTGGCCAGGGATAGCGCATGAAGGCCTCCAATACTGGTGCTGCCGTTCGGATATTCGAGCCCTTGCGTGCGAGGAGTGCTGGGGTAAGGTCCCAGATGTCCTCCGGTCGTTCCCTGAGCGGAGGAATGTGGATCCCGATTCCTATTGGCAGTCGGTTGTCGCGGGTGATATCGGAGGTAGACGTGGTCGTGGTGATGACTCGAGAGCCATTCTCCTCGGCAACGCGGGCGACGGAGCCCAGTTCTCTCAGGACATGATCGGACAGCACCTCGATGTTGCGGACGATGACGCACGTGTGAGCCTTGTGAACGAACGCAGAGAGCTCTCGAAGAAGCGCCCGCTCGCCTTCCTCGCAATACGTGCGTGCGTCGAGCAGGAGGACGTTTCGAAGGCTTCGTCCGATGATGCTTGCGAGGTGAACCTTCCCCACCCCAGACTCGCCCGAGATCAGTATCGGGAATGCTGCGGTAGCCAGTTCGCCGGCGTCATGACGGACTGATTGGCTCGCTGAGCTTCGTCCTAGGAAGCCCGGGCTCGGGGAGATTGATCCCAAAGACCCGGACGTGACCGCAGGGCCTCGACGTGTGGTGCGACCGGCATCCCGACTCGTGATCGTGACGGCCGAGCCCACCCTGCGGCCTTGGGCCTCGATGGTCTCGCAGCGCACCGATACGGCTCCACCATCCGTGAGGGCGAGGTCAAAGGTGTTCGAGTCAGTGCCATCGACTTGTTCGCTCGCCGCGTGGGCGATCACCGCCCGGTCAGACGCACTGAGGCGTCGGGCCGCGGCCTTGGTGCTGAGTTCGGATCGCTCACTCAGGACGAGGACCATTTGACCTGGCCGTCGGGAGGCCGAGAGAAAGCGGCGGAGGAGCAATTGTTCTGTCGCCGACCCAGCAGCGACGAGCCTTTCCTCGATCGACTTGGCTGCCTGTATCGCTAAAGGCAGCATCAGCGGATGGGCGAATGTGAGGTTAGCCGTGAGGTCAAGGACGCCTTCGAGTCGCTGGCTGAGGGGGTTGATGATCGGTGCTGCTGCGCATGACAGGTCGCGCAAGACCTCCATGTAATGATCCTGTCCGCTCGTCCATGCGGGGAGACGTTCCTCCAGCGCAATGCCTACAGCGTTGCAGCCGGCGTACTCCTCCCTCCACACGAAGCCGGGGACGCTCTTGCCGCTGTCCATCCGTCGAAGGAGCGAGTCGTCGTCACAGACGCGGGCAAGGATGCATCCCTGAGCATCGAGGAGGACCGCGGCGGTGCCGCATCCTGGTAGCAGATCCCCGAGGTAGTCGAGAACGGGACGGGCCGTCCGCGTGAATCGATTGTCGGATTCGACCCCGGCATGGAACGGCAACTCAAGGGGCGCTCCCTGATCAAGGCCAAACGCGCGAGACCGTGTCCAAGAGCGAGCAAGGAGCTGCTCTTGCGCCTGGGCCCTGACAGCCGTCTCCACTGGAATCCCTCCCCACACCTCCCTACCATGCTACCAATCGCTTGGTTGGTAAAGAGGGGCACCCCGACGCTGGAGCCGGTGCACGTGGCACGGTCGGCGGTCGTCGTCGCGACTACGCCCAGGCAAGACCGCCGTCGACGAGGAGTGATGCACCGTTGACGTAAGCGCTCCTAGCGGAGACGAGGAAGAGCGCGGCCTCGGCCTGTTCTGCTGGAAGGGATACCCGCCCGAGGGGAACCTTGCTGGCGAACGACGCGACTGCCCCTGTCTGCGCATCGACCGGACCGGTGACCATCCGCGTCAGGGTTGGTCCCGGGAGCAGTTCGTTGACCCTGACCCCCTGCGGTCCTACCTCAAGGGCGGCCGCCCGGGTGAGTGCGGTGACGGCCCGTTTCGAAGCGGCGTAAGGCCCTAGGTCGGCCATTGTTTTCACCGAGGTCACCGAGCCGATGTTCAGCACCACGCCGCGCCCCTGATTGATCATGATTGGCAGGGCGTAACGCATGCACAGGAAGACACCCTTCACGTTGACGCCCATGATGTAATCGAAACTGCGTACATCAAATTCCGCGATCGGAGTTGGTGGCACTATGACGCCGGCGCAGTTCACGAGGATGTCCAAGGAGCCGTGGTTCTCTCGCGAGGCAGAGATGCACCGCTCGACGCTTTCGGCTTCAGCAACGTCTACAGTCATGAACGCTGCCGAGCCCCCGGATGCCGCAATGCTTTCGACGAGGTCTGTCAGGGGCTCCTTTCGTCGATCGACCCCCACGACATGAGCGCCGTGTACGGCAAGGAGTTCGGCGATGGCGCGCCCGATTCCACTGCCGGCCCCTGTGACAACGGCGACCTGTCCATGAAGCTCTCCTCGCGCATGGTCCTGAGAACTCGGGTCGGGTCGTGGAGTCGGCACAAGAGGAGCCTATGCAGCAACGTGGGCATTGACTGTTTCAAGATGGGACACGACCGGGGAGTCAGCGAACCTACAGTGGTCCCATGGTGCTCGACGCGGTCCGGGAACGTGTCATGGCGCGCTACAGCGCCTACGCCCACCTTCTGGACGATGGGCACATCGAAGGCTGGGCCGAGTGCTTCACCCCGGACGGAAGACTCGAGACCACCCGGCCCTTGCTCGTCGTGGGCCGTGAAAACCTGATCGAGTTCGGACGCCTTTGGCTGTTGGCCCAGCGGGGACCAACGCGCCACAGCACATGGCATCACGAACTTGCCCAGGACGGCGACTTGATCACCGGCCGTTGTTCCGCCGCTTTGCTGCAGACCACTGAGGCGGGTGTCTCGATCGCCTTCACCGCTACCTACCGAGACGTCTTCGAATTCCATGACGATGATTGGCGGATACGACATCGACACGTCTCGATGGATGCACCCATGGTTCGGACGCCTTCCGAACCTGCCGCCAAGCGAAGCCTCCATGCGGTGGAGTAGCGCCGAGCAGTTGTAACCCCAGTGCATCGATGGAAGGACACGTATGGCTTGGCAGGACAAAGTGGCGGTCATCGCTGCTGCAGGCTCGGGTATTGGCCGGATGAGCGCCATTGCCTTGTCGGGCGCTGGCGCGACCGTGGCGCTCATCGACCTCAACGGTGATTCTGTTCGCGAGCTCGCACGTGAAATCGTGGAGGCCGGCGGCCGAGCTTCAGCGCACCAAGCAGACCTCGGCTGCGTTGACCAGATCCAGCGCGTTGCAGCCGAGATCGGCGGCGTCGTGCCCCACGTCGACATTCTCGTGAGCAATGTGGGGATGCCCAATCCGCATGGAATTGATGGAATCTCCGAAGCACAGTGGGAGAAAAGTGTAGACGTGAACCTCAAGAGCGGGTTCTTCCTCACCCAAGCGGTGCTTCCGCTCATGCGAAGGACAGGGAATGGCGGATCGATCATCTACACCTCGTCTGCGGCAGGCCTCGTGGGATCCTTCACCAGCCCGCTCTACTCGCTGACGAAGGCGGGTCTCATCGGTCTCACGAAATCGCTGTGCGTTGTCCTGGCGCCGGAGGGGATCCGGGTGAATGCCGTCTGCCCCGGCCCGGTCCGCACTCCGATGCTGGCCGGCTTCATGGCCAAGGGGCAGGAATCGATTGACGAAGTGGCCGAGCTGTATTCGAGTCGCGTGCCGCTTGGGCGCGTTGCTGAGCCCAGTGAGATTGCGGCATCGATACTGTTCCTCGCCGGCGACGAGTCGAGCTACCTCACCGGTGTGGCTCTGCCGGTCGACGGCGGATACACGGCGGTCTAGTCGGACATGGAGACCATCTACCCTCGAAGGTTCGGCGTCTTCTACGACTTTCGAAACCCAGCGGCGTGGCGTCAGCCATGGGCGGAGCGTTACCTGCAACTCATCGATCAGATCGCGTGGGTGGACGCGGAACTCGCATTCGACGAAGTCTCGATCTCAGAACACCACTTCCTCGACGACGGCTGGACACCTTCGCCGCTGGTACTCGCGGCGGCGGTGGCCTCGCGCACCTCGCGGGTGGGCATTGCGACGAACATCATTCAGTTGCCTCTCCACCATCCACTGAGGATCGCTGAGGATGCCCTGACCGTTGACATCCTGTCGCAGGGGCGTTTCCGGCTGGGTGTTGCTGCCGGCTACCGCGAAGAGGAGTTCGCCGGACTGGGCGTCTGGCTTGGCGATCGCGGGAGTCTCATGGACGAGGGGATCGCGATCATCCGAAAGGCCTTCGCGGGTGAGCCATTCGCCTTCGCCGGCAGGCACTGGTCCTTTCCTGAGTTAACCGTCGCACCCGGCCCAATGCGACCTGGCGGACCTGAGATCTGGCTGGGGGGCAGGGCTCGACCCGCATTGGAGCGAGCGGCCGCAAAGGGCGACGGATTCATGGCTTCGTCCAATGAGGACGTAACGGGCTACCTTGCGGCGCGCCGGCAGCTCGGATTTGAGGACGCGCCTGCGAAGACCATGCGGACGGCACGGTTGATTATCGATGAGGATCCAGAGCGGGCGCTGGAGGAACTCAGCGAGCACATGCTCTTCCACGTGAATGAGTACATCGAATACGGTTTCGTGAAGAGGCCGCGATACACCGACGCTCGCGATCTCATCCGCGACGGCCAGTTCGACATCGTCGACGCCGACGGCGCATTGGACCGGCTCAGGACCGCGGGGGCTGCCGGAGTTCACGAGTTTCACGTCTACGGGGTCCTGCCCGGCGAGCCGGTCGACTCAGGGTCCCGGCGACTCGACTACATCTCGAACAACGTACTGCCGTCCCTTCGATTGGGAGGATCGGCGCCTGTGGCTGAACAAGAGGAAGAAGGAATGAATGTGGAATGAGCTGCAACAGCTTGAGAACTGCACGGTGTTCATCGCTGATGACATGCTGGGCGAGGGACCGCATTGGGACGAGCACAGCGGGATCCTCTCGCGTGTCGACATCCATGCAGGGCTCCTTCGGTTGTGCGATCCCGCGACGGGGGAGCAGTCGACACAGGTGATTGACACACCACTTGGCTTTGCAATTCCGCGTCGCTCGGGCGGGTATGTCATGGGTATCGGCCTGACCATCGTGCTGACGGAGTCCGATGGATCTCGCCGGACGTTGGTTGACTTGTCATCCCTAGATCCCTACAACCGCTTCAACGATGCGGTGTGTGACGCACAGGGACGACTGTGGGCAGGGACGATGTGCTCCCAGCGCCCGGATGGATACCGCCCTGCGGGTGAGGCGGCCCTGTACCGGATCGACCCGGACGGGACCTGTGAGCAGGTCCTCGGGGATCTCACCATTTCCAATGGCATGGATTGGCCGGACGCCTCGACACTCATGCATGTCGACAGCAGCCGGCATCGGATCGATACCTATCCGGTGACCCCTGAGGGGCGGCTTGGGGAGCGCACCCCGTTTGCGCAGTTCGACCCGGCTGACGGATTGCCTGATGGACTGACGATCGACGACGAGGGGTGTGTGTGGGTCGCCTTCTTTGGCGGGGGACAGGTCAGACGATTCGACCAGCAAGGTGCGGAGATCCAACGATTACTTCTGCCCGCGAGTTGCACGACGAGCGTGGCGTTTGGCGGACGTGATCTCGCGGATCTGTTCGTTCCGACGTCACGCCACCGACTCTCTGCAGATCAGATGGCACAGCAGCCGCTTGCTGGCTCGCTGTTTCGGCTGCGGCCCGGGGCTCGTGGCCGGATCGGTCATCGATTCGCTGGGTAGCGCCATCGGGGGGTGCGGGGTCGGAAGAGGGGTTGCCCGAAACCGTTGACAGGCAACGACGCACCCCATAATGTTTCGTTAATGTGAAATGAATTTCGATATATCGAAATTCATCCCGATTGTGCAGCGAAGGAGGATTGACGTCCTGATGAAGGAACGCGTGGACATGGTCGTCATTACCGCCGGACATCAGATCGCCGGTGAGAGGATCGAAACGGCATCGCTCGAGGAATTGATCTTTGAGACCGTGTCGACGGCGATCGCCAAGGCGGGAATAGCACCTGAGTCGGTGGACGCGATTGTGATGAGTGGCAACGACCAGACCGATGGACGGATCATCTCCTGCATGGTCACCGCCGGACCTGTCGGCGGGGTCGGCAAGAACGTGACGACCATTGCCTCCGGACCGGAGCACGCGTTCGCATACGCCTACCTGCGACTTCTCGCAGGCCAGGGCAAGAATGCCGTGGTCGTGGGCTGGAGCAAGCCCAGCGAGTCGGTTTTTCCAGAGCATGCGGAACTGGTATCGGCCGATCCCTTCATAGTGCGGCCAATTGGGATGAATCGAATCATCGCGGCAGCCTTGCAGGCGTCGGTGCTGCCGGAGGCCGAGCGCAGTAACGCTCACTCAGAATCAGCGAACGACCCGCTTATCTCATGGCCGCTGACGGCGTCGGACTGTCAAGATCACGCAGACGGCGTATGCGCGATCGTTCTCGAGTCACGCGAGCCCGGGCATGTCGATGGGGGAGCCTGGGTCCGGGGCGTCGGATGGGCCATGGACAGGTACGACCTTGGGGATCGAGACAACATCGAGGCGGGTGGACTCACCGCTGCGACCGAACTCGCCCTCAAGCAGGCTGGCGACTCGTTTGGACCGATCGGCACGCTTGACGCCTTCGCCGTCGGAGCGCCAAACGAACGCCGCCTCGCCCAACGACTTACTCACCTGCTCGGCGACGACAAGACCGAGTCTTTCCCATCCATCGATTGCCTCAATCCGGATTTCGCCGCGGGGCTCTTCGCCATTTGGCGAGCAGCCCAGCGCGTGATGAGTCCAGTCCAGCCGAACGCGCCGCACTTTGCTGCCGCCGCCGCGACACTGGGCTTCGCGGCTCAGGGCGTCACCGTTGTGCTCATGTCAGATCTTTCGGAGGTGTGAGGACATGCGCAATGTAGGGATACTCGGAGTCGGCCAGACGGACTTCGTCACCAAGCGAACGGATGTAACGTATCCAGAGCTCGTCCGTGAAGGTGCGCAGTTGGCATTCGACGATGCCGGCCTGTCGATGACCGACATCGAGGCGGTCGTCGTGCCGCTTGCCCCTGATGCACTCATCGGGATCGGAAACGGCGAGCGGTGGCTCATCGAATCGATCGGAGCCACAGGCAAGCCCGTTATGCGGGTGAACAACGGTGGCGCTACTGGCGCGAGCGCCGTTGAGGCTGCGTGGATGCACGTTGCGTCCGGCCTCTTTGACGTCGTACTCGTTGCTGGTGCTGACCGAGTGAGCGAGTCGCTTTCAGCCCAATCTGTTCTCAACAAGATGTGGGACGTGGCCTACGAGCGCCCGTATCCGCAAAACACCATAACGATGCTCGCAATGTCGGCGATGCGCTACAACCACATGTACGGGGCTGACGAGCGTGACATGGCGCGAGTGACGGTGAAGAACCGTCGGCATGCTTCCCTCAACCCCCACGCACACCTGCGCGAACTGGTAACCGAGGATGACGTCCTGAACTCTAGGATTCTCGCCTGGCCGCTGAAACTTGGCGATGTCTGCCCATCCTCCACTGGCGGAGCCGCGCTCATCCTCGTCTCTGAGGAGTATGCATCCCGCCTGAAGAAACCGGTGGCCTGGATCCGAGGACTGGGCCAGAACACGGAGACCTTCTGGATGGGTGATCGCGTCGGTCCTCAGGCACTGGGTGACCACGCTGACGCAGATGCCCTGGCCGTCGCCTTTGACCGCGCGTATGCACAGGCGGGAATCACCGATCCAACGTCCCAGATCGATGTGGCCGAAATCTACGCGCCGTTCTCAAGTGTGGAATTCCACGTGATTGAGGCGGCCGGACTCTGTGGACGGGGTGAAGCGCCAGCGCTTCTCGCCGGCGGTGCCTTCCACCTAGGCGCCGAGGGAGTCGTCGTCAATCCCTCCGGGGGTACCCAGTGCACGAACCCCATCGCGGTGACCGGAACGGTGAGAGTCATCGAGGCAGCGACTCAGGTTCTCGGCCGTGCGGGCGATCGGCAGGTGGCGGGGGCCAAGGTAGCCATCGCCAGCGCCATTGGTGGAGACCACCAGTTCTACTCGACTTTCGTCATTGCCAACCATCTCGATCCGATTGGACACCCATGACATCCGCAAGCGAAACCGCCCCGGCTCGCTTCTACGAGCAAACCTGGGACCTCAGTTACCGACACGCTCTCGGCGCGACTGTCGGGGTGTTCCTTGACGGGCTGCGTGACGCGAAGCTCCTTGGCCGTCAGTGCCCGAAGTGCTCCAGAGTTCTCGTCCCGCCGCGTTCATACTGCGACCGCTGCTTCGTGGAGACCGGGGATTGGCAGGAGGTGGCCAATGAAGGGGTCATCGAGATGATGACGATCGTCTACGAACCGTTCAAGGGGCTTCCGGCGCCGCCATACGCGATTGCCTACGTCCTTCTCGACGGAGCAAGCACAGCGCTCCTCGGCTACGTCCACGGGATTGATCTCACAGACGTGAAGTCGGCGACGGAGCAACTGGCGATCGGCAAGCGCGTGAACGTCCATTTCAGCCCGCAGCCCAAGGGGGATGTGACCGACTACTGGTTCGAGCTCTCAGACAACGAACCCACCTAATCGTGAGTCGCCGGCCGTGGGCACGCACCGTGCCTGATCTCGTGAAGGAGTGGAGTTCGCTTACTCCCGAGGCACCGGCAATCATTCCTGAGACGGGTGCTCCGATGACGTACTCGGAGCTCGAGAAACTGATGGAGGGTCTCGCTGAGTCACTGCTGAATCGAGGAATCGGACCCGGTTCGGTGGTGGCGCTGCTTGCACCGAATATTCGTGAATGGATCCCAACGGCACTGGCAGTTCAAGCCGTTGGTGCCCAGCTTTCGGCGTTCAACACCTTCGTGAAGCCCCTTGAGTTGGCATATCTGCTCGAGCACTCAAAGTGTTCCGCCTTAGTCATCGCAGCGACTGTCGGCAAGCACCGCCTCCTCGCGACTCTTCAGGACATCGTGCCCGAAATCTGGGAGACAAATCTTTCAAGGGCTCCATCTTTGCGATTCCCGAGTCTTCGATCGGTAATCGTCATCGGGGATGAGTTGCCGGTTGGCGCGGAGCCTTGGTCAGCACTGGTGAGCGAACCCGGCAATGCCGACCGGCCTGACCGCCGCTACCCGTCGGCTGTTGATGATGCGGTTGTGGTGTACACCTCCGGGTCCACGGCTCGGCCGAAGGCCGTACCCCTTTCGCACTACGCCATGATCGAGAATGGGTTCGCGATAGGTGAGCGTATGCAACTCACCCCGGCTGACCGGGTGTGGCTTGGTGCGCCGCTCTTTTGGAGTTACGGAATTGCCAACGCGATGATGGCCGTGTTCACTCATGGAGCAGCGCTCGTGCTTCATGAGGAGTACACCGCGAACTCTGCCGCAGACCTCATCTTTCGCGAGCGCTGCACTGCCGCATATCTCCTTCCGACGATCATTCATGAACTGGCGGCGCTGCCGTCGAGCGAACGTGCCAAGCTCGCATCCTTGCAAACCGGGCTGACGATTGGGAACCCCGGCGAGATCTCCCTCGCCGTTGAGCTCGGCATCTCCGGCATCTGCAACATCTATGGAGCAACCGAGATCTACGGCAACTGCTGCGTCACGCCGCGTGAGATGCCCCTCGCACAGCGAGCGGAATGCCAAGGCCCCCCCCTGCCGGGGGTCGAAGTCCGCATCACCGATGCCCAGACGGGAGAACCGATAGCTGAGGGCCAAGGCCTCATCGAGGTGCGGGGATACGTCACGCGCGGCTACCTCAACGATCCTGAACTCAATGCGAAGACCTTTACCACGGATGCGTGGTATCGAACGGGTGACCTTGGGGTGCTGCTGGAGGACGGTTCACTCCGATTCATCGCGAGGGCGACCGACATGATCAAGACGTCTGGGATCAACGTCTCTCCCGCTGAAGTCGAGGAGTTCATCAATTCCCTTGACGAAGTAGCAGGCTGCGTTGTCGTGGGGGCTCCGAACGAACTTCGAGGGGAGGTCGTTGTGGCGATCGTGCAGCCTGTCGCCGGACGGACGATTGACCCGACAGCCCTCATTTCGCAATGCAAGTCGAGTATCGCGGCGTTCAAGGTCCCGGCCATTGTGCTCGTCGTTGACTCGCTCCCGCTCACCTCGACAGGAAAGATCTCCCGAATGGAGGCAAGGATCCTTGCCACCCGATCGAATATGGGGACCTAGACGTGGCAGGTGACAAGGTCGAGCGAATCGCCGAGGTGCTTGAACTCGTCCTCAGCCGCAAATCGGTCGGCGTTCGAATGTCAGAAGTGTGCCAGGTACTCGATCATCCGATAAGCAGCACGCATGATCTCCTTCGCTCCATGGTGAAAGCAGAATTGATATGCGTTGACGAGGAGCGCACCTACCGCATCGGTCCCCGATTCATTCAACTCGCATTCGCGACCGGTCAGTCCCTCGATGTTCGGGTGCTGGCCCACCAGCACCTCGAGAGGCTCGCGTCCAACTTGGGACACGACGTGTATTTGGCGATCAGGGTGGGCAATGCTGTGACCTACGTAGATCGAATTCCCGGCCAGGGGCGTGCTGCCGTTGACATTCGTCTTGGTGACCCGGTGCCCTTGCATTCAAGCGCTGCAGGAAAACTGTACTGCGCCTTCTCGCAGGACCTCGAGGCCGCGACCCTCACGGCGCCGATGCCAGCACTCACGAGTCACACGATCAGGCTCCCAGATGACCTTGAGGTCGAGTTTGCGACCATCCGGGACCAGCGGTACTCAATCAGTAATGAGGAAACGATCTCAGGCATCTTCGGCTTTGCCGTTCCCGTGTGGGGGGCACCGGGTCGTCTCATCGCTGCCGTTCACGTCTCGGCCTTCCGCGACCTCGTCTCATCCCAGGACAGGCCCCGCATCATCACGGAAATGCTCGCCTGCAGCGATGCCATTGCGGGAGCGATGGGATTGCTCGACACACGGACCGCCGAAGCGTGAATCCCATGACCCTGCATTCCGCACATCCATCACGGCTGCTCAACAGCCCGATCGCAGTTAGGTGACCAATGGCGCATCTCGAGCTCATCACAGAGGCCTACATCGACGGCGAAGTCCTTCGACTCCCGGCGGGCGAGCGCTACGACACACTCAACCCCTCTACCGGGGCGGTCATCGCGAGCACGCCCGTGGCGACCGCGGCTGATGTGCACGCAGCAGTGGAGTCCTCGCGGCTGGCGCAGCCTCGTTGGGCTGCCACGAAGCCTGCTGACCGGGGTCGGATTCTCACCGCTATTGCCCAGGAGATTCGCGCGCAGGCCCCGGAACTTGCGCGCATCGAAGGCCTTGATACCGGCAAGCCAATGACGATGGCACTCGGTGACGTCGAGTCAACCGCGAGATACTTCGAGTTCTACGCGGGGGCCGCAGACAAACTGCACGGTGACGTGATTCCCCTAGGGCCGAGTTACCACGCGTTCACGGAACATGCTCCGTACGGCGTGATCGGCATCATTCTCCCGTGGAACGCGCCACTGCAGCAGGCCGCGCGCAGCGTTGCGCCAGCACTCGCCACGGGCAATTGCGTGGTGGTCAAGCCGGCCGAGGATGCACCGCTGACGAACCCGATCCTGGCGCGGATCGCAACTGAGTGCGGCCTCCCGCCCGGCGTGTGGAACGTCATCCCCGGCGATGGGCCCACCACTGGTGCGGCCCTCGTGGCGGATCCGGGCGTGCGGCGATTGATGTTCACCGGTTCGGTTGAAGTGGGCAAGATCATCGCCCGCGCCGCCGCCGATCGACTCATCCCCGTCGGGCTCGAACTCGGTGGCAAGTCACCCAACATTGTTTTCGCCGACGCGGACCTTGATCGCGCTGTGGACGGAACCGTTCTTGCGATTACCTACAACTCCGGGCAGGCATGCTCGGCGGGCAGCAGGCTCTATGTTGAGGATTCGATCTACGAGGAGTTCACCACTCGCCTGCGCGAGCGACTTCTGGAGGTCAGTGTCGGTGCGGCGGACGAGGACCCTGACATCGGCCCGATCGCCACTCGCGAACAGTTCGCCCGAGTGAGGTCCTACCTTGACAGGGCAGTAGAGCTTGGCGGGAAACCGATACTTGAGGTGAAGCCGACTGTTCTTGACAGGCACCCTGATGGGTTCTACGTCGGCCCCGCCATCTTCGAGTGCGCTCAGGACTCTCGCTTGGTTCGCGAGGAGATCTTTGGACCGGTGCTCGTCACAGCTCGATTTACCACGGATGAGCAGGCGCTGAAGATGGCCAACGAGTCGAATTACGGGCTTGTTGCCGGTGTGTGGACGCGCGACATCGATAGGGCGCTGCGCTTCTCGGCTGGGCTCGAGGCTGGTCAGGTCTTCATCAACAACTGGTTCGGCGGCGGTGTCGAGACTCCGTTCGGTGGCTGGAAGGACAGCGGCATGGGGAGGGAAAAGGGCCTTGAGGCCCTACAGCACTACACGCAAGTTCGTACCACGATCATCAGTGTCGGCCAGAGCTAGATCCGTCGAGGCATGGGAGAACGAGAAGTGAATCTCTTACAGGACAAGGTCATCATCATCACAGGTGGCGCATCCGGCATGGGCCGAGCCGGCGCTCGGATATTCGCGGAGGAGGGTGCACGGGTCGTCGTGGCCGACCTCAATGAAGAGCAAGCCCTCGAAACTGAGCGAGAGGTGGTGGCAGCCGGTGGTATTTGCAAGGCCTTCCGCTACGACGCCACGAGTTCGGCGGACACTGAGCGACTTGTTGCCGGCACCATTGCGGAGTTCGGGAAACTCGATGTCGCGTGGGCAAATGCTGGCATGCCCGCACCGTTCGCCACGGTGGAGGCGTACGACGAGGACCTCTTCGACCGCCTTATGGCCGTGAACATCAAGGGGCCATGGCTACTGGCGAAGCACGCAGCCCCAGCTCTCAAGGATTCGCGCGGCTCACTGATCATCACAGCGTCGCTTTCTGGTCTCAAGGGCCGGGCAAACCACTCCGGGTATCAGGCAGCCAAGGGTGGTGCTGTGATGCTCACACGGTCACTGGCCAAAGAGTTCGCCCCGTTCGGAGTGCGCGTCAACTCGCTGTGCCCGGTGGCGGCGGACACCCCGATGCTGCCCCAGTTCCTGGACGAGTCAGGTGGCCTCATGTCCCGCGATGAGTTGGCCGCTGGCATCCCCATGGGGCGCCTGGCCACTGCGGAGGACGTCGCGCGGGCGGCCCTGTTCTTCGCCTCCGATCTGTCCGCATTCGTCACAGGAGTGAACCTTCCTGTCGACGGCGGCACGAGCGCCTAAATGAAGCGGGCGAACGTAGGAGGGACACGAGCATGAATGGCGAGTTGCCGAGTTACAACGAGTTGCCCCTCTCAAAGAATGGAGCGCCTTGGCGCACGGGCTGGGGGGTGTTTGGCAAGGACTCTGAACTCGGGACCCTTGAATTGCTGACCCCGGAGCGCAGGCGTGCGGCTGCCGCACTAGTCGAAGAGGGAGTGACGATCAACCTTGATCATCCGCTCGACATTCCCCTGGAGATCTTCGATTTTCGCCCGAAGTTCAAGCACAACGTCTTCGAGATCATGCCGGGGTACCTTGATGAGACGCTGGACGATTTCGCACCCCAACTTTCGAGTCAATGGGACAGTCTTCGGCATGTGAGATCCCCGGATGGCTTTTACAACGATCTCGTGAATGATGCGGACTCCCTCAACCCACGATCGCTCCTTGGCATAGACAAGGTCGCGGAATCAGGCATCATCGGCCGGGGCGTCCTGCTTGACGTCTGCGAGTACATGGCGTCGATCGGTGATCCGATTGAGCCCAACTCTCGCCGTGAGATCTCGACGGCAATCCTCGATGACGTGGCGGAGAGCCAAGGGGTCACGATCAAAACGGGAGACATACTGCTCGTCCGATTCGGGGTCGATACCTTCTTGCGTCGGCTGATCGATAAGCCCGGCAGTATTGAGATGCGCTACGAGGCGCCGGGCCTGATGCAAGACGAGACCACGCTCGAATGGCTGTGGGACAAGCACGTGGCCGCGATCTGCGCCGACAATATTGGGGTGGAGGTGACGCCTCCGAGAGGGCCGGACACCCGTCTGCACCCAGCTTTGCTGGGTCTGTTTGGCCTGACCATGGGAGAGCTCTTCGACCTCGTCGATCTGAGTCGCGAATGCAAGAGCAGGGCAAGATATGAGTTCCTTTTCGTTGCCAAGCCCTTTCGGCTCCCTGGCGGAGTTGGTTCTCCGGCGAACGCGATGGCGGTCTTCTAGTGCACGGACTCGTCGAATACGCGTTGTATGGTCCCCGACCATGGTGCCGGCGTGCTCCGTGACCTGACCGTCCTCGACTTCACTCAACAACTGCCAGGACCATTCGCGACAGCACTGCTCAAGAGCCTTGGCGCCCGCGTGATCAAAATCGAGCCGCCGCAGGGCGATCCGAGTCGGACCCTCGATCCGGAAATGTTTGACCGGGTGAACGCGGGAAAGGAGTCGGTGACCCTTGACCTGAAGTCGGAGTCCGGACGCACCGCGGCGCTGGGACTTGTCCAAGGTTCGGACGTCGTGGTGGAGAGCTTTCGCCCGGGCGTGATGGCCCGGCTAGGTGTCGACTGGACGGCATGCCAGGCAGTGAACTCGCGCTTGGTCTATTGCTCGATTTCTGGCTTCGGCGCGGACGGACCATACGCGCATGTTCCGGTTCACGATCTCAATCTCATGGCCTGGGGTGATCCTTCGGGGGCACATCGCACATCGGGTCATATCGGAGTTCCCTGGGTGGACCTAGGCACGGGGACGACAGCCGCGTTGAGCATCGTGGCGGCTTGGGTTCGCGCAAGGGATTTCGGAGTCGGGGCCAAGTTGGATGTGTCAATGCTCGAACTCGCGCTCAGCTGGTCCCGGGTGAAGCCGCCTCGCTCCGGGATGGAGCCGACTTACGGGGTCTTCCGCACGTGCGATGATCACGAAGTTGTTATTGCGGTACTGGAGGATCATTTCTGGTCGCGCTTGTGCACCGCCCTTGAGTTGGGTGATCTTGGGCAGGATCCGGCCCTCGCCGACTACTCGGGCCGGGTCATTCGCGCGGAGGAGCTTCACGGACGTGTCAGCGCGCGCATAGCCCAGTTGCAGTTGAGTGAGATCCTTTCGCTGGCGCAGGTGCACGACCTCCCCATTACGACCGCGCATGCGCAGGCGGACGATCGTGCGGTTGCCCAATTGGCGCTCGCCGGCTTCGGGGACGGGGGCTTCAGGCTTCCGACACGCGAAACAGGCCATGCTGTCGGTCGAGCCCCAGAGCCAGGTGAGCACACCGCATTCATCATGGCGGAGTTTGCGGCGTTCGTAGGGCCCGTCTGACGGAACACCACATGGGAACCCACCACCAAACGGCAGTATGGGGTGTGGCGGGCCTCCCAAGTTGGAAAGACTCAGTTCAGTGTGAACGTGCGATTCGACTGGTCTGTGATCCCGGGAAAGACGACCCGGGCCTTCGTGAAGACCTTCTTGCCGTTGATGGTCTTCGGGGCTGACAGCGTGACAGTTGCCTTGTATCGGTGGTACATGCCCTCCACGCAGGTCGGCGAGCAGTCGTTCTCAGAGAAGGTCCCGGTTGCCCGGGCAGTCGACTGGCCCCAGGCGGTCCACTTGAGCATCTCGAGCGCGGTGTTTGCGTCGGCGCAGGAGAGGACGAGCCCGGTCGGCTTCGCGGAGATCTCGCCGCAGTTGCTCACCTTGGGTAGCGCCGGCGCGGCACTCGCAGCGACGGGGAGCGCGAGGCTTCCGACGCACATGATGGCGATGGCGCTGCTGACGGTGAGCATCCTGAAGACCATGAGGATCCAATCTGAAGTTGTGTTTCCGCTCGATGAATATCCGGGCCTTGCTTGGCGAAGGTCCATCGACTTCGCCCATGGTAACCCGGCGATGGATGCTCTGAACCCATCAACCTCAACGTCGGCACAATGTTGACGTGTCAGACCCCCTACTTCAGAAGGGTCAGGACGTGACGGTAAGTGCCGTCGGCGCTGCGTGTCGTGGTGACCTCGCCTCGGGCACCGAGGTACTTGTCGGTGCCACCGACAATGGCGATGCGATGAGGAACCTGCACCGCAAGGTACTTCTCCGTGTTCAGGTAGAGCCCGATGCCGCTGGCGATTATTTGGCCGTCCTTCAAGCGAAACACCACGTTTCGCATGCGGGCTTCGGTGACGTCGCCGGCCGACATGTCGACGGTTGTCACGACGACGTTGAATGTACCGACAGCTTTGCCCTTGCTTGATCGCAGGATGGCTTCATGGATCGACACGGTGCCGACGGGTGCACCGCCGAGGCCGGGGATTGTCGTGCTCATGGGAATGTCGTTCAACAGCACGAGGGTGGTGGCCCCGGCGGGGATCTCTGCAGCGATCGCGGGGGCTCCCTGGGCGATGGCGGTCATTGCGACGAGGGCACTTGCGATGGCGATGATTCGACCTACGCGCACGAAAAACTCCTAGATCAGTGATGCAGGGGAGGTCCCCGGGGTGCTGACGCTAGCGGTAAGAGCGGAAGTTCGCGCGGTGAGAGTCAGTCGACGCAAACTGAAGCGCAAGGTGTGTATAAACCGGTGTTCGAACTTGAGCGGGCCCGCATCAACTCCGACCCGGACTTCTTGGGGCCAAAACCGAAATGGGCAACCTGAAGGCTTGAGTCTGTCCCTCGCTCAGGCTTCGCTGCCCCATGGCCGCTCTACTCCTTGGCCATGCATCGGCGCCGCGCATCGCGACCGTGCATCATTGGTCCATCGCGCCGCGCGGACCGCCGGCCCCGACCAGGCAGCAGGAGCACAGTGACGAACCGACTCGACCAGGAGACCTCGCCATACCTGTTGCAGCACAGGGACAATCCGGTCGACTGGTGGCCGTGGTCT